>NZ_JALFCU010000088.1 GCF_022771645.1 Selenomonas sp.
TTCATAGCATGAGCCTCCGGTGCTTGGTATGTTTTTGAGCCAACATAATTATACCAAACTGGCAAGACTCATGCTATTTTTCTGTTTACAAAGCCTTGATTTTCAAGGGGTGCAGGGGATTTTTACCTGCGAAGTTTGAGATGCAGAATCAAAATGCGGATTGTGGTGGGAGGTCAGACAACAGAACCTTTTGATAGCCGTTCTTCTTCTTGTCCTCTGGATGCGGTTCGAGGCCGATCAACGTGATGTCGTGATGCTCTGGCCCGTAAACCCAATACATACGAGCGGCGCGGCTGTTACGGTTTTCGAGATAGGACTGAAAGACTTTTCTGCCCTTGTCGTAGCGTTTCGAGAGTTGCGGGATTTCGTGCGTATGGAGGCCGGGGTAGGCCGGATTCATCGCGAGGTGTGCCATCGCTTGCCCCCATTTCTGAAAGAGTTGTCTTTCGTCGCTTGCGAGCGTTCCTTCCTTCGCACCTGTCGAAAGATGCTGCCAATAGGCGAGCATTTCGGGGACGCCGAGACGGATTGCAAATGGTTTCATCATTCACCCCATGAACGCGGAGAGGTCGATCGGGTCAGAAACCCTTCCTGCGTCGAGATTCTTGATGGATTCGTCCATCATGCGGAGCGTGGCGACGGAAATGCTGTCTGGGCGCTTGAGCTCGCGCGGTTCGAGGATGATGCAGCCGTTCTCGTATTCGCGGACGTTGTAATAATCGTAGCGTGCGCCGCGCAAGGTGATCCGCTTCTTTGCGTCGATATGCGCCGTGTAATCTTTGAGTGCTTCCATGATGATACCTCCTTGTATGACTGTGGGAAATCCCACAAATTCTATCTCAAATGTAGCAAAAAAACGCGGGCGCGTCAAGGAAGAAATATTTTATATGTCGCGCATACGATGCCGAAACCATACCGCTACGGCGAGCGCAAAAGGTCTCCCCATAGGGAATTTCCTTTCGCACCCGCCGTAGCATCAGCCTTGCTCCGCACGAATCCAACGATAGAGCACGGAACGCGACACGCCGCAAATCTCCGCGAGTTTTGTTGCCGTCATTTCCCGCGCCTTGTACTTCGCATAGAGCTGCGCCCACTCCTGCGGCTTCTCTTTCGCCTTGCGGCCTTGATACTTGCCCTTTGCCTTGGCGATGGCGATGCCCTCGCGCTGGCGTTGCAGAATCAGCTTGCGTTCAAACTCGGCGATGCTTGCAAAGATTTTCAGAATCAATTCGCCTTGCGCTGTGGACGTGTCGAAGTTCTCGTGGATCGACTTGACCTGCACACCCTTGTCCTGCAATTCCTTGATGGTGTTCAGCAAATCCCGTGTGCTCCTCGCGAGGCGCGAATATTCCGAAACGACAACGGTATCACCCTCGCGGACGTAATCCAGCATCGCCTTGAATTGCGGGCGATTCGTGTCCTTGACGGACAACTTGTCCATGAAAATCTTTTGTGCGCCTTGCTCCCGCAAAGCCTTTTCCTGCCTGTCCAAATTCTGCTCGATCGTACTCACGCGCGCATAGCCGACCATCTGACCTTTGCCCATGTCGCTCAACCCCTTTCGTTGCTTCTATGATAACATAAGTGTGTTTTTTGAAATCAATAACTTTATGCGACAAATGTATTTTAATAACAAAAATGATTCTATTGGCACATAAATCGTCAAAGTTCAAAGCGTGCCGCTAGAGTGTACGCAGGGGAAGCCGTCGCGCACGAAATAGCGCACGGCGTTTCCTTCCTTCCAATCGCAGGAGCGACGATGCTACTCCATGACGCTCCGCAAGTTCCTTTTGATGTCTGTTTTCATGTTCCACGCCTCCGTGTTTCCTCTTGCTTTTAATCCCGCGTTAGCTAAAGAAAAATCGAGAATGCCAATGCCCGTGAACGCTTGAAAACACTAGCTTCAGCGGGATTTTTGCAAGGGGTTAAACTTGGGGTGGAAGAGGTCGTGGGTTCAAATCCCGTCGTTCCGACCATTTTGTGAATATCAGGCTTTCTGCATCAGAGGAGAGCCTTTTTTGTTTTATCGAGATTTTTCTGCGTGCGTGTTTAAGTTTTTTACATAAAATCCGATATACAGATTAGAAAGAGGATGTCACGATGTGGCATCTGCGTGATGGCGGATAGGGATGTCCGCAGGTTTTGCAGGGAGGTAGAAGACGATGTGGATCACGCGCTTGAGCGCAGACGAGAAGGCGTATCTCAGCAGCCAGCCGACGGCGCAGAAGATGCATGAGAAGATGCTGAAGGACGGCACGTACATCAAAGAAGGTGACAAGAAAGCGGCCGCGGCGTTCGTCGCTGCGCGCGAGGCGGCGAAGGCGAAGCAGGCGGGCACGGCCGGCGATGTCGTGGAGCTTTCCCCAGCGGGAAAGACGCTCCAGGCAAGTGCAGAAACGGCGTCAGCGACCGCGTCGGCGGAAGCAGGGGGAGCGACGGCGGCTGCTTCTCTTGACGTGCAGTTTCTCGGTGAGGGCGCGAGCCGCAAGCTGCGCTTCACGAGCGCGCAGGCTGTGCATCAGGCGCTGAAGGACGGCTACGTCGAATTGAACGGCCAGCAGTTTTACCTGTCCGATGATATGAAACGGCTGCTGACGGCGAAAGACAAGGCGATGCAGCAGCTGCGCGCGGGCATTTCGCAAGCGAACATGCTGCGCGAGCAGGCCGTGTCGGCGCAGCGCCAGGGCGAGTCCGCGCAGAAAGCGGCAGAGGCGCAGTCACGGATCATGGAGACGGCCATGCGCATCATGAAGGGGCGCAAGGTCTCGCAGGCGGACGAGAAAGAGCTTGCCCAGGCCTCGCCAGACCTCTACAAGATTGCGAAGTCGATGGGCGCCATCGAGCAGCAGAAACTGACGCGCAAGGAACGGGAAGAAGACGACAAGCTGAGCAAGCAGCATGACGAAGATCGCGAGTGGGAGCAGTCGTCGAGCACGATCCCCGATGCGAAGGTCGACCCCGTGCCGGAGTACGCCGTCGACGTCGACATGCCGGAGGCCGGTGGCGTGGATATCGAAGCCTGAGTTTTTGATTTAGACCGTTGCGATGTTGCTCGCAACGGTTTTTCTTTGCTCCGTATTTTGATGAATCACTTTCGTTCGGTTGTGCAAGTTTTGTATACAGATTTCATCAGAAATATGATATAATGGTCAGGTGTAGGAAATTCGACAGGGGGTCTTTATGAGCGTTCTGCAGGTACAGCACCTCTCGCACAGCTATGGCGGGCGAGAAATCTTTGAGGATGTTTCGTTTCGTCTGTTAAAAGGGGAGCATGTGGCGCTCGTCGGCGCAAATGGCGAGGGGAAATCAACGTTCCTCGCGATTATCACAGGACGTTTGACCCCGGATGCCGGCACGATCGAGTGGGCAAGGCGCACGAACGTCGGATATCTCGATCAGCACGCGACACTCGTGCCGGGGGCGACGATCCGCGGGACGCTGCGGACGGCGTTCGACGCGATGGTGCAGATGGAGCAGGAGATGCTCGCGGCGTACGACCGGATGGCGGACGCGACGCCGGAGGAGACGGAGCAGCTCATGAAGGACGTGGGCGATATCCAAGACCTTCTGGAGGCGGGCGGCTACTATACGATCGACACGCAGATCGAGACGGTCGCGGCCGGTCTCGGGCTCATGGACATCGGACTCGAGCGCAAGGTCGACGAGCTTTCGGGCGGGCAGCGGACGAAAGTCCTGCTGACGAAGCTCCTGCTCGAGCATCCGGACATCTTGATCCTTGACGAGCCGACGAATTATCTCGACGCCGAGCACATCGCGTGGCTGACGAAATTCTTGCAGGACTACGAGAACGCGTTCATCCTCGTGTCACATGACGTGCCGTTCCTGAATGCCGTCACGAACGTCATCTGGCATGTCGAAGGCTTGTCGCTGACGCGCTACACGGGCTCTTACGAGAAATTCGAGGAAATGGCGGCGCTGAAACGCCGCCAGGAGGATGCAGCATACGAACGCCAGCAGGCGGAAATCGCGCGCGAGAAAGATTTCATCGCGCGCAACAAGGCGCGTGTCGCAACGCGCGGCATGGCGAACAGCCGCCAGAAGCGCCTTGACAAGATGGAAGTGCTGACGAAGCGCACGGAGCGGCCGAAGGCGCATTTCCATTTCGACGTCGACCGCACGCCGTCGCGTTTCGTGCTCGAGGCGAAGCGCCTCGTGCTCGGCTACGACGCGCCGCTGACGACGCCCGTCGACATCCGCGTCGAGCGCGGCAAGAAGATTGCCATCCGCGGGACGAACGGCCTTGGCAAGTCGACGCTCCTGAAAACTTTGCTCGGCATGATACCGCCGATCTCGGGCAGCATCGAGCGCGGCGAATTCGTCTCCGTCGGTTATTTCGAACAGGAAAGTCCCGCCGGCAACCAGAACACGGCGCTTGACGAGTTCTGGCAGGCGTACCCGGGCAAATCAAATTTCGAGGTGCGGGCAGCGCTGGCGTCCTGCGGCCTGACGAACGATCACATCACGACGAAGATGATGGCGCTCTCGGGCGGTGAGGCGGCGCGCGTGCGGCTCGCGAAGATCATCGAGACGCCCGTGAATCTCCTCGTGCTCGACGAGCCGACGAACCACCTCGACGTCGACGCGAAGAAGGAGCTCCAGCGCGCGCTGCGGGAATACAAGGGCACGCTGCTGCTTGTCTCGCACGAGCCGGAATTTTACGAGGACTGGGTCGACTCGGTCTGGAACATTGAACGCTGGACAACGAAGATTGTCTGATTTACAATAAAGTGATAGCGGAATTGACACGAATGTGATCTGAGGGATGTTGTATGATCAATCTGCCACTGAGCAAGGTCAAGCCCGGCATGGTGACGGCGCAGAGCATCTACAATGAAAGCGGCGGGAGCTACCTGACGAAAGGCACGGAGCTCACGGAATCCTATATCGAAAAGCTGCAGAAGCTCGGGGTCTCGGGCATCCATGTCCTTTCCATGGATACGAAGAATCCCGGCGTGACGCCGCCGGAGGGCATCTTGACGGAAAAGACGCGCGCGATGGCCATCCAGCACGTCTATCATGTCTTCGAGGACGTGCGGAAGAAAGGTACGTTCGACATCGGGCCGCTCCGCGCGTCGGCGGCGTCCATCGTCAACGACGTGACGCTCCGGCGAAGGAACCTCGTGCAGCTGACGGATCTGCGCACGCACGACATGTACACGTTCGCGCACAGCGTCAACGTTGCGATGCTGTCGGGCATCCTCGCGTCGCTCCTGAACATGGACAAGAACCACATCGTCGAGCTGACGCTCGGCGCGCTCCTGCATGACATTGGCAAAGTGGACATCCCGAAGGAAGTCCTCAACAAGCCGGGGCGCCTCGACGACAAGGAGTTCGCGCTCATCAAGACGCATCCGACGCGCGGCATGGAGCGCATCAAAAAGCTGAACCTGCCGGACAGCAAGCTGCTGTCGATCGTCGCGCTCGAGCATCATGAGCACCTCGACGGCCGCGGCTATCCGCAGGGGCTCAAGGGCGATGCCATCCATCCGTATGGCCGCATCGCGGCCATCGCAGACGTCTACGATGCGCTGACGAGCGAGCGCGCGTACAAGCGCCCGTACACGCCGGCGATTGCCTACAAGCTCATGAAATTCTGTTCGCCGGGGCAGTTCTCGCCGACGCTCCTGAACCTCTTTTTCAAGAACGTCGCCATCTATCCCGTCGGCACGGTCATCAAGACGAATTACGGCTACGGCATCGTGAAGTCGGCGGAGTTCGGCCGCACGGATCGCCCCGTCGTGGCGATTTTCGCGGATGGCGATGGCAAGCCCGTGAAAACAAAGGTCATTGATTTCTCGGAGGAACGCGATGCAAAAGTGGAAAGCGTGCTGAACGGCATCGAGCTCTTCCATTTCGTCCACGAATTGCATTTCGATCCAGCCGAGCGCCTCGTGGAGGACTGAGCAGCGTGGAACAAACGGGCATGGCAGACGAGTGGGGCGGCGACGTGTTCGCAGGGCTGGATGAACTCAACGAAGCGCAGCGCGAAGCCGTGGAGACGACCGAGGGGTACGTGCGCGTGCTCGCGGGCGCGGGATCGGGGAAGACCCGCGCGCTCGTGCACCGCTTCGCCTATCTCGTGGAAGAGCTCGGCATCCTGCCCGGGAACATCCTCTGTGTCACGTTCACGAACAAGGCGGCCGGCGAGATGCGCAGCCGCATCCATGCGATGACGTCCGACAACGACACGGGCTATATCAACACGTTCCATGGCTTTTGTGTGTCCGTCTTGCAAGAGGACAGCCACGCCGTCGGCTTTCCGAAGAATTTCCTCGTGCTCGACAACAGCGACATTGACGACATGCTTGCGGCGATTTACGAGGAGCGCCATCTGACACTGCGCGACATGACGTACGGGCAAGCGCGCGACATGTTCGAGATGCGCAAGTGCGTCTACGAACCGGAATATTACGAAGACCTCATCCGCCTCAGCGTCGCTGAGCTCAAGGCGAAATATGACATGGCGACGGAAAAAGAAGACGTTCTCTTTTATGGATACCTCTACCAGCAGAAGAAATGCTTCGGCCTCGACTACAACGATCTGCTGAAGTTCACGCTCTATATTTTCCGCGAGCATCACGACATCCGCGCGAAGTGGCAGCAACGGCTCGAGTACATCATGATTGATGAGTTCCAGGACATCGACGAATTGCAATACCGTCTGATGGAAGTGCTCGCCGGCTATCACAAGAATTTGTTCGTTGTCGGCGACCCCGACCAAACCATCTACACATGGCGCGGTGCGTCGGGCAAATACCTCATGGAGTTCGATACGCATTTCGCCGGCACGCGGACGATCTACATGATGGAGAACTACCGCTCGACGCCGGAAATCCTCGCGGCGGTGAATTCCCTCATCAGCAAAAACAAGAACCGCATCGAAAAATCCCTCATCGCGCAGCTCCCCGAAGGATCCAAGCCGCTCTATCACCATGCGGCAGGCGCGGACGGCGAAGGCCATTGGCTCGCCGATGAGATTCTTCGCTTGCACCAGGAGGACGGCGTGCCGTATCACGACATCGCCGTCCTTTATCGTGCGCATTTTGTGACGCGCAGCCTCGAGGAGCAGCTCATCGCGAAGCACGTGCCGTACACGATCTACAGCGGTGTGCAGTTTTTCGGCCGCAAGGAAGTGCGCGACGCCATCGCCTACCTGCGCATGATCGCGTACGCCGATGACCTGTCGTTCGCGCGCATCGTGAACCAGCCGAAGCGCAATATCGGCAAGCGCCGCATGACGTTCCTCGCGGAATACGCCGCCGCGCACGCGTCGGAGCACGGTGGCACGCTGACGCTCTACGACGCGATGAAGGAGACGCAGGGCGACCCTATCTGGCGCGGCACGCAGGCGGCGTCGTTCCTCGCGCTCGTCGACCGTTTCGCGAAAAGTTACGAAGGTCAGCCGATTTCCGACGTGCTGACGCACGTGCTCGATGAGAGCGGCTACGAAGCGATGTTGCGCACGGAGGGCAGCCAGGAACGTCTCGACAACCTCGCGGAACTGAAGCAGAGCGTGCGCGACTACGAAGTCACGTGCGGCGAAGAGGCCGGCCTCATGGATTACCTCGCGCATATCGCATTGTTCTCGAACCGCGATGCCGGCGACCCTGGCGACCGCATCCGCCTCATGACCGTCCACACGGCGAAAGGCCTCGAATTCCCCATCGTCTTCCTCTGCGCCATGAGCGAAGGCATCTTCCCGTCGCGCAAGACGCGCACGAAAGAAGGCATCGAAGAAGAACGCCGCCTCGCGTTCGTCGCCATGACGCGCGCGGAGCAGCGGCTGTACCTTTCCGACGCGGAAGGGCTGAACTTTGATGGCTCCGTGCGCTTCCCGTCGCGCTTCATCTTTGACATCGACAAAGCGCTGCTCGACATTCCTGAGCCCTTGCCAGACAGTCTCGTGCGCGACGCGCGGAGCGCTGCCGCGGCCAGCGACCGCCGCATGGAAAGAGCCGCCGCGCCTGCGCACTTCGCCGTCGGCACAAGAGTCATCCACCGCATCTTCGGCGAAGGCACGGTGCAGGCGCTCGACGAAGAAAAGCGCGCGTACGTCATCGCGTTCGACGAGCTCGACACGCTGCGCAGTATCTCGTATCAGGCGCGGCTGGAACACATCTGAAGGAGGCTCGACAATGTATAATGGCACGCTTGTCAAGACAAAAATCCGATGATTTTATAGTGAATCAGGCGGCTGCTTTCGCTGCATCCAGCAACATGGCTGGGAAGTATGCTTCGGCTGGCGGGATGTCGCCGATCGCCGAATGGCAGCGTTCGT
>NZ_JALFCU010000017.1 GCF_022771645.1 Selenomonas sp.
CGCATCGACCTGATGGACGAAGGCGGCGAAGTTTTGTTGCTCTTCTAATGGCGGTATGAGAACAGAAAAATTTTTTATATCGGCCACGTTTACATGTCCCACCGTCGCTCCAACATTTTTTGCTTTCGCTTGTGCGTAAACATAAGGACTACGAATTTGTTGCCATAAAAACTCCGGTAAACATACTCCAACTTTCGGTCGCAAAAGCATGACACGCTGGCCTAAACAAAATTGATACCCCTTAGGCAAAATGACTGCTTCTCCCCAGGAGCCTTCGCGGCCATAAACAATATCGCCAGCTTGTGGAATCAGTCGGACGACACGTTGCTGATACTCAGACTCTGAGACATAGCGCATCGTAGACCATTCAATTTGTCCATTATGGATTTCTGTCGTGCGAATTGCTGGATGCGTTCTATTAGCTACATATTCTTGCGGCGTTGAGTGTGGACAATCTACGATTGCATCACATAGATCAACCATTACACCCATGCGATAATTGTGTGGATTCTTGCTAGCGTCTCCGAACATCTCCACAAACCGCGATTTGACAAGTTCATCGAGCAACGCCAAAACACGCTTGCGGTTCGCGATGTTCTCGTCCATCGCATGCAGGATGGAAGCAATCCGTCGCTGATTTTCCATCGCATAGACCGGCACGGGGATCGCGTCAAAGACGCCTTTCGTCAGATGCTTCATGGTCGAGCCGTGGACAAGCGTCGCAGATTTTTCAATGGCGCGGGATGCTGCATATTTGAAGTACGTCTTGTCAAGCTGCTCCTTGTCAAAGACGACTTTGAAGATATGCTGGTTCAGCCAGCCATCCTCCTGCGTCCATTCATAAACGCCGAGGCTCGCCGACCACGAAATTAGGATATCGCCTGCTACGACGCGATACTTCTCATCCAACCGCCCTTCATAACCATGAAGCTCCGGCATGTTGCCCGTCAGATTTTGAATGCGGATGATTGGTGCGCCATTTTCCGACCAGTCTTCCGGTTTGAACGCATACCCATTGACATACGTCGCCAACTCGCCCATCGTCTTCCAAACGCGCTTCATCCTATCATCCCTTTCACCATCATCGAACGATACTGCTCACAGCTGCACCAGAATCTTCCCCCGCGTCGCCTCCGGCACATTCAGCAGATCCATAGCGCGCTTGGCATCACAGGGAATGGATTTCATCAGTGAACGGACATTCTCCAAGAGCGTTTCCAATTTGCCTTCCGCTTTGCCTTCCGCTTTGCCTTCCGCTCTGCCTTCCGCTCTGCCTTCCGCTAGGCCGTCTTCGCGCGCTTCGCTTAAATCCAACTCGTACTTCATATATCTCATCCTTTCTGCTTCGCTCTGTTTCAATTCTTGAATCTGACGGTCAATGGCTTGCACTAATGAATCGGAACTAAGGATTCCGCTGTTCACATAGTCCATGAACGCCTGAAGCTTCGGTGAAATATCATCACCAGTACCGTGCGTATTGAGGATAATCTTGACAGCGCCATCGTCTAACTTCAGCGTCGCATCCTTGCGACACGTATTCTCGTACCAATACAAGTGCCATCCACGCCCGATGGGGTCGAATGGACAGATGAAAATAATGATCGTCTTTGAGAGCTCGGCATATTTTTTCCCTGCTGCCAAAAGTTCTACGTCTAGCTGTGACTGATAATAACGCATCCGTCTCGCAAGATCATCGCCGTCTCTCCGGACTTGCATCTCCACATTGTAAACCGTATGCGCTTCATCTTCTACATACACGTCGAGCCGCACGCCCTTGCTCAGATAACCTGCTTTGAGCGTCATTTCCCCCTCCAGATAAACAATGTCGCGAATTGGCTGGCTGAGGATGGCTTCCAAGACCTCCCCGCAAACTTGCTTGTTCCGCATCGTGGCCTTGAACATATAATCATCACGAATCGTGAGGTCCTCCCACGCTTTGAATACAAAAGGCATTTGCTTTCTCCCTTCTTAAATCAGCATCCCCCGCAACTTCTCCATGTTCTCCGCATATTCTTTATCTGCCTCGTCAATCCGTCCGAGCAGTTCCTCCGTGCTCGGGTATTCGACGGGGACGTATTCGATTTCTTTGTATTTGTTGAGCGAGAGGTCGTAGCCGTTTTTGCGGATGTCCTCGACAGGGACGAAGAAGCTTTGTTCCGTGCGCTTGCGGCTGGTTTCGTTTTCGATGTGGTGGAAGCGTTTGAGGATGTCGGGGATGTCGCTCGCGTCGGTCGGCTGGCGCTTGTCGTCAAGCGTGTAGCCGTCGGCGTGCATGTCGTAGAACCAGACCTTGTCCGTCGTGCCCGCGCCTTCGCGGCCGATTTTCGTGAAGAGGAGGATGGCCGTGCTGACGCCGGCGTACGGCTTGAAGACGCCGCTCGGCATGGAGATGACGGCCGTGAGCTTGTTTTCGTCGACGAGCACGCGGCGGATTTCCTTGTGCGCTTTCGATGAGCCGAACAGCACGCCGTCTGGCACGATGACGGCCGCGCGGCCGCCGATGGCGAGAATGCGCAGGAAGAGCGAGAGGAAGAGGAGTTCCGTCTTCTTCGTTTTCGCAATCGAGAGCAGCGAATCCGCGACGGCCTCGGCATCGAGCGAGCCCTTGAATGGCGGATTCGCGAGCACGAGCGTGTAGCGGCCGGCGTCCTCATTTTTTTCTGACAGGCTGTCCTTGTAGGCGATGTCGGGATTTTCGACGCCGTGCAGCAGCATGTTCATCGCGCCGATGCGCAGCATCGTGCGATCCATGTCGTAGCCGTGGAACATCGCCGTGTGGAAATGCTGCGCAAATTTCGTGTCGCTCGACAGCTCGTCGCCGTAGTGCGCGCGCAAATACGTCTGCGCGCCGACGAGGAAGCCGGCGCTGCCCATGGCGGGGTCGACGATGGTGTCCGTCATCTGCGGCGCGGCCATGTCGACCATCATGTCGATGATGTGGCGCGGCGTGCGGAACTGGCCGTTCGTGCCGGCCGTCGCGATCTTCGAGAGCAGATATTCGTAGAGGTCGCCCTTGCTGTCCTCGCCCGCGAGGTCGAGCTGGTCGATGCCTTCGATGACTTTGACGAGCATCGCGGCTGTCGGGATCTTGAAGACGGCGTCGCCCATGTATTTCGCATACGCGGAGTCGCCGTCAGGATGGAGCGTCTTGATGAAAGGAAACACGCCGTCCGCGACGAGCGCGAACATCTCCTCGGGCGACCCGAGCTGACGGAAATGGCTCCAGCGATATTCCGGGTGCGCGTCGAACATCCCGTGATACTCGACGCCGAACATCACGGCGTTCGATTCTTTTTCCGTCTCCATGTCGTCGAGCTGCTTGATGAACAAGAGATACGTGAACTGCTCGATGACTTCGAGCGGGTTCGTGATGCCGCCCGTCCAAAATATTTCCCAGATGCGATCGACTTGATTGCGTGCTTCGCCTTGCAGCATGTGTTTGTCCTCCCTGCGGATTGTTTTCTGTTTTCTCTCATTTTACCATGACGCGGTCGGCTTGAAAAGTTTTTGCGAGCGCGCGCCGCGCCATCGCGCGCACAAAAAAATGCCCGCGGCAAAATGCTGCGGGCAAATGGTTGCGTGTCAGTGATCTTCATACGGACGCACGCGGAGCGTGAGGCCGCGGTCGTCGCAGATTTTTTGGCATTTCGCGATTTCATCCGGGCCTTCGACGTGGTCGACGATCGTGAGGACGACGTTCGGCACATAGGCTTTCGCTTTTTGTGCAAAGTCGAGCATCGCTTCGTAGGACTTCACACCGTACTTCGCGCGCGTGAGCTCGTAATAGCGCTCGGCGTTCGAGGCATTGAGGCTGATGGAGATCGTGTCGAGGACGCCCTTGAACTTTGGTGTGATGTCCTCGCCGTATTCGAGATTCGCGAGGCCGTTCGTGTTGAGGCGCGTCGGGAGGCTCGGCTGGAGCTTCTTGACGTAGTGCAAGAGCTCGACGAGCACGTCGAGGCGCATCGTCGGCTCGCCAAAGCCGCAGAAGACGATCTCTTTGAAATACTGCCAGGGCACGGCGTCGAGCGCCTTTTTAAATTTCGCAAGCGACGGCTCGCCGTCCTTGTACCAGAGCGTCGACTGCTCGGCCATGTGCTTCTTCTGGCGCAGGCAAAACGTGCACGAGCAGTTGCAATGATTCGTGACGTTGATGTAGAGGTTGCGCTGGCCCTCCGGCTGTTCCTTCAGGCTGTCGGCAATGGGCAGGTAACGGCCGCCAGCGTGCGTGGCGTAAACTAACATGAAATAGTCTCTCCTTATGAAGTGAAAAAGCCCCAAAGCCAATCAACCTCAGGCCCCCTCCCCGAGGGGGCTGTCAGCGAAGCTGACTGAGGGTGTGGCGAAGGTAGGACGTGAGTTATACTCGGGATTGTATTGACGAAGGTGGAACGTAGGCGATTCCTTCGACTGCACAATCGAGAATCGCAACACATCCTACCTTCGCCACACCCACCACCGCTTCGCGGTCCCCCTCCCTCGGAGAGGGAGGCAAAAGTTCGCGAGCCTTTCAATCTTATCGTAATGACGTTGCTCTTATTTCAACTCTGTCAGATACTCCTCAAACGGCAAGCCGTAGTTCCATGGCAGATCGAGCTCAACAGCATACTTCAGGCATTTGCTGATGAAGTCCGCCGCTTTCTTGACGGCGTCCGTGAGGCTTTCGCCTTTGACGAGGCTCGCGATGACGATGGCGGCGAAGGCGTCGCCGCTGCCGCTGCGGTCGCCGCCGATCTTGCGCTCGCGGAGCATCGTGCCGCGGCCGGCTTCGTAGATGAAGTTCTCGATGTCCTTCCCTGCGGAAAGGCCCGTGATGACGACTTGCGACGGGCCGCGGTCGGCGAGCTCGGCGGCCATGTATTCGAGTTCTGCTGTGTCGACCTTGCCGTCCTTCGGATACGGGCGGTCGAGCAGGCGGCAGGCCTCCGTGAGGTTCGGCGTGACGATGTCAGCGAGCGCGAGGAGCGCTTTCATCTTTTCGCACATCTCGTCCGTGTACGACGCGTAGAGCTTGCCGTAGTCGCCCATGACGGGGTCGACCATGACGCGCGTGCCGGGCTGCTTGAACGCGCGGATGAAATCGGCGACGATGGCGATCTGCTCGGCAGAGCCGAGAAAGCCCGTCGCGATGCCGTCGAACTGGACGCCGTTCCGTTGCCAGTCCTCCATGTACGGCCGCATGCGGTCAGTGTAGTCGTCGATGTAATGCGTCGGGAAGCCCGTGTGGCACGAGAGGATGGCCGTCGGCAGCGCGCAGGCCTGCACTTTCATCGCGGAGATGAGTGGCAGCTCGACGGCGACGGAGCAGCGGCCGAAGCCCGTGATGTCATTGACGAGCGCGATGCGCTTTTGGCGTTTCATCGGTTGTCCACCTTCTCCATGCCCACGAGGTCGTGTTCGAAAAAGCGATGCTCGGCGAGCTTCTCGTACTTCGTACCCGGCCGGCCATAGTTCGCCCACGGGTCGATGGAGATGCCGCCGCGCGGCAGGAACTTGCCCCAGACCTCGATGTATTTCGGATCCATGAGCTTTATGAGGTCTTTCATGATGACGTTGACGACGTCCTCATGGAAATCGCCATGGCTGCGGAAGCTCACGAGGTAGAGCTTCAGCGACTTCGACTCGACCATGCGCTCGTCCGGGACATACGAAATGTAGATCGTCGCATAGTCCGGCTGCCCCGTGATCGGGCAGAGCGCCGTAAACTCGGGGCAGTTGAATTTCACCCAGTAGTCGTTGTCCTTGTGGCGGTTCTCGAACGTCTCGAGGATTTCTGGGCAATAGTCGTAGTGGTAGTGGACGTTTTTCTGGCCGAGCAGCGTGATGTTCTCAGTATCCCTCTCTCTCCGCATACGGTTCCTCCTGGTAGTGTTCCAAAAATTTGTCTTCGAACAGGTTCGACGGCTCGGGGCGGCCGAAGAGGTAGCCCTGGATCGTGTCGGCGCCGCAGAGGTCTCTGAGGAGGTCGTGCACGGGCTCATCCTCGACGCCCTCGATGCACGCCTTGA
This sequence comes from Selenomonas sp., assembly GCF_022771645.1. Classification (GTDB taxonomy): domain Bacteria; phylum Bacillota; class Negativicutes; order Selenomonadales; family Selenomonadaceae; genus Selenomonas_C. The sequence continues at coordinate 6,009 of NZ_JALFCU010000017.1, forward strand.
TGCCGATGCTGTGGCAGAGCGCGACGACGGAGGCGACGAGCTGCTTGTCGAAATCGTTGTCGAGGATGTTCTTCACGAACTCGCGGTCGATCTTCACGATGTCGCACGAAAGATTCTTCAGCGACGACAGCGACGAATAGCCCGTGCCGAAATCGTCCATGGCGATGCGGATGCCCTGCGCGCGGTAACCGTCGAACTGCTCGTTGACGTACGCCCAGTCCGCGACGATCTTGCTCTCCGTGAGCTCGAGGATCATCGCGTCCGCCGGCAGGCCGAGCTTGCCGAGGCAGGCGGGCACGAAATCGCGGAACGACGTGTCGCGCACCTGCTCGTAGCTCATGTTGACGCTCATGCAGAAATTCGGCACGCGCTCGCGCCATTTCTGGCACATGCGCGCCGCCGTCTCGAACACCCATTTGCCGACAGGCAGGATGAGCTTCGTTTCCTCTAGCAAAGGAATAAATTCCATCGGCGCGACCATGCGGCCTTTCGGATTGCGCCAGCGTAAGAGCGCCTCCGCGCCGACGAGCTCGTGCGTGTGCGCGTCGACCTGCGGCTGGTAAAACAGGTTGAAGTCGTGCTGGCAGCCGCGCTCGACACACTCTCTGAGGTTGTCGCGCATGGAAATCGAACGCACCCATCGATTGTACTGGTCGCGGCTGAACAGGCAGTTGCGGTTCTTGCCATCGCGCTTCGCGAGATCCATCGCGGCTTCGGCATGCTTGTGCAGCACGAGGTAGTCCTTGCCGGCCTGCGGGTAGAACGCCGTGCCGGCCGACACCGTGCAATAGTACGGATGGCCGTCGAGGTCCATCGGGCGCATGAGCGCTTTCTGGATGCTGCTGAAGAGCTGCGTGATGATGCTCGTGTCGGCCTCGGGGTAGATGATGCCGTACTCGTCGCCGTCGAGCTTGAACAGCGTGAGCTCCTCGGGCAGCAGCGCGCCGATGACGTTCGCGACGTTCCGAAGCACGACGTCGCCCATCATGCGGTTGAACGTCTCGTTGACGATTTTGAAATTGTCGATGCCGACGACCATGACCGCGCCGCCGACACCCGTGATGCGGTACGCCGAGAGCGCCATCTTGATGTTGTGCTCGAACTGGTATTTATTGAGCAGACCTGTCACGTCGTCGGCCTGGTTGCGCTGCCCCATGCGCTGGATCATCGAGACGAAGATCGGATATTTCCCCTCCGGCCCCATCGCGCCGACGCGGCCGCGCGAGCGGATCCAGACGTAGTTGCCCTTCGCGTCGCGCACGCGGTACTCCATGGCATGCTCGAAGACGTTGAGCTTTTCCATGACGGCACCGAGCGACGTCCTGAGCTGCGCGCGTTCGTCCGGGTGCACGAGCGGCGACCAGAGCCCGAGGAAATCTTCCACGACTTCCGCAGGCAGGCCGAAGTCCTGCACGAGGTTTGGCGACAGCATCGCGACGTTCGTCTCGATGTCGACAATGAGCACGTACTCATCCGTCGTGCGCTTGATGAGGTCAAAGAGATTCTTGCAGCGCTTCAGCGTCTGCGAGAGCGGCACGCGCGGGGTTCGTCCTTGCTTTCCCATATGGTTCACGCTTTCTCATGTGTATGATGTTGCCCGAGCGCCTCGGCCGCCGTCGCATCGATGAGCCCGCCGTGATGGAACAGCGCGACGATGGCCTCGTTCATCTCGCGATACGTCTCATAAATACCCGCATCCTCGCCCGCACGGATGCGCGCATGATACGATCGCTTGAGGAGACGGTTGATCTTGTAATATTGGTGCTCGCGGTTCATACTGATAGTCCTTTCGCATCAAGTAGTTTCTTTGCCTCTATCATATATCATTCGATAACGTCGGGCAAGTTTCACCTTGCTATTTTTTCAATCCTTCTATATACTGGATTTGCCACGGCCCGACCAAGCTGAATTCGGCAAGGAAGGGAGGCTTGCCCATGTCACTCTTATTCGTTCTGCTGAACCTCGGAATCAGTATCCTTGGCAGTTTGATTGCCTCCCTGATTTTCGAAGCATGGAAACGGCGTCAGCAACCGTAATGTGGCATTCCATGCACGCGTAGTTCTGCTACGCAAAGAACCCGCTCCCTAATGACCAGTCGGGGAGCGGGTTCTTTTTCGGCGTTGTCATGTCACTCTCATGATTTTGCTTACCTTTATTTTAGCACAAACACACGAGAAAAACAATACATATAATTTATCTGCTTAGTGGTTGAAGATATTACGCAGCGCCTGTTTGTTGACGTCACGGTTCAGCTGGGCGAGGTACGTCGTCAGCTTGATGTTCTTCGGGCAGACTTCGACGCAGTTCTGGCTGTTGCCGCAGCTCGTGATGCCGCCTTTCTGCATGAGGGCGTTCAGGCGCTTCGGCGCGTCGAATTTTCCGAGCGGATGCAGGTTGAAGAGATATGCCTGCACCGTCGGCGCCGGGCCGATGAAGTCGGACTGCGGGCCGACGTTCGGGCATGCCTCGAGGCAGCAGCCGCACGTCATGCAGTGCGAGATCTCGTACGCCGTCTGTGCCGTGTACGGGTTCTGGATCGGGGCGTCCTTGACTTCCCACGTGCCGTCGATCTCAACCCAGCCCTGGATGCGCTTCAGGCTCTCGAACATGACGGAACGGTCGATGAGGAGGTCGCGGATGACCGGGAACGTGCGCGCAGGCGCGAGGTGGATCGGCTGGTCGAGCTTGTCAACGAGCGAGCAGCACGCCTGGCGTGCCTTGCCGTTGATGACCATCATGCAAGCGCCGCAAACTTTTTCGAGGCAGTTGCATTCCCACGTGACCGGAGCGACGCGCTTGCCGTCCGTCGTGACCGGGTGCTTCTGGATTTCCATGAGGGCGGCGACGACGTTGAGGCCGGGGCGGTAGTCCACATCGAACTCCTGCGTGTACGGCTTCGCATCGGGGCCGTCCTGGCGCTCGATGACGAATCTGACTTTTTTCTGTTCTTCTGCCATTCTCTTATGTCCTCCCTCTTACTCTTTCTTTGCCACAGCGTAGTTGCGCAGACGCGGTTTGATAAGAGAATGCTCAAACTCACGATAGCTGACGACCGGGAGCTCATGCTCTTTGTCGAACGTGACGACGGTCGTGCGCATGAACTCTTTATCGTTGCGCTCGAAGAAGACGAGGTCGTCGTTGCCGTCGTCCGTCATGCCGCGGCCCGTCTCCTTGTCGAAGTGGAACGAACCGTACTTCTTCTTGAGGCCGGCCTGGAGATCGGCGTCCATCTTGTTGTAGTCGGACTCGAGGACGATCTTCGCATGCGCACCGCGGCTCTCGTCGCGCTGCAGGGCGGACTGCGTGATGGCCATCGCATAGATGATCATGTTGCGCAGCTGACGCACGAACATGGCTTCCTGGTTCGCCCAGTGGCCGCGGTCCGTGACACCGATGTTGTCCCAGCGCTTCAGGATCGTCTGGAGCTCTTTGACGCATTCTTTCAGGCCGTCATTGTCGCGCTCGACGGAGACGTACTTGTACATGATGTCGCCGAGCTCGTGATGGAGCTGATGCGCGTTCTCGGGGCCGTCCATCTTGAGGATCTTCTCGAATTCGTCGACGGTCTCCTGACGAGCGGCTTCCATTTCGGCGTCCGTCAGCGGATCGCCGAGCTTGCCGGAGCGTGCGAGGCGCAGGCTCTCCGGGCCGGAGATCGTGCCGGAGTATGCAGCCGACAGCAGCGAGTTCGCGCCGAGGCGGTTCGCGCCGTGATACTGGTAGTCGCACTCGCCGGAGGCCATGAGGCCCGGGATGTTCGTGTGATGCTCGCGGTCGACCCAGATGCCGCCCATGGAGTAATGGATGGACGGGAAAATCTCCATCGGGACTTTGCGCGGATCCTGGCCGACGAAATCATCATACATCTCGAGGATGCCGCCGAGCTTGCGCTCGAGGTAGTCGGCCGGAATGTGCGAGAGGTCGAGGTAGACGCGGTTCGGGTTGTGCATGCCGAGGCCCATGTGGACGACGACTTTGTAAATGGCACGGGAAGCAACGTCACGCGGGACGAGGTTGCCGTATGCCGGATACATGTCTTCGAGGAAGTACCAGCGCTCTTTTTCGCCCGTCTGCGGGTTGTCGCGATAGACCCAGACGCGGCCGCCTTCGCCGCGGCACGCCTCGGACATCAGGCGGTTCTTGTCCGAGCCCGGGATGGCCGTCGGATGAATCTGGAGGAACTCCGGGTTGCCGAGCTCAGCGCCCTGCTGGTACACAGCGGAGACGGCGGAGCCGTTGCAGATCGTGGACGCCGTGCAGCGGCCGTAGACCTGGCCCGGGCCGCCCGTCGCGAGGATGACGACGTCCGCCGGGAACGAGACGATCTCCATGGAGTTCATGTTCTGCGCAACGATGCCGCGGCAGATGCCGTCCTTGTTCTTGATGATGCGGATGAATTCCCAGAACTCATACTTCTTGACGCCGCCCTTGACTTCCCAGCGGCGGACCTGCTCGTCAAGCGCGTAGAGGAGCTGCTGGCCCGTCGTGGAGCCGGCGAAGCACGTGCGCTTGTTCTTCTGGCCGCCGAAGTTGCGGAGGTCGAGGACGCCCTCGGCCGTGCGCGTGAACGGCACGCCCATGCGGTCGAACATCTTGATCAGTTTCGGCGCGGCCTCGACCATGCCTTTGACGGCGAGCTGGTCGGCGAGGAAGTCGCCGCCGTAGACCGTGTCATCGAAATGCTCGTAAATGGAATCATGCTCGCCCTTCGTGTCCATGCAGGCGTTGATGCCGCCCTGGGCGCAGAGGGAATGCGAACGCTTGACCGGGCAATAGCTGAACAGGTCGACCTTGCCGCCGCCTTCGCAGATCTTGAGCGTCGCCATGAGGCCGGAGAGGCCGCCGCCGACGACGATAATCTTATTTTCGGGTTTGTTAGCCATTCTTTATCTCCTTTTCGTATCCGCTATCAGAACAGCACGTAGTGCGCCATGAACGCGAGCGTCACGAGGCAGAGGCCGGCGCAGAGCAGCATCGAGAGGACGCTGACGACCGTCTGGACGCGCGGGCCTTTCGCGATGCCCCACGTCATGCAGAACGTCGTGATGCCGTTGCAGAAATGGAAAATCGCCGCGATCATGCCGACCGTGTAGAGGACGACGACAATCGGGTTCGTGAAGTAGCTGTCGAGCAGCTCATACGAAATGGGGATGCCGCAGATGCCCTTCGTGTAGATGCGGAGATAGAAGATGTGCCAGAGGAGGAACGGCACGAGGTACCATGCCGACCAGCGCTGGAGTGTGAACATCCAGTTGCGGATGTAGCCGAAACGGCCGGGGTTGTTGTTCGCCTGGAGCGCGATGTAGACGCCGTAGACCGCATGGAAGATGAGCGGGATGGCGATGCCGAAGATCTCAAGGCCGTAGAAAATGGGTTTCGGGATCATTTCCATCATCGCGAGGCCGCCGTTGAGCGCCTCCGGGCCGCCGAGCGACGTCGCATTCGTGAAGACGTGCTCGAGGATGACGATGCCGAGGACAAAGAGACCGACGAGCGAATGCAGGCGACGCAGATAAAAAGTTACGTTATACATTCTATACCTCCTATAATTTCCCGGGAAACGCACCCCCACCGCCCCAACGGGGCACCTCCCCCAGAGGGGGAGGCAGGATAGAAAGGATGCGCTTTTTTCCCAATATATCAGTAGCCCTTCAGGGTACGATATTTCTCCTGGTTGACTTCGTACAGGCTGTTGCCCTCGCAGTCAATGACGCAGATGGCCGGGAAATCCTCGACCGTCAGGCGCGCAAGCGCCTCCGGGCCGAGCTCCGGATACGCAAGAACTTCGTATTTCTTCACGGATTTCGCGATGAGCGCGGCGGCGCCGCCGACGGCTGCGAAATACGTGACGTGGTTCTTCTTCATGGACTCGATGACTTCCTTCGAGCGCGAGCCCTTGCCGATCATGCCCTTGATGCCCTGGTCGAGCATCGTCGGCGTGTAGGCGTCCATGCGGCCGGACGTCGTCGGGCCGCACGAGCCGATCGGGTCGCCCGGTTTCGCCGGCGTCGGGCCGAGGTAGTACACCATCTTGTCGTGCCAGTCGATCGGAAGCTCTTCGCCATCGGCAAGTGCCTCACACATCTTCTTGTGCGCGGCATCTCGCGCCGCGTAGATCTCGCCCGTGATGAGGACCGCGTCGCCGATATGGAATTTCTTCGACATCTCCTCGGTGAAAGGAGTATGGATCTTGATAGGTTCTGCCATTTTTCTGTTCCTCCTGTTCCTCAAAGGTGCTGCGAATCAGAGCGTGCGCGTCTTGTGACGGCAAGCGTGGCAGCAGATCGTGACGGCGACCGGGAGGCCGGCGATGTGCGTCGGGCCCCACTCGATGTTGACGCCGAGGCACGTCGTCGAGCCGCCGAGCTGCGGGCCGATGCCCGTCTGGTTGATGAGGTCCAGGAGCTCGTCTTCGAGTTTCGCGTATTCCGGCATCGGGTTGTGGCTGTCGACAGAACGCGTCAGCGCGATCTTGCTCAGGAGGCAAGCCTTGTCCATCGTGCCGCCGATGCCGACGCCGATGACCGTCGGCGGGCAGGGATTCATGCTGGCGTGGAGGATGATCTCCATGACGGCCTTCTTGACGCCTTCGACGCCGTCGGCCGGCACGAGCATCTTGACGCCGCCCTTGTTCTCCGAACCGAATCCTTTCGGCTCGACCGTGATCTTGAGCTTGTCGCCCGGGACGATCTTCGTGTAGATGACGCCCGGCGTGTTGTTCTTCGTGTTCACGCGGTTGAACAGTGGCTCGCTGACGACGGATTTGCGCAGATAGCCTTCCGTGTAGCCTTTCGCGATGCCGTCGTTCACGGCCTGCTCGAGATCGCCGCCGACGATGTGGAGATCCTGGCCGACTTCGAGGAAGACGATCGTCATGCCGGTGTCCTGGCAGTACGGGCGATCTTCTGCCTTCGCGATCTCAGCATTCTTGATGATCTGGTCGAGCACGTTCTGGCCGGCCGGCGACTTCTCCGTCTCGCGGCCTTTCTTCAGGGCCTTGTAGACGTCTTCGGGAAGATAGTAAGCCGCTTCCTTGCACATCTGGGCGACATTTTCGGTGATTGTTTTTGCGTCGAGTTCTCGCAAAGTAATCCCTCCCACTTTCTGAAAAAAATACATACGCTCGTAACATAATTCTATCACATTCCGTCGCGGTATTCAAGAAAAGAAACGCCCGCGGAGGCGCGTGAATACTGAATCGGATTCACTTTTCCTGACACGAAAAAACGCCCGCTTGCGCGAGCGTTTTGTTGTCATTCAAAAGTCCCTGTCGCCGATGAATTCCGCGACTTGTTCGTAGGCGTCCTTGATGTCCGCCGGCAGGCTCGCCGGCAGGATGGCCTTCGCGTGCGCGAGGTATTCGTCGGCCTTCGCCTTCGCGAACGCGATGCCGTCCGTCGCTTTCACGATGTCGAGCGCGCGTTCGACATCCTTGTCCGTCATCGACGGATTCGTGACGATGGCGAGCAGCTCATCGCGGTCGTCGCTCTCGTGGAGCGCACGCAGGACGGGCAACGTGATGATGCCTTGGCGGATGTCGCTGCCGACGGGCTTGCCGATCTGCTCGCTCGTCTGCGAGATGTCGAGGAGGTCGTCCGTGATCTGGAACGCCATGCCGATGTCGTGGCCGTACTGCGCGAGCGCGTCGGCCTCGTCCTGCGGCATGCCGCCGACGCGCGCGCCGAGCTCGCAGCAGATTTCGAGGAAGTCGGCCGTCTTCTTCTGGATGCGGTTGTAGTAGTCCGCCTCATCGCGCGATGCGCGATACATCTCCTTGTCCTGGATGATCTCGCCGACGCTGAGATTCCCGACGAGCCACGCGAGGCGGCCGGAGACATGGTCGCCGTAGCCGCCCTCCGTCACGAGATGGAACGCGCGCGCGAAGATGTAGTCGCCCGCGAGGATCGCGATCTTGTTGTCCCATTTCGCATTCGCCGTCGGCGCGCCGCGCCGCGTGTCGGCCTTGTCGATGACATCGTCGTGCACGAGCGATGCCGTGTGGATGAGCTCGAGCGCCGTCGCGAGCGGCATCGTATGCGCGAGGTCAAAGGCAGGGCCGCCGTGCGCAGAGAGCAGGCACAGCGCCGGGCGCAAGCGCTTGCCGCCCGACGTCACGAGATGCGTGCCGACCTCCGTCACGAGCTCATCCGGCGCGGCTACGGCCTCGAGCAGTTTTTCCTCGAGATGCCCGAGGTCGTCATTGATCACATCAAACATCGCGTTCGACAAAACAAATCACCTATATCCGCCGGAACTCAAACGTTCCGCAAATTTGCAAAAAGCATACTTGTACATTCTACACCATGGCTTTCGTTTTGTCATGGATTATTTTCGCCGCGCTTTCGGCGCGCCGAGGATCGTCGCCAATACGATGGCCTCGCGGGCTTTTTCCGCCGTCAGCTCGATGCGCGGCAGCACAGGTTTCGGCTGCGTGCCCGGAATCTTCGCCGCGCGTTCGTATGCCGCTTGCTCCGCCGCACGGATTTGCGCATCCTCGCGGTCACGTTTTGCTTCGTACGCCGCCGTATGCGCCGCATCACGCAGCGCGGCCTCCGCCTCGTCGAGCCTCATGTCGTCGACGGCCGGCGGCGTTTGCACCGCCTCCTCCACAACATCGGGCTGCCACATCGTTTCGTTCGGCAGGAGCTCACCGCGATGGCGCAGGACGTTTTCGGCCTGCTGCACTTCGTCAAGAGTTGGAAATTTCTTCGAGAGGACGTGCGTCACATCGTCCGAAAACGACTTCGGCAGACGAAACGATTTTGCCTCGCCTTTGACTCCGCCCTTTTTCTTTTTGCGATCCAAAAGCGGCAGCAAGAAGAACGCGACAATCACGAGGATATTGAAAATATCACCCGCATCCATAGCGGCGCACCTCCTTTCCCGTCACGCGCGGTCATTTCGTGACCGGCGTCTGTGGCGCGAGCTTGTCGCCTGCGCCGGATTGGCTGATGGCGTTCCGCATGTCGGTGTCGGCCTGGACGTTGTTGAGATTGTAGTAATCCATGACGCCGAGTTTGCCTTCGCGCAACGCGTCAGCCATGGCGTGCGGGACTTCGGCCTGCGCCTCGACGACTTTCGCTTCCATTTCCTGCGTATAGGCCTTCATTTCCTGTTCCTTCGCGACGGCCATGGCGCGGCGTTCCTCCGCCTTTGCCTGCGCGATGCGCTTGTCGGCCTCGGCCTGATCCGTCTGGAGCTCTGCGCCGATGTTGCGGCCGACGTCGACATCCGCGATGTCGATGGACAGGATCTCGAACGCCGTGCCGGCGTCAAGGCCCTTGCCGAGGACGGTCTTCGAGATGTCGTCCGGGTTCGCAAGCACGTCGTTGTGGCTCTCGGACGAACCGACCGTCGTGACGATGCCCTCGCCGACGCGCGCGATGATCGTCGGCTCGCCCGCGCCGCCGACGAGGCGGTCGATGTTCGCGCGCACGGTGACGCGCGCCTTGATCTTGAGCTCGATGCCGTTCTTCGCGACAGCGGAGACGACCGGCGTCTCGATGACTTTCGGATTGACGCTCATCTGCACGGCCTCGAGCACGTCGCGGCCCGCGAGGTCGATGGCGGCCGAGCGCTCGAACGGCAGGGGGATCTGCGCGCGGTGCGCGGCGATGAGCGCGTCGACGACCTTGTCGACGTTGCCGCCCGCGAGGTAATGCGCCTCGAGCTGGTTGACCTGCACGTCGAGGCCGGCCTTGTTCGCCTTGATGAGCGGCAGGATGATCTTCGACGGCGGCACGCGGCGCATGCGCATGCCGACGAGCGTGATGATGCTGACGCGCACGTCGGCCGCGAGCGCCGAGATCCACAGCCCGAGCGGCACAAAGTGCAGGAAGATCATGATGGCCGCGATGATGAGGACGAGAAAGAAACCGGAACCCAATAACGATAGCATATGTAACTCCTTTCGTAAAAAGCAATGTATCCATGAATCCCAGAAGCCTCTCCCTCAGGGAGAGGTGCCGAGCGATAGCGAGGCGGAGCGGGTCGCTTGTAGTTTTGATGAACACGCAAGCATTTTGACATCGCCGGTGCGCGCAGGTACCCCAAACGTTTCGTGCGCGCACCCGCGAAGAGTTCAGCCGTACGAATTCATATAGCGTACAGGGGACCCTTTCCACCGCTACGCGGTCCCCCTTCCCCTGAGGGGAAGGCTTAAGATTTCCGCACGACGACTCTTGCGCCTTCGACCGTTACCACACGCACTTCCGTGCCTTTCGGCAGGAATGCGCCTTCGGAGACGACGTCGACGGGCTTGCCGTCAATGTCGGCCGTGCCAGACGGGCGGAGCTCCGTCGTCACGACGCCTGTGCGGCCGACGAGAGCCTCCCGCGGCGCGGCACTGACGAAGCCGCGCTTCGACGTGGACTGGTCGTGCAGCACGAATTTGTTCCAGAGCTTGCTCGACGGCAGCTTCTTCACAATGAGCGCGAAGGTGACGACCGCGAGCACGACCGCGCCGAGCATCGCGAGGATGGCGTCGACGTCGCCGCCGAGCGCGAGCACGACGCTGTAGAGCATCGCCGCGACACCGACGCCCGCGAACAGGCCGACGGTCGGCAGCAGCATCTCGATGATGATGCAGAGGATGCCGCCGAGGAACACGGCGACCATGTAAAAGCTGACTGCCCCCTCGACATACTGGCTGCCCCAGAACACGCCGGCCGCGACGATGCCGAGGAGCACCCCCGCCCCCATGCCGCCCGTCTTGATCTCGACGAGTAGGCCGAGGAACATGATGGCGACGAGCAGCATCTTGACGACGGGGAGCGTAACGATGGCCATGGATATACACCTCCCTTTTTTGAACGACAAATGTTTCTTATGTTATAGTTTCTACAAACAATGTCAAAAATCCTGCAACCTAAAAAGCCTCTCCCCTAGGGGAGATGTGCCGAGCGTCAGCGAGGCGGAGCGGGTGGCGAAGGTACGTCGTGACTCGACAAAAAAATTAGAGTCGGAGGTCATTCCTTCGACTCTAGTATCTCTATATCAGTTACGGCCTACCTCCGACACCCTTTCCGCCCCTTCGGGGCACCTTCCCCCTAGGGGGGAAGGCTTTCAAGGGCGTTCCCTCAGCCTTGCAGCATCGCGCGCACGAGCTGGTTGACCATCTTGCCATCGGCGCGGCCTTTGACTTTCGGCATGAGCGCACCCATGACTTTGCCCATGTCCTTCTGCGTCTTCGCGCCGACCTTTTCGACGGCTTCTTTGACGAGCGCTTTCACCTCGTCTTCGCTGAGCTGCGCCGGCAGGTACTTCATGAGCACGTCGATCTCGGCCTGCGTCTTCTGCACGAGGTCGTCGCGGCCGCCCTTCTGGAACTCCTCGATGGAGTCTTTGCGCATCTTGACTTCCTTGCTCAGCACGCCGATGACGGCTGCGTCATCGAGCTCCGTGTGGCCGCCGTCGATCTCGGCCTGGCGGATCGCGCCGCGCGCGCTGCGGATGACGGACAGGCGGTCTTTCTCATGCGCCTTCATGGCTTCTTTCATGTCAGCAGTCAGCTGTTCCTTGATGGACATCAATGATCTCTTCCTTTCAAAAAATCTCATCGCTTCGAGCGTTTTCCGCGCTCAAAAAAGCGCCTGCCAGTCTCTTCGACTCGCAGGCGCCTCTCTTGCATTCCATTAGCGATTAGCTTCTGTACTTGCGTTTACGAGCAGCCTCGGATTTCTTTTTCCGGCGAACGCTCGGTTTCTCATAATGTTCACGTTTGCGGACCTCAGCGAGCGTACCAGCTTTCTGGGACATGCGCTTGAAGCGGCGGAGAGCACTATCGATCGATTCGTTTTTACCGACCTTGATTTCGTTTGCCATTTGGTTTCCCTCCCTCCACTTGACTTCGGCACGTAGTTTTTCGTAACTACACCATGACATTATAGCCGATAGCGCCGCCAGTGTCAACAAAGAAATGTTTTTTCCAGAGCGTCCCGCTCAGCCCGGGGGCCACTGCATGGAACGGCCGCCGAGCAGATGGAAGTGCAGATGCTTGACGGACTGTCCGCCCTCCTCGCCTGTGTTCGCGACGACGCGGAAGCCTTTCTCCGCGACGCCGAGCTCCTTCGCGAGCTTTGGGATGACATCGACAAGGATGTGCGCGGCCAGCGCCTTGTCATCCTCCTGGAGCGCGAGCACGCTCTCGACGTGCTTCTTGGGAATCACGAGCACATGCACGGGCGCCTGCGGCTCGAGGTCTTTGAACGCGACGCATTGGTCATCCTCATAGACGAGGGTCGACGGGATTTCTTTCGCTGCAATCTTGCAGAAAATGCAATCAGACATGATGTGTCACCACCTTTCCAAACTATTACGTTACGTTACATTTATTCGCGAAAAAGCAAGCCATTCCTTCCTATTGATGAGAAAAATCTGCACAAAAATGACGGGATTGTTGCAGTTACTAGACCGATTCTACATTCATCTGTTGCCGAACGTTCCTTATACAGAAGCCTTCCCCCACGGGGAAGGTGGCGCCGCAGGCGACGGAAAGGGTGTCGAAGGTAGGGCATAACTATTACGTAAAAAAGTTGAGTCGAAGGACGTTGTAAAAGTTTCAGACGCCCTTCGACTCAACTTTATTCGTATTCGTTACGTCGTACCTCCGACACCCTCTCCACCGCTTCGCGGTCCCCCTCTCCCTGTGGGAGAGGCTGCTGGAGAAGTTACGTTCGGCAACAGCTCGTCAGTCCTGCTTATAAAATTCGAAGTTGTCGACCGAGCCCCAGCAGCCGGGGGCGGCTTTCATCGTGACGCCGATCGTGGCTTTGCCGTCTTTGACCTCGACATCGGAGATTGTGAACGTGTGCCACTCGTTCCATTTCGTGTCCGTGATGGGCGTCGCTTTGCGCTCGCCGTTCGTCTCGATGAAGAGCTCGTAGCTCTCTTCTCCGCCGCCGCCCTGCGTCTGGACGGAGACGGTGTAGAGGCCGTCCTCGAGGCCGTCGAACGACTGGCTCGCCGTGAAGCCGAACGCCTTGTCGCTCCAGTAATGCAGCGCACCCTGACCGAGCGCGTCGCCGGCTTTCGAGACGGCGTTCACAGCACTCGCGTCACCCGTGATCGTCCAGCCGTCGAGGTTCACGTTCTCGAAGTCGGGATTTTTCACGAGGTTCGTCTTTTTCACGACCGTGACCGTGCCGTTCACGATATGCGCTTCGCCGTCGACGAGCACCGTTCCTTTCACCGGATACGTGCCCGTCTCGTCAAAGACCGGCGCGGCATCGTTCCACGTGATCGGCAGATTTTCCGCATGGTCGTCGGAGAACGTCACGCGCACCTTCTCGGGCAGCGCGATCGGCGCGCCGGCGCCGCCTGCAGCCTCGACGTCGTCGACTTCTTTGAACGTCGGCGCGATCGTCGGCAGGCTCTGGTCGCTGACGTCCGTGTAGACGTCCCACGACTCAAGCGCCTTGCCGTTTTTGTCGAACATGCAGAGGTTGTCCCACTCGTTGCCTTCGCCGGTCTTCCAGCCAGCACCCTCGACGGGATACCAATCCGGCTCCCAGTAGAACATGCCCGTGCCGCGGCCGTTCGGGACGTTCGCGAGGCGCTCCATGACGGCGCGCAGGCCCGTGGCCTGTCCCTGCACCGTCGAGCGGAAACCGCCGATGCGCTCGGCTTTTTCGTCGTACGGATTCTTCATGTCGTCGAAGTTCTCGTTCGTGTAGCCGAACGCCGTCTCGACGACGATGACATCTTTGTCGTAGCGCGCGGAGATGTCATCGAGGTTTTGCTGCAGGCTCTCGAGCGAGCCGTGCCAGAACGGATAGTAGCTGAGGCCGATGATGTCAAAATCTTTGACGCCGTTCTTTTCGACGGAATCGAAGAACGAGCGGTACAGCGCATTGTCGCCGCCGTCCGGCAGATGCACCATGAGTTTGATGGAGCGGTCGGGGTCGTTGTCGCGCACGGCCTTGAGGCCGGCGTTCAACAGCTCGGAGAACGCCTTGTCGCCGTCATTCGACGGCAGCTTGCCGATCGGCCAGAGCATGCCGGACTTCACTTCGTTGCCGATCTGGATCATCTCCGGCTCTTCGCCGGCCGCCTGGAAATCTTTCACGACTTTCGCCGTGTAGTCATAGACGTCTTTCACGAGCTGATCCTTGTCGTGGTTCGCCCATGCCTTCGGCGTGACCTGCTTGCCCGGGTCGGCCCAGAAGTCGCTGTAGTGGAAATCGACGAGGACTTTGAGGCCGAGCGCATGGGCGCGCTTCGTCATCTCGAGCGCGCGCGCCTCGTCCGTGTTGCCACCGCCACCATAGCTGTCTTTCGGGTTGTTCCAGATGCGCACGCGGATCCAGTTGATGCCGTGGTTCTTCATGATCTGGAGCTCGTCCATCTCCGTGCCGTCGACATCATAGAACTTCGCGCCGAGCGACTCCAGTTCCGGCAGCATCGAGACATCCGCGCCTTTGATGAAATCCTGCGACAGGTTCGGGATCGGGTTGACCTGGATCGCCGCGCCGGCGGACGGGAGGAAAGCAAACGTCGTCGCCGCAAGGGCCGAGAGGACGAGGGATTTTAACGTTTTCTTTTTCATTGGTTTGTGTTCACCTCAAACGCTATCAGAACGAATACAGGGGATGAAATATATTTGTTTCAAATAAACGCGTAACGAGCTGTTGCCGAACGCAACTTCATGAGCAGCCTTCCCCTTCGGGGAAGGTGCCGAGCGAACGCGAGGCGGAAAGGGTGTCGAAGGTAGGCCAAAACTGATACCATCGATTGTTACGGCGAAGGAAGCTGTACGAGATCATTCTTCCTTCGCCATTACAATCGTGCTCTTCGTCACTTCCTACCTCCGACACCCTTTCCACCGCTCACGCGGTCCCCCTTCCCCGTAGGGGAAGGCTTTCGGGGGTGAGTCACGTTCGCAACAGTACGTTACCCCTTTCCCCGTTGGGGAAGGCTTTCGGGGAGTGAGCCACGCTCGCAACAGTACGTTACAAATCTATAGATGCTACAAATTTATCGGTGTCGATCGACAAGTCTCTCCGCCTCAGAAGCTATAGCACAGCGACGCGAAGCCCATGTCGTCGTATTCATCGAAGCCGGCCGTGTTTTTGTCGTACGGCTTCACTTTGTAGTACGCAAGTTCGAGGTTCGTGTTCTTTGCGAGCATGTAGCTGGCGCCGAGACCCCAGCCGCGGGCGCCCTGGCCGCCATAGCCATTGCCGCCTGCGACGTTGAGGCGATGCACCCAGCTCGAACCGCTCTTGCCGTTGAGCGAGGAATTGATGGCGAGGCCGCCGAGCGCGAAGTAGTCGCCGTAGACCTGCCACGATTTCGCCTGGCTCGGATCGAGCTTTCCATACGTCAGGCGCGTCCAGAAGCCGTTCTTGTGCGTGCTGGGCTGATTTGGATAGTCAGATGCACCTGTATTATCAATTGTTATCACATCTTCTGCATCCACATTATTGTGTACGCCCTCAGCGATGAGATTCCACTTGCGAGCGAGTTGCGTATTCACACCAAGTGACAGCTGCTGGAGATTATTTTTTGTAGAATAGAGTTTGTCTTGGTAATAATAAACATTCGACCATTCATCAAAACCATGATGCTGCGTCTTGGCATCCGAATTCTGGTTGAAGTACGCCGCCGTCACCGTCACGGCCGGGCTGACTTTCGCCGAGAGGTTCGCAAACGTCGCGAAGCCGGCTTCATTGTCCCACGTCGTGCAGCTCGTGTCGCCCGCGCCAAGCAAGAGGCTGGCCTTGTCGCCGAAGTCCTTGCGCACCATGACGCTGTCGATCGGGTTCTCCCAGTAAATCAGGCCTTGGCCGAGGCTGACCTCGTTGCGGCCGGCCGAGACCGTGAAACCGTTCTTTGCCTTCCAATCGAGCTGCAGGCGGTCGATGGCCATCTTCTCGTCGTCTTTACTCGCAGTATGGCCCGAATTCTGACCCGCATCACAATTCTCACGTGCGATGTTCACATTCTCTACTTTGAGCCGGCCGTTCACGCTGACGTTCGGTGCTGGTTCGCCATAGAAGCCGAGGCGCAGGCGCAGCTCGTTCTGGTTCTTTGCCTTGCCCGCATTGTATTTCTCTTTGTTACCAGCGCCGTAATTCAGGTTTTTCAAACCATCGACGGCATCGCCGGCCTTGTTTTGTGCATAGCGCATACGTGCATCAGCATACCACTTGAAGCTCGACATGCCGCTCCGGAGTTCCGCGACATCGTTTTCCACAGCGGTGAGGCGGACGTCCATGTTTTTGAGCTCGTCGGCGTATTCGCGCGCGAGCTTCGTGATCGCGCCTTTGTCTTTGAGGTCGGCCGTGCCGTATTTCTCGGCGGCCTTCGCGACGATCTCGGCCATCTCGTAGCGGTTCATGGGCTGGTCGCCGCGGAACGTGCCGTCGCCGTAGCCCTCGATGACGCCGTCTTTCGCGAGCATGTCGAGCGCGTCATACGACCAATGATCCATCGGGACATCTTTGAATGATTTTGCCGAAGCGAACGCCGTCGCCGTCGTGAGCGTCGTGGCGGCAAGGACGGCCGCAAGGATTGCTTTTTTCTTCACTGTGATTTCCTCCTGATTGATTCGAAACAAACGCTGCTCAGAAGCTGTACGTCAGCGCGGCGTAGCCCATATCTTCGTAATCGTCGAAGCAAGCCAGATTTCTGTCATACGGCTTCATCTTGTAATACGTGACATCGAGGTTCGTGTTGTTCGCAACCATGTAGCTGACGCCGAGGCCGTAGCCGCGCGCGCCCTGGCCACCATAACCGTTGCCGCCTGCGATGTTCAGGCGATGCGGCCAGCCCGTCGAGTCGATGGCGAGGCCGCCGAACGAGAAGTATTCGCCGTAGAGCTGCCATGTATTCGCCTTGCTCCAATCCTGCTTGCCGTACGTCAGGCGCGTCCAGAAGCCTTTGTCGTGCTTGTCATTGCTAGAGATAAAATTGCCCGTAGCGTCATATTTTTAATTCGGATCAGCGCTGTTCTTCACGCCTTCGGCGATGAGCGACCACTTGTCAGCGAGCTGCGCATGGACGCCGAGCGCGAGCTGACGGAAATCAAACGTCGTCGTCACGCCCTTTTTAGACCATGACTTCCCGCCATCCCAGCTGGCAAACGCATCTGTCCATTTGGCAGTATCCGAATGCTGGTTGAAATACGCTGCGGTCACCGTGACGGCAGGGCTGACCTTTGCCGAGAGGTTTGCAAACGTCGCAAGGCCGGCGTTGTTCGTCCACGTCGCACAGCTCGTATCGCCCAAGCCAGCCATCAGGTGAATCTTGTCGCCGAAATCTTTTTGGACCATGAGGCCGTCGACCGGGTTCTCCCAATAGATCAAGCCTTGGCCAAGAGAAAGCTCATTGCGGCCGGCGGATACCGTGAAGCCGTTCTTCGCGTGCCAGTCGAGCTGGAGCTTGTCGAGGTTCATCTTTTCGTCGCCCTTGCCAGCGTCATGCCCTGAATCATAATCTTCGCGCGCGATATTCCCGTTCTCTACTTTCAGCCGGCCATTCACGCTGAGGTTCGGTGCCGGCTCGCCATAGAAGCCGAGGCGCAAGCGCAGCTCGCTGTTGTTTTTCGTATTCCACTGGTTGTATGTGCTGGTCGTCGTGTCCGTGTTGCCACGAACAGCTTTGACCGCCTTGCCGTTCTTGTTCGCGATGAAACGCATGCGCGCATCGCCCCACATCTTGAACGTCGACTGCATCTTCTTCATGTGCGCGACTTCGTTTTCGGCTTTCGCGAGGCGGACTTCCATATCCTTGAGCTCCTGCGCGTATTCCTTCTCGAGGTCGTTGATGGCGCCTTTGTCGCGCGGCGCGGCCGTGCCGTATTTCTCGGCAGCGCGGGCGACGACTTCGGACATCTCGTAGCGGTTCATGAGGTTGTCGCCTTGGAACGTGCCGTCACCGTAGCCTTCGAGCACGCCGTCTTTCGCGAGCATCGCGAGCGCTTCGTACGACCAGTGATCCGCCGGGACGTCCGTGAACGGATTCGTCTCAGCGAACGCGGGGGTCGCAGAGAGCGTCGTGGCGGCCAGCACGGCAGCAACGAGTGCTTTCTTTTTCATTCGTGTTTCCTCCTAGTGTTCCCCTGAAAATGTTATGTGTGTTGGAAAAAGAGTATAGAAAAAGCAAGCATCGCGTGTTGCCATGTTTCCAGCCGGTGCTTGCTTGTTCTATTGTATTGATTTGGCCGAATTAATGAGCCATGAGCGCGAGGGCGAAGTCGAGGGCTTTGTCCGGGTCACGCGTCAGGCCGACGTACTCGCGGCCGCTCGTCGTGGCGCTCTTGACGCCCTTCTCGTCGCAGTCGTGCTTGAGCTCGTCGTACATCGAGGCCATCTGCGGCGCGAGGACGATGAGGTCGCAGTCCGTGATGACGTCCTTGTGCTGGCCGTAGGCCATTGCGATGGATTCGACGTTCGCGTGGCGCTTCTCCGCGCCTTTCGTGATGGCTTTCGCGAGCATGGAGCTCGTCGCGCCGGAGGCACAGAGGACGAGGACGCGCTTCTCTTCGCCGTCATCGGCGGCAACGGCGTCAGCAGCGACGGCCGGAGTAGCTTCTTTCTTTTCTTCGGCCGGCTTGCTGGCTTCTTCTTTTTCAGCAGCGGCATAAGCATCGGCCGGCGTCTCGGCCTCTTCGTCGTCGGCGGAGATTTCGCCATTGGCGATGGCCGTCTCGCGAGCGACGAGCTGCGTGTCATAGACGCGGAAGAACGGATAGTAGAGGACGGCGTCGACGATGAGGAGCAGCGGCGCGAGGACGAAGGCGAGCTTCGCGAAGCCCGTGGCGATGACGAGGCCGATGGGGGCCGGCGTCGTCCACGGCAGGATGTAGATGAAGGAGTTCATGCCGAGGTTGTCAACGAAGAATTTGAAAATCCAGACGTTCGCGATCGGCGCCGCGATGAACGGGAAGATCAGGACCGGGTTCAGGACGATCGGCGCGCCGAAGAGGATCGGCTCGTTGACGGCGAAGCAGACCGGGATGATGGACGCGCGGCCGACGGCTTTGAGCTGTGCCGACTTTGCGAGGAAGGCGCACATCGCGCAGAACATGAGCGTTGCGCCCGTGCCGCCGATCGTGGCGACGAAGTAGGACGTCGGATGCGTGAGGATGTTCGTCGCATGGCCGCCGGCCGTGACGATCTGGAGGTTGGCTTCGATGTTCGCGATGTAGATGGCGGTGACGGCCGGCTCGACGATGGACGGGCCGTGGATGCCGACGAACCAGAACATGGCCATCGCGCCGTAGATAATCGCAATGCCGATGTAGCCATCCGCGGCTACAAAGAGCGGCTTGAAGAATTCGAGGATCCAGGCGGAGAACAGCATGCCCGTCGCGTTCTTGAAGAGGATCGAGCCAAGCCAGAAGAGGAAGACGGCAGCGGAAAGCGGAATGAGGTCGGCGAACGTCTGCGCGATGAAGTGCGGGACTTCGTCCGGCAGCTTGATCGTGATGTCGCGGCTGACGAAGAACTTGTAGATGTTCGGGACGAGGAACGCGACGACGAACGCGGAGAGCAGGCCTTTCGAGCCCATGAAGTCCGCAGACCAGCCGCCTTTGATCGGCTCGACCGCCAGCAGCAGCAGGCAGATGATGGAGACGATCATGACGGACGTGTCATTGATCTGGCGGAGCTTCGGCAGCTTGTGGTTGATGCTGCCCGTCAGACTCTTCGCGATGGTCGCGACCATGAGGAGCGAGAGGATGCCCATGGAGCCGTTGTAGGCGAGCCAGAGGACGCTGCTGATGTCATCCGGCCATTTGTAGCCGAAAATCTCCGGCACGCAGGCAACGAGGATGAAGAGCGAGGAGAAGAGGATGACCGGGATGCAGCTGACGAAGCCGTCGCGGATCGCCCTCAGGTACGGGTTGTTGGAAACCTTTTCGAAGAATGACTTCATGGTTTCCACGAGCTTGATAAGCTTTTCCATTCTTTTTCCCTTCCTTTGAGGTTTTTTGGACTGTTGAAAATGATGAACTTGGAACGTTGAATAAGAACTTTGGATTGACTGGGGATCAATCATGATTGCTTTCGCCGGGTGTTCGCTTTCCGTGCTTTCCCTTTGATGGTTTTATTATACTTCGAACGTATTCCAGCGTGTTTTCATAGTTTAAAAATGTTTTCATGGAATGAACTTGACGGAAGAAAATCGGAAAGCCTTCCCCTCCGGGGAAGGTGGCGGCCGTAGGCCGACGGAAAGGGTGTCGAAGGTAGGACGTGACTATTCGCAGGATTTGTTATGGCGAAGGAAAGACGTATCTCATACGCCTTCCTCCGCAGTGACAATCGTGCGAATCGGCCATTCCTACCTCCGACACCCTCTCCACCGCTCACGCGGTCCCCCTCTCCCGGTGGGAGAGGCTGCTGTATTGCTACGATTGGCAACAGAACGAAACGCCTTCGTTCTTGCGATCAATCCATCTTCAATATGTTACTTCATCGATCGCCACAATCTTTTTCTGCTCGCTGCAGAGCTTGTACCAGTACGCGCTCTTTTTCGGGATGCGCTGCTGCGTCTTGTAGTCGACGTAGAACAGGCCGTAGCGCTTGTTGTAGCCGTTCGACCACGAGAGCATGTCCTGGAGGCTCCAGATGTAGTAGCCGCAGACGTTGACGCCTTCGGCGATGGCTTGCTGGATGGCTGCGAGATGCTTCGACACGTATTCGATTCTAGGCGTGTCGTCGATCTTGCCGTCCACGAGGTCGTCTTTGTAGCCCATGCCGTTTTCGCTGATGAAGATTTCCTTGTAGTTCGGATAATCGTGCGCGATGCGGACGAGCTGGTCGTGCATGCCCTGCGGGTAGATCGGCCAATCCCAATCCGTCGTCGGCACCTCGGGATTCGAGACGCGCGCGCCGACGCCGTGCAGCGCAAAGACGCTCGTGCCCTTTTCGCCCGTCGAATTGTTGAAAACTTTACTCTCGCCATCCCATGCCTGCAGGAAGTGGCTGGAATAATAATTCATGCCGAGGAAATCGATTTCTTTTGCAGCGACAGCGAAATCGTCGAAGTCCGACGGCTCCGTGACGAGCGTGCCGTTGTTCTCGCGCAGGATCTCGTTGATGAGAGACATCGTCTCATCGCTGTATTTGCCGAGGAAGCACGCGTCGAGCATGAAGCGGTTGCTCATCGCGTCGTCGAGGTCGCGGGCGTGGCGGTTCTCCGGTGTGTCCGTGATGGGGACTTTTCCTTCGAGCGTGTGGACGATGCCGATTTTCCCGTTGAGCCCCATCGTCTTGTAGATGTGCAGCGCCTTTGCGTGCGCGACCATGAGGTTGTGCTCGATCTGGATGGCCTTCGCCATCTGGAACGTCTCGTGCGGCGGGAAGTTGCCGGCGATGTAGCCGTTCTGCGCGATGGACCACGGCTCGTTGAATGTCGCCCAGCGCTTCACGCGGTCGCCAAACGCCTCGAAGCAGATTTTTGCAAAGTTCACGAAATGTGGGATAATGTCGCGGTTCAGCCAGCCGCCCGCATGGAAGAACGGCAGCGGCGTATCGAAATGATGCAGCGTGACGAACGGCTCGACGCCGTGCGCGAGGCAGGTGTCGATGAGCCGGTTGTAGTAGTCGATGCCCTTCTGGTTCACCTCGCCCTTGCCTTCGGGCAGGATGCGCGTCCACGAGATGGAGATGCGGATGCCCGTGACGCCGAATTTTTCGCAGAGCGCGAGGTCTTCGGGATATTTATGATAGAAATCGCTCGCGGGGTCGGCCGTGAAGCGGCTGCCAGGGCGGTGCATGTCCTCGTCCCATGTGCACGGGCCGCGGCCGTCCTCCGTCGTCGCGCCCTCGACCTGATACGCGGCCGTCGCGCCGCCGAAGACGAAGTCCTGCGGGAACGTGTTTTCAGGCTTCATCTTATTTCCCTGCTTTCTTCTTCATCGCTTTCAGCATACGCTTGTCCATGTCGGAGAGCAGCATCGCCGTCATGAGGTGGTCCTGCGCGTGGACGGTCAAAAAGCCAATCTCGAGCGACTCGCCGGACGCTTCCTTCGTGATGAGCTCCGTCTGCTGGTTGTGCGCGTCGAGGATGAGGTCGTCACCCTCTTTGATGAGCGCTTCGGCCTTGTCAAATTCATCGTTCATGATGGCTTCCATCGCGTCGAGGTATTTCGTCCGCGCGTCGCCGGAGTAGGCGACGATCTCCATCGCGACCATGGCCATATCGTCTTTTGTCATTGTTTTCCGCTCCTTTTTATATCTGTCACGAATTTCGAAAATTGAGCTTTCCATTGCCGAACGTGTCTTGTTTTGCAAGCCTCTCCCTCCGGGAGAGGTGCCGAGCGAATGCGAGGCGGAGCGGGTGTCGAAGGTAGGGCAAAACTCATATATCGATTGTAGTGGCGGAGGAAATACCGTCCTTCGACAATACAATCCGTGGAATTGCCACGTCCTACCTTCGCCACCCTTTCCGTCACGCTTCGCGTGCCACCTTCCCCCTAGGGGGAAGGCTTTCTGTGCTCTATCGTTCCGCAACAGAGCGTTACTTCGCTATTATAGCGAATGCCCCGCGTTGTTTCATTCGAATCTCATGAGCATTTAGTCGTGGTAGTACCCTTCTGCCCACTTTTTATTGTATTCGTCAAACAAATGGTCGTTCTCGATGGCATCGTTGTCGGGGATCATGTTGTCAATTTTCGCAATCAGCGCGTCGCGCTCCGGCGTCGGCTGGTACTCGGCCTTGAGGAACGCTTCGAGGATGTACTCGATCGTGCCGATGCCGACGACGCGGCCGCCGCAGCCGATGACGTTCGCGTTGAGCTGCTCCTTCGCGGCGACGGCCGTCTGCACGTCCGTCACGCATGCTGCGCGCACGCCCTTGATCTTCTGCGCGCTGTTGTTGATGCCGATGCCCGTGCCGCAGATGCAGACGCCGAGGTCCGCCTCGCCCGTCGCGACGAGCTTGCCGACCTTGCGGCCGTAAATGGGATAATGCGTGCGGATGAAGTCGTACGTGCCGACGTCGATGACCTCATGGCCCTGCTTCTTCAAAAATTCTGCTGCTTTGATCTTGATGTCCGTGACGATGTGGTCACAGCCGATGGCGATTTTCATGGGTGTTTGCCTCCTCAAAGAATTCTATTCATCATGTCGATGCGGACTTGGTGGCGGCCGCCGTCGTATTCCGTCTTGCAGAAGTTTTCGGCGAGCTGGCACGAGAGCACGGGCGCCGTGATGTTCGCGGCGAGCGCGATGATCTGCGTGCTGTTGTGGTGGCGCGTCATCGACGACGTGTAGTCTTCATACGTCGGTGCGCAGACGATGCCGTGGTTCTTCGAGGCGATCATGAACGGCGCGACGGCATAATCATCCACGACGATGCCGCGCGTGATCTCTCCGCCCTGGATGGCTTTGACGACGTTCATCGTCGCCGTGAAGATGTCGTCATCCGAGAGGTCGACCATTTCATAGCCCTTCTTAGCGAGATAAGATTTCACGCAGTCCTTGAGCTCTTTGCCGACCGCGTTTGCTGCGATTGCTACTTTCATTTGAAATCTCCTTCTTTTTCTTCAGGATTGGTATCGCTTTGATGGTTTTATGATACCGCAACGCAATCGCAGAATGTTTTCATGATTTGAAAACGCTTTCAACGCTTGAAGTACTATGCATATTTTGTTATAATGGATTTACATTTTTACAGATACTTTTATCGAACGTTGCAAAGGAGACACACGCATGTCGGAAAAAAACTTCCCGCTCACATACGACGAACTCAAGGCGGTCGTCGCGAAATATCCGACGCCGTTCCATATTTATGATGAAAAGAAAATCCGGAGGGCGCTGCGCGCGCTGAACCATGCGTTCCGCTGGGCGCCGAAATTCCGCAACCAGTTCGCCGTCAAGGCGCTGCCGAATCCGCGCATCGTGCAGATCCTCCACGAGGAAGGCGCGGGCACGGACTGCTCGAGCCTTGCGGAGCTCGTGCTCTCGGACGTCGCGGGCGTGAAGGGCGAAGAAATTTTGCTCACGTCGAACGACACGCCGGCCGACGAGTTCCAGAAGGCCATCGAGCTCGGCGCGATCATCAACCTCGACGACATCAGTCACCTTGATTATTTGGAAGAGCATGCCGGCCTGCCCGCGTGCCTCTGCTTCCGTTACAACCCCGGCGACCTCATGGAGGGCAACGACATCATCGGCAAACCGACGGAGGCGAAATACGGCCTGACACGCGACCAGCTGTTCGAGGCGTACGCGCGCGCAAAGGAAAAGGGCGTGAAGCGCTTCGGCCTGCACACGATGGTCGCGTCGAACGAGCGCCGCACGGAGGCATTCCTGTTCACGGCCAAGCTCATGTTCGGCCTCGCGAAGGAACTGCAGGAACGCCTCGCCATCCACGTCGAGTTCCTCGACCTCGGCGGCGGCTTCGGCATCCCGTACCGCCCGGAGGAAGCGCCGCTCGACCTCGAAGCGATTGGCGAGGGCATCCACCAGCTGTATGACGAAATGATGGTGCCCGCCGGCCTCGGCGATGTCGCAATCTTCACGGAGTGCGGCCGCCTCATCACGGGGCCGTCCGGCTGGCTCGTCTCGACGGCGATCCACGAGAAGCAGACATACAAAGACTACATCGGCCTCGACTCGTGCATGGCGAACCTCATGCGCCCGGCGATGTACGGCGCGTACCACCACATCACGATTGCGGGCAAAGAAAATGAGCCCTGCGATCATACGTACGATGTGACGGGCTCTCTCTGCGAAAACAATGACAAATTCGCGATCGACCGCAAGCTGCCAAAGATCGACATCGGCGACTACGTCATCATCCACGACACCGGCGCGCACGGCAGCGCCATGGGCTTCAACTACAACGGCAAGCTCTGGTGTGCTGAGCTGCTGCTCCGCGAGGACGGCAGCATCGAGCTCATCCGCCGCGCGCAGACGCTCAAAGACCACTTCGCGACGCTGACGGGATTCGACGGCGCGATGATGTAAGTCCTCTATCCGACACAAACCTGTTCCGATAAACGATTGATTTTTTCCACGAAAAAGGTTATACTAAAAACAAAGATATGGTTGCTACGAGCAGCTGCAGCCTTCCCTTCCGTTGGGGACGTTAAACATCCAACGGAGTCGACCGTCGGTGAAGGTAGGGGTATTCACCGCTGCTCTGGGAGACGCGTTCGCGTCTCCCTTTTATTTTCCCCCAAAAGCGAGGACGTATTTCGATGCTCACGCTGAAAGAATTGCAAGGCTATTACAGTTCCACGCTTTGCGACCGATATTTTGCTTTCCACTTGGCAACCGGCGAAACCATCAAAGTGTATTTCTACCGAGAGTCTTTTTGTCATCTGCTCGGCATCCAGCATATTACGAAAGGCCGCCCGTTCCTTGGGCTCAAGGGCTATCAGCGCATCCAAAGCGGAAACATCACGCTCAAAACACTCAAAATCATGGACAAACGCCAGTATGGATATATCCGAAATCGCATCCGTTTTCTCGATCACATGGATGAACTGCTCATGCATGGCGATCTTTATCGCTTCTATCCAGACCGTGTCCTCCCACCCACAAAAATCCACGCCAGCATTTTGCTTTTCGACCACGAACTTGATGTGTATCTCAACCTCTTTCTTTCCAAGGAACAACGAGACAGCGATATTTTTACACCTCTGTCGTTCATCCCTTTAACCGAAAAAGACCTCCGTCCGACGCGATATTTGGAACGCCAAGAATTCAAAAAAATCCTGTCACGCGAAATCATCCCGATTCCTTCTATAAGTTTTTGAATTGCAATTCGTTTTCCCACACAAATAGCCTCCACGGGCAACAAGCTCGCGGAGGCCTTTTCCTATGCCTTACTTTTCGTGCTTCTGCGCATCGCAGCAGCCCTTTGTTTCTTCCGGCTCTTCGACGATTTCCATGTTGCAGCAGGAGCTCTTCTTTTCCGATTCTTCGACGACTTCCATGTTGCAGCAATCGCCTGCTTTCTTTTTGCCGAACAACCCATCAAGAATTCCGCCCAACATGCCTTTTTTCTCTGACATTGTCATCGTCTCCTTTACAAGATGAAATTGAAAATATATCCCGTAATCGTAGCCACGGAAAATACGCTTGCGAGAAATGCGACGATCATCTTCTTTTTGAAGATGGACGTCAGCATTGACACCTCGGGGATGCTCGCGCCGGCGCCGCCGAGGATCAGCGCGATCATGACGCCCGGCGCCACGCCCTTCGCCATCAGCACGCCCGCGATCGGGATCATCGTCTCCGTCCGGATGTACATCGGGATGCCGACGAGCGAGGCCAGCGGAACGGCCCAGAGATTCCCTGCACCAGCGAACTCCGACAGGAGTTCCGTCGGGATGAAATCATGGATGAACGCGCCGATGCCGGCGCCGAGCAGCAAGAACCAGAACACGCCACGGAACAACCCAAACGAATCCTTGAACGCAATCTTCACGGCCTGCCATTGCTTCTGCCAGAACGTGCCCTCGAGCTTTTCCCACGTCAAACCGTCTTCGCGCCCGCCGCGCACGCTGACGCGCTTCACCTGGCTCTGGAAGCCGGCCTTGTCCAGCACGAGTCCCATGAGAACGGCGAAGAGAAACGTGAGCACGGCGTAAACCAGCGTCGCCTTGACGCCGAAGAACGCGAGCATCAACGTCAAGATGGCCGGGTTCAAGATCGGCGACGTCAGCAGGAACGAGATCGCTCCACAGAACGGCGCGCCGCTCTTGAACAGGCCGACGAGCACGGGGATCGTCGAGCAGGAACAAAACGGCGTGACCGCGCCGAGCAGCGCACCGAGAACGCTGTTGACGCCTTTCTTCGGCGTCGTCAGCACGTGCTGGATACGCTCTTTCGACACATACACTTGCAACAAGGCGACGACGAAGCTGATGCCGATGAACAGCCCGACAAGCTCTTCCATCAGCATCACGAACGTCTGCCCGGCCGTGACGAAATTTTCTATCGTAAACATCATGCACACTCGCTTTCCTAAGCATAGATAATCATCGATATATCGAATGAAGAAAAACGCCGAACCTCCGGCGTCAGGAAAAGCAGGAAACGCCAGCATCGTCTTCGCAAGCGCAACGGGCGTATTGCGCCATCATCGTGCGGAACAATTGCGCGGCCTCGGGGACGATGGAGTAATGCATCCAGCGCCCTTCCTTCCGCGCCGCGACAAGGCCGCTGTCCACGAGCAGCTTCATGTGATGCGAAAGCGTCGGCTGCGAAATCCGCAGGTCTGCCAAGAGATCGCATGCGCACTTTTCCCCCTGCTGCAGAGCGCAGAGGATCGCCAGGCGGTTCGGGTCTGCCAGCGCATGAAAGCACCGCGCATCCTTGGAGAAACCATCTGCTCCCATCCGCTTTCCCTCCTCCCAAAAGGTTCTGAAGAACGTTCCAGCATCAATTTACCATATATATTGAAAAATGTCAATATATAAATCTATTACGAGTTCACAGTAACATCGGCGCAAAGCCCCCCCCTTCATCCGCATACGTCCCGCCGATGGCTGCGATGTCCTGCGCCTGCTCCCCCCCCCCATGCTTGACGGAAGGAAAAATGTCGGTTACGATGAGCACGGTTGTGAGATACAAACTTGAAGCAATGGGGGCCTCGGAATCATGGTGAAGATCACAGGCTGGTACCAGCTGCCGGGCGAATTGCCGCGCCCGGTAGCATTTGAGGATTTATTCGACACGACATTCATGCGGCGGTACACGAAATACCGCTCGTTCGAAAAATTTCTCGTGGGCGGCAAGTTCGTCATCCATTCGCAAGCGGATTTCGAAGCGCTGCCGGAGGAACAGATGGATGCGCATGTACGCAACGCCACGCAGTTTGCTTCGTGGAAAGAGATGATCGACACGGCGACGGATCTCTATGCGCGCCGGAGTGCAGGGAGGAAATGAGCATGCATCGGATTCTTTTCGTCTGCCATGGGAACATCTGCCGCTCGCCGATGTGCGAATTCGTGATGAAAGAGCTCGTGCGGCGGGCTGGCCGCGAAGACGCATTCGTCATCAATTCCAAAGCGTGCCGCACGGATGAAATTGGGAACGACACGCACCCTGGGACACAGCGCAAGCTCCGCGAGATGGGCATCCCGTTCACGCGCCGCGCCGCACGCCTCATCCGACGCGAGGATTACGATGCGTATGATGTCATTGTCGCGATGGACGAGGAAAACATGCGCGACCTGCACCGGCTGACGCACGGCGACCCCGCAGGCAAATGCCACCTGCTCTTGTCGTTCGCAGGCGAAGAGCGCGAAGTGGACGATCCGTGGTATTCCGGTAATTTTGACGCGACGTATCGGGATGTCCTGAAAGGCTGTACGGCCTTGCTGAATCTCTCATGTAATCATATTTGAAAATTTTTCACAAAAAGGAGGAATTACCTTTTACGTATAGAATATAAAAAATGGAAAGTTCAAACCAGAGGTGTCCTTCATGAAAATTTCCAATAACACATTCCCATCCTTCGTGCACCAGACCATGGCACAAAAAACAGAGGGTGCAAAAAATGTTCCAGAACATGCGGCAACAGCGTGTCTCTCCCGGGCTGCCGATGTCTACATCAGCCAAGCCGGCAAGGAACTCAGCGCGGCTGCACGGTTGCGCGCAGATCAAGAGACGAATGCCGAAAGCCAGCTGCATGAGATTCGGTCGCACAAGGAACAAGTGGCCAGCGACAAGCAGCGGATTGCCGAAATCGATGATACGCTGAACGACGAGGACAACCGCCTGACAGACAGCGACCGGGAAACCTTGCTGAAAGAGCGCGATGAACTGTCCAAGCGCAGCAAAACACCAGAAGACCAGCTTCATGAAACTTATCAGCAAATCCGCGCACTGCAGAAGAAGCAGGAAAACGAAGCGCTGACAAGAGGCGATGCCGCACTCATCGACCAGCAGATTGGCGACCTTTCTATTAGTGCCCAAAAACAACAAGACGCCCTGAAAAAACAGGGAAAGGACGAAGAACTGTTTATGCAGCAGGCATTGCAAGAACGCGTCGAGCAAGATGCCAAGACAAAGGAAACGCTGGCAAAGCAAGAGGAAGCTCCGTCCGCCACTCCATCCGTACAGGAGAGTCTCTTGCAATCCACCATGGCGGCCGTCTCGAAAAACGTGACAGATGACAATCACTGATTGCGGATTCTGGTTCTGTCTCCTCCACGTCAAAACGGGCTGTTGCAAGCAAATGCAACAGCCCGCTTTGTCATACCATCGGCAGCGCCGCTAATGCTTTCTTCGCCCGCGCCACCTCGCTGCGCTTCACGGCGATATGATACACGGTCAAGAGCTGCCCGTCCTTGCGGCCGAACCGCCGCGGGTCTGCTCCGCCGCAACAGCTCACCATCGGCTGCTCGGCATTCGACCACGTGTAGATCGCAATGCCGGCATCCGCGAGGCATTTTTGTGCCGCCGCGAACGCCTTTCCATCTTTCGTCTCGTAAATCTCTGTTTGCGTGATGATGTTCAGCATTGTTCAGCCCCCCGCCCCGACGCCTTCCGAGCTTCCCATGAAACAGCTCTATACCAATCACCAAAAATCTGATTCGTTGTATTTCCTGCAATCCTCTTGCCAGTCCTGCATCTCTTCTTTGATCGTAACGCAGAGGTCGCGGTACTCGCTCTCTTTGATAAAATCATGCACCCACATGCATTTATAAAATTTCTTGATGCTGGCCGCAGTCGTCTTGATGCTGGCGGGAGTCGACCACATGCATTTGCGAATGAAAAAATCGCCGAAAAATCCTTGCAGGTTGCTGAAAGAGGCTCCTTCCACCATTCCGTTTTCTTCCTCTGCGTAGTATGGCAGATACTCATTCAAATAAAAATCCATATTCGTCACATGACGCTCGATCGTTTTTTCTGTGAGCCCTGCTGCTTGCAAATCCTGTTCGAATACATCCAGATACTGCTTGTTCTTTTTTTTGGATTGAAGATAGCATTCATCTTCGTACGGATTTTCGTCTGGATCCTCATCCGTGAAAACTTCACCTTCCGGATCAGGATATTGCTCAATCGTCCCTTTGGACTTCAGACATTGTGGCTGTGCCCGATGATCGACAGATTCAATGTTGTGCACGCTGATCGTAAACATCCAGTCATCGCCAAAGTCGTAGTGAAGCGAGAATTTTTGTCCTTTTGCAAGATTTAAGCGCGCAAGTTTTGTCGTCGTCAACGGCTTGCCGCTGCCATCTTCCTCACACTGGTAACTATGCTCGCTATACGGCCGATTGTCCATGCAAAACTCATACAGATGGTCATGGCTGAAATCAAACGCCGTAAGAATCGTAGAACAAAGCTGATCCAGCGTATCCTGCCCAGAAATGCTGATGATCCGATAGACCTCCCGGCCACGACCGACAGGGTATACTTTGAGTGTTAACTGCTGCATAAAAAATCTTCCTCCTGCATAAAAATTACGCCCTTCCGATACGGTGATTTTATCATATCAGGAGGGCGTTTGTAAAAAACTCAATGCTCCAATGCCTTCGGCGTGTGGAGCAAGAATGACGCGACGGCGCCTAGGATGGCGACCATCCAGAGAATCTGGAGCGCGGCCACGATGCCGTAGTGGTCGGCGGCGCGGCCGACGAGCGGCGTGACGAGGCCGCCGAGCGTGCCCTGGAGGCCGAGCGTGACGCCGGAGGCGAACGCGATGTTTTTCCCGAGGTACGTCTGCCCGAGCACGACGATGCCGCTGTACGGCGCGAAGAGCGCGAACGCGGCTGGGATGAGCAGGAGCGTCGCGACCGTGACATCCGTCGTATGGATGAGCAGGAACATCACGGGAATCATGACGAGGAACGACACGCGCATCATGCGCACGAAGCCGATGCGGTCGGACAGCACGCCGCCGAAGAATGTGATGACGGCGCCGAGCGCAAAGAGGCACGTCAGAGCGAAGCTGCCCGCCTGCTCCGACGTGCCGAGCACATGGATCCAAAAGAGCGGGATGAACGCATTGCAGACGCAGAAGCCCGTCGAACGCGCAAGGATGGCGAGCGAAAGCTTGCCGAACGACGGCCAGTCGTTTTCCCGCGCGACGCCCGCATGCGCGGCTTGCTCTTCGCGCTGCTCTTTCGCGATATCCGCAAGGATGCCCGACATATAGCGATGGATGAGCAGCGCGGCCACAACGTTGAACACACCGTAGAACACGAGACCGTGGATGTCGAACACGTAGGCGCAGAAGCCCGCGAACATCGGGCCGACGGCAAAGCCCGTGTTGCCGCCAACGGAAAACGCGCCGAGCGCCTTGCCTTTCTGCGCGCCGCCGAGGCCGTTGACCATCCGCGCAGCCTCCGGATGATAGACGGCCGAGCCAAAGCCCGAGAGCATCGAGCAGAGGAAGATGAGCCAGTAGTCCGTCACGAACGGCAGCACGGCGAGGCTCACGCCGCTGATGACGGGGCCGGCCGGCACGAACCACGGCTTCGACACGCGGTCGGCGTAATAGCCGAAGACCGGCTGCGCGATGGACGACAGCAGGATGTTCGCAAAAATCAGTGTGCCGGCGTCCTGATAATTCAGATGACACGTCGCGATGAAATACGGCAGCAGCGCTGGAATCGCGCCCTGCGCCCAATCGACAGAAAAATGTCCGAGCGTGAAAAGATAGATTCGCGGATCAAAACGATTCATACAGCATCACCCGCCCGCCATTATACACCGAAAACGGCGGCAGCACAAAAACGCTGCCGCCGTTTCCATTTTCACGCTGTTCTCGATGTTGGCAGCGCATCGACGACGCGTGTCTTGCACCAGGCGGCGCAAGCGAGGAGCAGCGCGCCGACGATGAAGAATGTGCGGGCAAAGCCGATCTGCGCGATGAGTTCGCCGCCGAAGAACGCGCCCGTGAACATGCCGATGAATTGCGCAGACTGGTTGAAACCGTAGATGCGGCCGAGGCAGCTGGACGGCGTCATCTGGCGGATCGTGTCGTTCGTCGCGGGGATGAGGCCGGCCATGGCGATGCCGTGGATGAAGCGCAGCACGCCGAGCTCCAAGGGCGTCGTGACGAGCCCCTGCGGGAACGACACGAGCCCCGCGAGCGTCAGCGAGCCGAGCAGCACGCGATGCGCGCCCACGGTGTCAGAGAGGTGGCCGAGGCGTGACGCGAACATCATGCTTGCGAGGCCGGAGCATGAGAACACGAAGCCCGACACGACAGCGAGGTGCTCCGTGTCCGGCGCAACCTCCGCGATGTAGACCGTCAGCATCGGCTGGATGCACGAGATGGAAAAATGCATGAGGAACGTCGTCAGGAATACGGCGAGCGTTGCCGTCCGGTATGGCAGGTCCGCAAACGTCTCGCGCGTGCTCTTTCCTGCCGTCGCTGTCGGCACCGGCCGCTTTGTCTCATGCAAAAATGTCAGCGCAAAGCAGCCGAGCAAACAGAGCGAGCCGATGAGGAAGAACGAATGGCGGTAGCCGATGAGCTCCGACAGCCCGCCGCCGAAGACAGGGCCAAACAGCCCGCCCGTCACCTGCGCGGCGAAGAACATGCTCATGGCCCAGCCGGATTTCTCCTTCGGC
Organism: Selenomonas sp.; assembly: GCF_022771645.1. Taxonomy (GTDB): domain Bacteria; phylum Bacillota; class Negativicutes; order Selenomonadales; family Selenomonadaceae; genus Selenomonas_C. The sequence continues at coordinate 38,498 of NZ_JALFCU010000017.1, forward strand.
GTCTCCGCTGCGATCAGCAGAATGACAGCCGACTGGAAGCCGCTCATCGCCCCCTGCAGCAGCCGCAGCCCCGCAAGCTGCCAGACGCTCTGCGCGAAGCCGAGCGCGATCATGATGATGCCGAGCCAGCCCGTCGCGCGGAGGATCATCGGCTTTTTGCCATATTTGTCCGCGAGCCGCCCCCAGATCGGCGAAAAAATCGCGAGCGACACGAAGTTGCAGCCGAACACGATGCCGACCCACCGCGCAATATCATCCGCCCCCTCGACGCCGAGCTCCTCGATGTAGAGAGGAAGAATCGGCGCCATCTGGCTCATGCCGACGGAAACGATGAACGAAGCGATGCAGCAGATCCAGAGATTCCTTTTCCAAGCTTCCATCCGCATAAAAAAATCACACCCTTCCGATACGATGATTTTATCATATTGGAAGGGCGTTTGTAATAAAAAGATGGTTCGATGCGCTTCACGGCGCGGTGCTGTGCTTCGGTGGGAAGAAACGGCCTTCTTCGTAGCTGCCTTCGAGCTTCAGGAGATACGTCTTCTTATCGATGCCGCCAGCGTAGCCTGTGAGGCTGCCGTTTTTGCCGACGACGCGGTGGCATGGGACGATGATGGAGATTTCGTTGTGTCCGACCGCGCCGCCGACGGCTTGCGCCGACATGCGCGTGAGGCCGCGCTGCTTGGCGAGCTGCTGCGAAATCGCACCGTACGTCGTCGTCTTCCCATACGGGATCGTGAGCAAGATGTTCCAAACATCGCGTTGAAACGACGTTCCAATCATATGAATCGGTGGCAGAAAATCAGGCTCTTTGCCGGAGAAATACACATCAAGCCAGCGCTTCGTTTCTTTGAGCGCCGGCGTTTCTTTCTCCTCGTGCTCCGGCGCGAGGTTTAGCGCGTAATATTTTTCCTTGTCGAACCAGAGGCCCGTCAGGCCTTCGTCGTCGGCCGCGAGCAAAATCTTGCCAAGCGGCGATTCGTAGGTGCTCGTGTACTGCATGGTCATTTCCCTTTCTTCTTCGGCGCGTAATCTTTCATCCCCGGGATCGCGCCGCCCGCGACGGCCCAGAAGTACAGGCTCGCGACGCTGCCGTACGGGCTCAGGCGGCGGCGGTACATCTCAAATTTCTTTTTGTCAATCTTCCGGTGATGATACACCATGCGCATGCCGCGCAGGATCGCGAGGTCGCCGTAGCTCAGGACGTTGGGGCGTTGCAGGCAAAACAACAGCAGCATCTCCGCCGTCCAGACGCCGATGCCCGGCAAGGCGACGAGCGCGGCGATCGCGGCCTCGTCCGTCATCTGCTCGACGGCGGCGATGTCGAACGTGCCGTCGTGCACGCGCTGCGCGAAGGCGAGGATGTAGTCCGCTTTCTTGAACGTCGTGCCGAACGACTGGATGCGGTCGCGCCCCGCCGCGAGCAGCGTCTCCGCCGTCACCTCGCCGAGCCCGTCCTGCATCCGCCGCCACAGCGTTTCCTGCGCCTTCGTTGAAATCTGCTGGCCGATGATGTGATGCACGACGGCCGCAAAAAGATCCGTGTCGACGGTGCGGTCGATATGCCCGAGCGCATCGATGACCGCGCCGAGCCGCTTGTCCTTGCGCTTCAGATAGTCCGTTGCCGTTTCGTCATACTGGAAAAACACAGACACGCCCCGCCTTTCTAAAATTTCTTGAGGAAGAAGTTCGCCGCATCCCGTAATTTTCCTGCCGCTCACCAAAATTCTACACCATGCAATGTTTCGGTTGTTTCAACGAATCCGGCGTGCGGAGGGCGAACGAGCAGAGTGCGCCGAAGATGGCGACGAGCCAGAGGCACTGGAGCGCTGCCGCGATGCCGTACGTGTCGGCGGCGCGGCCGATGAGCGGCGTGACGAGGCCGCCGAACGTCGTCGTGAGGCCGAGCGTCACGCCGGAGGCGAAGCCGATGTTTTTCGAGAGGTACGTCTGGCCGAGCACGACCGCCGAGCTGTACGGCGCGAAGAGCGAGAACGCGACGAGCGGCAGCAGGAGCAGCGCGAGCGTGAGGCTCGTGCTGTTGACGAGCAGGAACATCGCTGGGATCATGACGAAGAACGAGACGCGCAGCACGCATACATAGTCGAGCCGGTCGGCGAGGATGCCGCCGAAGTACGTGATGACCGCGCCGAGCGCGAAGAGGATCGTCAGCGCGAAGCTGCCCGTCGCCGCCGTCGCCGAGAGCACGCTGATGAGGTAGAGCGGCAGGAACGCATTGCAGCCGTCGAAGCCGATGGAACGCGCAAAAATCAAGACCGTGAGCTTGCCGAACGAGCGCCAATCGTTCTTTGCTTCGCTGGCCGCGCCGCCAGCCGTCGCAATCGGCTCCTGCACCTGCATGTCGCGCAGGATGTCCGGCATCCGATGGTGCAGGATGAGCGCAACGGCAGTGTTGAAGACGGCGTAGAACAGCAGGCCCTCGATGCCGACGACATACGCGCAGAAACCAGCGAACAGGGGACCAGCGGCGAAGCCGGCGTTGCCGCCGACGGAGAACGTGCCGAGCGGCGCGAACCACGGCCGCGACACGCGGTCAGAGTAATAGCCGAACACAGGCTGCAAGATGGACGACAGCAAGATGTTCGCAAAGACGATCGTGCCGGCGTCCTGATAGCTCCAGCCGCACGTCGCGATGAAGTACGGCAGGAGCGCGGGAATCGCGCCCTGCGCCCAATCGATGGCGAAATGGCCGACGGTGAACAGATAAATGCGCGGATCGAAACGATGCATGATGTTCACGCTCCCTTGTGATCTACTGGTGTTTGTTTTCGCTTTCTGGTATCATTATAGGATAACGATGGAAGATTTATAGAGATAATATCGCCGATAATTAGCAATATATCGTCAGAAATGATTCATTCTCCCAAAGGAGCGATTCCCATGGCAGCCAGCTACTTCGAAGCGGAAAATCCGAACGCGGAAGCCGCCTTCCCTTATCTCGTGCGCGAGGTCGCGCACGGCAAGAGCACGACGTTTGATCCCGCGTTTCACACGATGCATTGGCATTCGGACGTGCAATTCCTCTACGTCGCGGACGGCACGGTCGACGTGCAGACGCTTGACGCGCTTGCCACAGTCAAAAAAAACGAGGCGCTTTTCCTCGCCCCGAATGTCGTCCATTGCATCCGCGCCGCACAGACGGCGCACTACTATAATTTTCTGTTTCCTGCCGACCAATTGCGCTTCCTGCCCGGCAGTCCCGCAAACGACGACCTCGCGCCCGTCCTCGACGGCACGTCGCTGCCGCTGTTCCGTCTGACTGCCGCCGAATCATGGCAACGAGAAGCGCTCGCCCGCTTACAAGCGCTCACCCGCTTCACGAAGGAGCGACCGCCCGCTTTTTCTGCGACGATCCTCGTGCATTTTTTCGAACTCGTGCTGCTGCTGCGCACGCACGCACCGTTCGCCGCCACTGCAGAGCGCGACGACGCGGATACGGTGCGCACGAAACACATTCTCCAATACATCGCCGCGCACTACGCCGAGGACATCACGCTTGACACGCTCGCCGCGAGCGCGAACTGCAGCAAGTCCGCCTGCCTGCGCGCGTTCCGCGCCACGCTCCAGACGACGCCATACAAATATCTCATCGAATACCGTCTCGAACAGGCCGCGCTGCTGCTGCGCCAGACGAACGAGCCCGTCGCCGCCATCGCCGAGGCCGTCGGCTTCCATCATGTCAGCCTGTTCGGCAAATCGTTCAAGGCGAAGACCGGCGAGACGCCGCACGCGTATCGGAACGCAAAACAGCCCCGTGCATAAAGCACGAGGCTGTTTTGCGTTCGCTTGCTGTCATTTATGATTCGACCTCGACGCGGTTCCGTCCGCCTTCTTTCGCGCGGTAGAGGGCCGCGTCGACACGCTCGAAGAGGTTTTCCTTCGTGTCGCCGGCGCCGTGCCACGTCGCGACGCCGATGCTCGTCGTGATCTGCCGCGCGTGGAGGCTCAGCGTCGCGATGCGCTGGCGCAGGTTCTCCGCGATCTGCGCAGCGGCGATGAGATTGCAGTCCGGCAGCAGCACGATGAACTCCTCGCCGCCCCACCGCAGGAAAGGCTGTGCGTCCGTGAGCTCGTGGCGGATGGCGACGGCGAAGCCCGCGAGGACTTCGTCGCCGGCCTCGTGGCCGAACGTGTCGTTGAAGCCTTTGAAATGGTCGATGTCGAACATCAGGACGGAGAACGGATGCTGCTTGACGCGCGCGTCGCGGATCGCGCCGATGAGCAGCGGCTCGTACATCGAGCGCGTCAGGCAATGCGTCAGCGTGTCGTACTCCTCGTGCGCACGCGCGGCGGCGATGTCGCTCGCGAGGCTGTCCGCCTGTGCGCCGAGCTGCCGCTCGCGGTCGACGAAATCATGCAGCACGGCGAGGAGGAACGCGGCGAGCGCGAAGATGCCGAACGGCGACACGTAGAAGTTGAACGGCAAAAACGAGAAAAACGAGTTGATGCCGTCGACGACGCCGAGGCCCGTGAACGCCGCGATCGGCACGAGGAGCGCTTTGCAGTACGGGCTGCCATGCCGCGCCGATCGGTACGTCCAGTAGAACGCGACGGGCTCGTAAATCGCGATGAACAGGAAATAAAACGGCATGAGGTTCTTCAGCGCGTGCCAGCCGAGCATCTCGCCGACGATGGCCGTGAACATCAGGAGGCCGTAGCCGCGCATGATCCAGCGGACGCCGGCGCGGAAGCGCTGCTCGATGACCTCATAAATGATGTAATTCGCCGTGATCGGCAGGAGATACGCCGCGAGCGACATCATGTACCAGCAGAGCGGCACGTCGCGGATCACGAGGAAGTTCGCCTGGATGCCCGAGAACGACCAGACGGCGAAGACGCCGAGGAACGACAGCAGCGCGCGATAGAGGCGGCGGTTCGTCTTTTCGCGCACATAGAAGAACAGCGCGACGATGAACATGGCGACGGCGACGGGCAGCGTGATCATGAACGTCGCGTCAAACAGGAAGACGCGCGCCATATTCATGCGATCCGTGTCGATGTAGAAATAATGGAGCTTGCCGAGCTCGCGCGGGAACGGCCCGTAGCACTCGATCGTGAACTGATGCCCCGCCGCGCCCGGCGGCAGCTCGATGTAGTGCCACGAACTCCCGCCGCCCGAGAACGACGGCGCGAGCGCGCCGTACTGGTAAACGGGCTTGTCATCGATCCAGACGCGCACCGTCTGCCCCGACGTGCCGAAGAGGATGGTCGCGCCGTCCGGCGTGTCATCCGCGAGACGCGTCGTGAGCCAGACAGAGCGCGCGCCCTCATGGAGCGGCGGCGCCTCCGGGAAATCGAAAATCGCCCAATGCTCGTCCTGCGCCATCGCCGACCACGCCCAGACCACCGCCTGCTCCTCCGGCACCGTATCCGCACTCTCGCGGTAAAGCCAGAGGCCGTCTTCCGAGGCTGCCGCCGGCGTCGCGGGAAACACGAAGGCCAAGAGCAGGCCGAACAACAAAATGATCTTTCGCATGAGTCGTTCAACCTCCCTGAGCCGTCTTCGCCGGCGGCTCGACGCGCAGGCAGTTGCGGCCGTCGCCTTTTGCCTCGTAGAGCGCCGCGTCGGCGCGCTGGAACAGCTTTTCCGCCGTATCGAAGCTGCCGTGCCACGTGCTCGCGCCGATGCTGACCGTCACGTGCTGGCCGCAGACGACGACGGACTCGCCGACCCGGCGGCGGATCGTGTTGCCGAGCACGGCGGCCTCGTCGAGGTCCGCGCCGCTGCACAGCACGATGAACTCCTCGCCGCCCCAGCGGAAGAACGGCTTCCGCTTGTCGAGCATCTGCCGCACCGTCCCGGCAAAGCGCCGCAGCACCTCGTCGCCCGCCTCGTGGCCGTACGTATCGTTATAGTTTTTGAAATGGTCGATGTCGAACATCAGGAATGCGAGCGGCCGCCCGCTCTGCCGCACGGCCGTGATCTCCTCGCGGAGCGTCATCTCGAAGCTCAAGCGGTTGCGGCAGCCCGTCAGCACGTCGACCTCCGCGCGCTCTTGCGCGATGGCCGCCTGGTACGCGAGGTGGACGGTCGCATCCTCGAGCGAATGCTCGCGCACGAGGCGGTCTTGGAGGAACTGCATGACGACGATGAAAAAGCTGAACACGCCGAACGGCATGACATGCGTCGGCATCGCCGTGAAATGCGCCGCCTCGTTCACGCCGTCGACGACGCCGAGCACCGTCACGAGCACGAACGGGAACAGCATGGACCAGCTATTGCGGTTGCCGAGCCGCGCCGACCGCCAGAGCTGCCAGAACACGTAGCCCTCGAGGAACGGCAGCGTCCCGTAGAGGATCGGCAACAGTCGCGCATAGCCGTCAAAGCCGAACGCCTCGCTGACCGTCGCGAGGAAGAAGCACGCGATGTTCCCCGCGATGACGGCAAGCACGCCGCGCCGCCGCTCGGGCTCGAGCGCCGCATAGCCGACGTAGTTGCCGGAGACCGGCACGAGGTACAGCATCGCCATCGAGGCATGCCGCCAGAACTCATCAGTCAAAAACGCCTCGTGCACGATGTTCGAATCCGCCGTCGTCCAGAGCATGAACACGACGAGATATTGCAGCAGCGCGACATAGAGCCGCCGCGCCTCCGACGCGCGGCTCGCGTACACGAGCAAGATCGCGAGCAGCAAAAACGCGACCGGCAGCGCGATGACATACGGCAGGTCGTAGAAAAACGTGTCAATGACCTGCCGCGCTGCGGGCGTTGTGATCAGTAAATCACCCATACGGAACTCCTTTTCTGTTGTCCCTGCCAAAAAGGCAACTAGGCGTATTTTCCCAGAAACGGCCGGTCATGTCAAGACATATTTCCCATAAATGTGCAAAAAGCTCCTCCCATGCAAACGAGGAGGAGCTTTTCTGTTCCATTGTATTGTTTTACGCCAAGACGCGCGCGAGGCGAGCGAGTTCCGGATCGAGCGTCTTCGTATTGTTGACGGAGTCGAACAGGTTGATCGAGACGACCTTGCCCTGCTCGAAGCCGAACACGACATCCGACGCGCCCGAGATGATCGCGAGCGCCGCTTTTTCACCGAGCATCGAGGCCTTCATGCGGTCTTCGACCGTCGGCGAGCCGCCGCGCTGGATATGGCCGAGCACGGACACGCGCGTGTCGATGCCCGTGCGGTCCTCGATGATCTTGCCGAGCCCCATGCCGTCGCCCGCGCCCTCGGCGATGACGATGAGGCAATAGCGCTTGCCGCCCTCGTACTGCGCCTTGATGTCTTCGCACATCTGCTCGAGGTCGTACTTGACCTCCGGGACGAGCACGTACTCCGCGCCGCCCGCGATGCCCGACATCATGGCGAGCCAGCCGGACGTATGCCCCATGACTTCGACGACCATGATGCGGCGGTGCGCCGAAGCCGTATCACGGAGCTTATTCAGCGCGTCGACAATCGTGTTCGCCGCTGTGTCGCAGCCGATCGTGTAGTCCGTGCCCCAGACATCGTTGTCGATCGTGCCCGGCAGGCCGACGATGGGGATGCCCGTCTCTTTCGAGAGCATCGAGCCGCCCGTGAGGCTGCCGTCGCCGCCGATGATGACGAGGCCTTCGATGCCGTGCTTCTTCAGGTTTTCATAGCCCTTTTTGCGGCCTTCCGGCGTCTTGAACTCCGGGCAGCGCGCCGTGCCGAGGAACGTGCCGCCACGCTGCACGATATCGCTGACGCTGCGGCCCGTGAGCTCGACGATGTCATCCTTCAGCATGCCGTCATAGCCGTCATGGATGCCGAAAACCTTGATGCCCTCATAGATGGCCGTGCGCACGACGGCACGCGCCGCCGCGTTCATGCCCGGGCTGTCTCCGCCAGACGTCATGATGGCAATCGCATTCTTGATCATGTTCGCATCTCCCCTGCTGTATCAAGTCGGGTTTCCCCTTCATATATCTTCGCATAGCTTATCTTTATTGTAATGAATTTTCGTTCCTTTGTAAAGAAAAAATCGCGCACTTTGTTCCTATCCATACACGAAAACAGCCGCCCGGAGGCGGCTGTTTTCATAGAGGTATGTGAGAGGTGAAAACTGTTTGGTATCGCTTATTTCACGTTCATGATGCCGAGGCCGTAGCAGACGATGCCGAGCGCGAAGAGGCCGAAGATGATCCAAATCGCGTTGACCTTGCGTTTCATGAGGGACATGCAGGCGAACGTCATGAGCAGCGGGACGAGGCCAGGCATGAGCTGGTCGAGGATCGTCTGCACCGTCGTGACGACGACTTCGCCTTTGGCGTTCGTGATCGTCGAGACGACGACCGGGATGTTGACGCTCGTCCATTTGTTGACGAGAGCGCCCATGACGAACAGGCCGAGGATGGAAGCGCCTTCCGTGATCTTCTGGAGCTTGTTGCCGGCGACGTCCTGCACGATGTCCGTGCCTTTCGTGTAGCCGTACTTGATGCCGTAGTAGCGGACCCAGAGGCGGATCGCGTTAAAGAGCACGAAGAAGATGATCGGGCCGAGGATGCTGCCGGAGATGGCGAACGATGCGCCGAGGGCCGCCGTGATCGGACGGAGCGTGCCCCAGAAAATCGGGTCGCCGACGCCGGCGAGAGGGCCCATCATGCCGACCTTGATGCCGTTGATGACGCCGTCAGGGATGTCCGCGCCGTTCGCGCGCTTCTCTTCCATGGCCGCCGTGATGCCGATAATCGGCGCCGTGACGAACGGCTGCGTGTTGTAGAACTCGAGATGGCGCTTCATGGCCTTCTTGAGTTCCTCGCCCTCATAGAGACGGCGCAGGATCGGCACCATGCCGAATGCATATCCGAGAGCCTGCATACGTTCCATGTTCCAGGAGCCCTGCAGGAAGTTCGAGCGGACGAACGCCCAGAAAAAATCGCTTTGCGTCAGTTTCTTTTCCATGATCTAATACCTCCTGCCCGATTAGTCGAGTTCGTCGTCGAGATCGTCGTCAGCACCCGAGGAGCTGCCTGCTGCCGCTGCCGGAGCCGCCGCAACCGCCGCATATTTCGGGTTGAGCTGGATGTAGACGATCGCGCACACGAGGCCGATGACGCCGAGGGCGACGAGGTTGAAGTTCGTGAACGCAGCGATGACGAAACCGAGGAAGAAGAACGGCATGAGGTATTTCGCGCCCATCATGTTGATGACCATCGCATAACCTACGACGACGATGAAGCCGCCGGCGACCTGGAGGCCGCCCGTGACGACCTGCGGGATGGCGTCGAGCATGGACTGGACAGCGCCGGTGCCGATGTACATGGCGACGAGCGTGGACGGGACGGAAACGCGGAGCGCCTGGATGCCCAGAGCGCCAAGGTGGCAGAGGTCGATGCCGCGGAGCTCGCCCTTCTCGGCGAAGCCGTCAGCCCAATGCTGGAACACGACCGTCAGCGTACGGCAGAGGATCGTGAGCACCTGGCCGGCAGCCGCGAGCGGCATCGCGATGGCGATACCAGCGGCGATGTCCTGATGGCCGGCGACGACGAGGATCGTCGAGATGACGGACGCGAGCGCCGCATCTGGCGCCATGGCAGCGCCGATATTCATCCAGCCGAGTGCGATCATTTCGAGCGTACCACCGATGATGATACCGGTCGTCATATCGCCAAGAATAAGACCCGTGACCGTGCAAGCGATGAGCGGACGATGCGTCTGCAGCTCATCAAGCACGGAGCCCATGCCGGCAACGGCCGACACGATAAAGATGAGGATGATTTGGATACCGCTAAGTTCCATGATGTTTTTCCCTCCAATAAAGTATCTGAAAGATTCCCCCGATGGACGCCCGGGGCCCTCCGGGCATCCACCTTTATCCATGCGGGCTGCTTCTCTTTATGCTTTCTTGAGCAGCTCCATCATATCCTGTTTCTTGTCCGTATCGACTTTGCGGACTTCGAGCTCGATGCCCTTTTCATGCAGCTTGTTGAACGCATCGATGTCTTCCGCATCGACGGAGACAGCGGACGAGACCTGCTTCTTGCCCTCGTGGAAGCTCATGCCGCCGATGTTGACGCTCTTGATGTCCACGCCATGCTCGACGAGATAAAGCACGCTCGCCGGCTTCGTGAAGAGCAGCAGGCAGCGCTCGTTCTCGTACTTCGGGTTGTTGTACACGCGGATCGCCTTGTCGAGCGTGACGACATGGCTCTTCATGCCGGCCGGTGCGACCTGCTTCAGGAGCGTCGCGCGGATCTTGTCGTTTGCGACATCGTCATCGCAGACGATGATGCGCTGGCAGTTCGTCGCTTTCGACCAGACCGTGGCGACCTGGCCATGGATGAGACGGTCATCGATACGTGCCAATACAATGTTCATTAGAGATCATCCTCCTCGTCTTCTGCGATCTGGCTGGAATGGAACGTCTGCGTGCCGTTCTTGCCCGCCTCGACCGCTTTTGCCATGAGCGCCTGGATATCCGAGCCGTCATCGATGAGCTGCGCGCTCGTCATCTCGATGAGCATCGGCAGGTTCACGCCCGTGACGATGCCGTACTTGTCATTCGTCATGACGAGACGGCACGCGGCGTTGTACGGGCTGCCGCCGAACAGGTCGTTCAGGAACAGCACGCCACCGTCGCAGTCGAGCTCCTTGATCGCGGCCTCGTACTTCTTCACGACGTCGTCAGGGCCTTCGCCCGGGACGAGCGTGACGGCACGGACGTTCTTCTGTTCGCCGCAGATCATTTCGCAGGACTTCACGAGCTCCTTTGCGAAAAGGCCATGCGTGCCAACAATGATACCAAACATGTCGTTACCTCCTTTGAGCCTCTTTCTCGACTCTTTATGATGACGCCCTATTATATTGCAAGTGGCGTGCCAACTTTGTGTATCAAGCATACAAAAAGCATGGAACAAATGCGGGAACGCGGAAACTCGTGCCTTTTTGTGGACTTTTTTCCACCCGAAATTTTCCAGAAATTTTTCACGATACGGTTTCCTCCAAAAACGATACACTAGCGTCGAAAAGTGATACTGAATTTTTCCTGAATCCGAAAACGATAGAAAATAAAAATACACTTCCCCAACAGCAGTACGAGAAAGTGTATTTTTATTTCGACGCATTTCTGTTTTCCGTGTTCGCGTTTCAAATCATTTTGGCCATAAAGCAGAGCTCGTCCGCATCAAATCTCAGTTTGAGCGTATTTTCAAACACGCCTGCGGCCTTTTGTATCGCCGCGAGTTTTTGTGTATCAACCTCGGATTTATCGTCTTCATAACGCAGCGGCGTTCTTGTTACGGCGCGTTCAAGCGCACACCCGCAGTGGACAATGATACGGATGCGGATGGGCTTCGAGAATTGCTTGCCGAGCTCCTGCTCGAGCACGCGGTCGAACTCCATGAGGCTGTCCATGATTTTCGCCGGGTTGAGGTACGTGAGGAACCTCGTCAGCGATTCTTCGCAGAGCTTGCGCACGACGATGCTCTTCTGTCCTTCCTCGGCGCGCAGCGCGAGGGGCGTGCCGCCGCTCTTGCGTCCGCGCAGGATGTCGAGCAGGCGGTCTTCGCCCGCACCGCCGACGAATTCCTCGATCGGGATGAACGGGATCGGGAGCTCCGGTTTTTTCATGCCGACCGTCGCGCGGATGGCGTACTCGGCCTCCATGTCCTTGAGGTGCTCTTCGAGGTTCACGAGGCCGACCGGCAGCACGGCGATGTTCTTGCCCGCTTCCTTCAGCACGGCTTCGACGAGCGACTTCAGCTTCAGCGCCGCGCCCTTGCCCGTCGAGCAGATCGTCACGACGGCTTCCTGGCGGCCGTCCTCGGCGCGGCTCTCCGCGACGTCGATCGTCTCGTAGCCGCGGAAGCTCGACAGCGATTCATAGATGCTCTCGAGGTCCATGCCGGCGATGTCGGCCTTGCGCATCGCCTCGAGGATGAGCGGCGTCGACACCATGTCGAGCGTGCGCACGGGGATGTGCAGCTGCTCGTGGATGGCCGCGCCGAGGTTGACGAGCGAGCCCATGTCCGCGAGGATCAGCACGCCTTGGCGGCAGTTCATGCCCCGCAGCATCATGAGCACGTTGTCCGCGATTTCCTGCGGGTCCTTGTCGAGCGGCATGTCGATGGGGATGAGGTTCGTGTCCTGTGTGTTGAACAGCTTCTGCGCGACGTCGACCATCGAGCTCGCCGTCTGCGCGCCGTGCATCGCGACGAGGATGATGACTTTTTCTTCGAGGTCGTCGTCCTCGGCCGACTCCAAGAGCAGCGCGATGTACTCGACCTCTGTCGGCGGCACGGTCACGCGGTAGTGCTTTTCGATGCGCACTTTGATCTCGAGCGCGACCTGATAGTACAGCGAGTCCTGCTCGATCGCGCCGGCGATCTCGGAGTACGGGATGACCTCCTTGTCCTTGATGCGCTTCAGGAACGCGGAGAGATGCAGGCTGAACGCGTAGAGGAAGCGGTCGCGGTAACTGCGGTTCAGCCGCTTTTGCACGTAGAGCGAAATCTGTTCGGAAAAATCGACGAGCGGCTCGTCGACAATCTTCAGCAAACGGTCGCGCGTCGAGAGCGTGACGCTGTCGCGCTTGTCATAGAGCTGGCGGATGTAGACGTTGACGTCCGTCGCGACGATCTGCTTGATGAGGTCGTCGCTGATGCCTTCGCCTTTCAGCAGCTCCACTTTATCTTCCACGACACGATACAGGTTGAACGCCTGCTGGTCCTGCGCGCTGTCACCCGTCTGCACGCGCTTGCGTCCCGGCGGCTCAATGACCATGGGCTCGGCGAGGTACTTCGTGAGCTCCGTCAGCGCCTGGCGGTTCGCCGAGAGCGTCAGCAGGCCGTTCTTGATGGACTGCGGCAGCATGCGGAAATCGACCTCGATGTACTCGGGATTGTCGATGCCGTTGAGGAACGCCTGCGCACACAAGAGCTTGATGTTGCTCTTCAGTTGGCCGACGTTGCCCGTGCCGATGCTGCCGATGAGGCTCTTCACGGCCTCGACGGAGATGCGGATCGGCTTTTTCACGCGCTGCGCCTCGTCGGTGAAGAGCATCCGGATGATGTCCATCTTCTCGCCGAGCGAGCGCGACTCGAGCGTCGGGATGGCGATGATGTTCGGGATGCGGCGCACGAACGTCTTCGTCAGCGCGGACTTCGGGTCTTCCGTCGTCGCGCCGATGATCAGCACCTTCGCTTTGCGCGCGCGCGTCGTCTCGCCGAGGCGGTTGTACGTGCCCGTGTCCATGAAATAAAAGATCATTTCCTGGCCCTCGGGCGGCAGGCGGTGGATCTCGTCGAGGAACAGCACGCCGCCGTCCGCCTCCTCGACGAGGCCGGCCTTCGCCTGGTCCGCGCCCGTGAACGCGCCTTTGATGTGGCCGAAAATATGCGAGAGCAGAAGCTGCGGGTTGTTGTAGTAGTCCGCGCAATTGAACGTCACGAACGGCGCGTCGTCGGCGAAGCGCCCCATCGTCTTGCCGTACGCGAACATGAGGTGTGCGAACAGCGTCTTGCCGACGCCCGTCTGGCCGACGATGAGCGTGTGCAGTCCGTCCGGCGGATAGAGGATTGCGGCCTTCGCCTGCTCGACCTGCCGTTTGAGGCTCCTGTGCGCGCCGATGAGCGCGTCAAACGGCTCGGCCGTCTTCTTCTCCGACGCGACGGACGCTTTCCATGCCGCGAAGCTCTCATAGACGAGCGGCTCCGGCGGCAGCGCGATTTCATAGAGCTGTTCGAGCGCCGCGCGGTCGACGTAGTGCACGGGCCGCCCTCCGAACTTCACGATGAGCTCCTGTCGCACGAGCTCGTTGAGCTCCTTTGAGACGTTGTTGCGCAAGATGTTCAGCGCGTCCGCAATTTCCTGCGCATCGAGCCCTTCCTTCGCCGCGAGCGTGTCCTTCGTGAATTTCGCGGACTCCTGCTTGATGAAGTCATAAATCCGCTCTATCCGCTTCATCGTTTTTCCCCCTCACAAATTCGATACACTTTCGTTCTATTATATCAGTGGTTCGAAAACAAAGCACCCGCCTTTTTATTTTTATCAATTTTTCATTTTTATTTTCCACTCAGGCGCATACAATAGACGCATACGTCCGTTGATAGAAAGAAGGAACGCTCTTGGATGCTGCCACGCTCCGCTTGTTTTTCGTCGTCACCGACCTCATCGCGCCGCTCGTCTGCGGCTACGCCCTGAAACAGCGCCATCTCATCACGCAGCGCACAAACGACCGCCTGATCCGGTTCAACATCATCATCGTCAACACGATCCTCGCGCTGTTGTCGTTCTGGGTGCTGCCTCTGACGTGGAGCCTCTTGCTCCTGCCGCTTTTCGGCTTTTACCTCGTGCTGTTCCCAGGCGGCGTCGGCTACCTGCTGTTCGCGCGGCGGCTGCCGGACTACCTCGACCGCGGCGCCTACGTCGCGAGCGCCATGCTCGCGAATCTCGGCACGCTTGGCGGCGTCTGCGCCTTCATCCTCTATAATGAAGAAGGCTTCGCCTACACGCAGCTCATCGGTGCGTTCCAGAATGTGCTGCTCTGCCTCGTCGTCTTCCCGTACGCGCGCTTCTGCCAGCGCAAGGCCGCCGGGCTCGCAGCCGAACACCGCAGCCGCCTGCGCGACCTCCGCGATATGTTCCTGACGCCGAACCAGATGTGCCTCGTCGGCATGATCCTCGGCCTCGTGCTCAACGCCTGCGGCGTCGCGCGTCCTGCTGCGTTCGGGCCCGTGTTCCAGAGCCTCGTCCACATCGGCGCATGGTCGGCCATGCTACCCGTCGGCTTCCTCTTGAGCTTCGGCGCAGCGCGCCGCAACCTTGGCCGCATCCGGAGCCTCACGTTCCTGCGCTTTGTCCTCATGCCTGTCGTCACGTACCTCATCGCGAAGCCCCTCGTCGCCGATCCCGTGCTCCGCCACACGATCATCATCCTCTCGTGCTGCCCGACGGCCATCAACGCCGTCCTCTCGACGCGCCTCTACAAGCTCAACGTCGACCTCGCCGCCACGAGCTTCCTCGTCACGACCGCTGCGTACCTCGTCGTGATCTTCCCGGTGCTGTTCTTTTTGATGAAATGAAACGGAGTTATCACAAAACTAGATTTGTCCCATCAGTCGCTGAACGCTCCAAATCCGAAAGCCTCTCCCCTAGGGGAGAGGTGCCGAGCGTATGCGAGGCGGAGAGGGTGGCGAAGGTACGCCTATACGTATTTATGCAAAAATTCCCATCGAAGGAAGAACTCCCTTCGATGGGAATTTTTACGATAAAGATCAGCCCTGCCTTCGACACCCTTTCCACCGCTTCGCGGTCCCCCTTCCCCCTTGGGGAAGGCTGGCAATCGAGGCAACGTTTTACTCCGGATCCACCGCCGCCGCTTCGGCTGTTTTTCGGCGGTGACGCAAATAGATCACCGCGATCACCACGGCGCAGATGCCGACGAAGACGAGGCTCGCCTCGTGGCCGATCTGCAGCATGATCTGCCAGCTCTTGCCGAGCATCATGCCCGCGAAGAGAATCAGCGCCGTCCAAGGCAGCGAGCCCGCAACCGTGCAGATGAAGAATTTCTTCGCATCGACATGCGCGAAGCCCGCCGGCAGCGAGATGAACGTGCGCACGACCGGCAGCATGCGGCTGAAGAACACGGCCTTGAGGCCATATTTGTCAAACCAGTTCTGCGCGATGTCGACATGGCTCTTCTTGATGAAGAAATAGTGGCCATATGTGTCGACGAACGAACGCCCGCCATAATGGCCGACGTAGTACGCAAAGAACGAGCCAAGCAAACCGCCGACCATGCCCGCCACGAGCGCCCCACCGAAGCCAAGTTGCCCGTCAAAGATCAGATAACCCGCGAAGCCCAAGATGAGCTCCGACGGGATCGGGATGCAGGCATTTTCCGCCGCCATGAGCACGGCGATCGCCACATACCCCCAAGCCGCGATGAACTCCATGAAATAGACCGAAAACTGTTCCATGAATGCTGTCTCTCCTTACTACAAAAGCACGTATTTCTTTTCGAATCTGAACCACATTATAGCAGGTCTTTGTAAAAAATCTAGCACGCAGAAAAATATTTTTATGAGCTGCTATCAAAAACGACGAAACCGCCCCGATTACGCGTACTCCACAGATCAAGGACATGAAAAAGCCCGCTCCACAGAGCGGGCTGGCTGTCCACATGGTGCCTCAGAGCGGAATCGAACCACTGACACGGGGATTTTCAGTCCCCTGCTCTACCGACTGAGCTACCGAGGCGTGAATGGCGACCCGAATGGGACTTGAACCCATGACCTCCGCCGTGACAGGGCGGCATTCTAACCAACTAAACTACCGGGCCAATTTGGTGACGCCAATGGGATTCGAACCCATGAACCCGCCGTGAAAGGGCGGTGTCTTAACCGCTTGACGATGGCGCCAAAAGTGTTATCACAGGTAGATAGTATACAGGAAACAAGGAACGTTGTCAATAAAAAATCTGCGAAAGAAACAATTTCCTTCGCAGATACGGTATGCATATTGGTGCGGTCTACCTTCGACACCCGCTCAGTCACGCTTCGCGTGCCAGCTCTCCCTGAGGGAGAGCCTTTTTTAGTGCATGCGCTCGACGTGCTGCTTGAGCTCTTCCGCCGCTTTCGTCACGCGCGAGAGGTTCGTCGTGATCTCCTGCGTCGATGCAGCCTGCTCTTCGCTGATCGCGCCCGTCGTCTCGATGGACTTCGAGATGCCTTCGACGGCCTTGTTCATCTCGTTCAGTGTCGCCTGAATCTTTTCCGTCGCCTCACGGGACTGCTCGGCGAGCTTGCGGACTTCTTCAGCAACGACGGCAAAGCCGCGGCCCTGTTCGCCTGCGCGCGCTGCCTCAATGGCGGCATTGAGGCCGAGGAGGTTCGTCTGACCAGCAATGTTCGTGATGAAATCGATGACCTTGATCGTGTCCGCATTCTTCTCCTGGAGGAAGCGAGCCTGCTCGACGGATTCCTGGCCGGCTTTCGCGAGCGCGCTCGCACTCTTCGCGACCTGCTCGACCGACTCATACACCGTCTGCGTCGAAGAAGCGATCTCCTCGATGGAAGACGTCAGCTTCTTGATATTTTCTTCCTTTTCGCGGTCGGACTGACCAGCCATAAGTTCTTCTGCCATGAAAACTCCTCCTCTATATTCGTGAAACGCGACGTTACGATGTTTCTGCTACATAGATTCAACACAGAACGGAAAATACCTGCTTGCTCGGAAAATATTTTTTAGAAAATCCGCGAAATGTCCCCAAATTTTCGATGTATATGAAAAGCGCACCCACAAACGTGAGTGCGCATAACTCAACCGGCAACTTCCTATCCTCCCAGCCCGTCACCAGGCAAGTACTTTCGGCCTCTGGATGCTTAACTACTGTGTTCGGTATGGGAACAGGTGGAACCATCCAGGCATCATCACCGGATATTTTATTGGAGAACTTCTGTTCTCTCAAAACTATACAGAAGAAAACGCCATGCTGGACATTCTAGTGACTGAGCACATAGGAGCGTAAAATCGCTTCGCGATTTTGCGTAAGCGACTCGCACAATTTTGCGCGTCGCTTCGCTCCTCCAAAATTGGCTCTCTGCTTAAGATAAGCTTGAGACTTATTAGTAGTAGTCAGCTTCACGCCTTGCGGCGCTTCCACACCTACCCTATCAACCTTGTCTTCTTCAAGGAGTCCAAGATACTTCATCTCGGGACGGGCTTCACGCTTAGATGCTTTCAGCGTTTATCCCTTCCGGACGCAGCTACCCGGCTCTGCCGCTGGCGCGACAACCGGTTCACCGGCGGT
>NZ_JALFCU010000040.1 GCF_022771645.1 Selenomonas sp.
CCTGCCTGCTCCCGCCGTCCAGATCGCGAAGCTCCTTTACAGCCACAGCATCCGGGAAATGACGAACATGGCCGCCGTCCTGCCAGAAGTCTATGCCGAGCAGCGCGGGAATCTGTAACCACCATTTTGGCGGCGACGTGCTTCGCGTTCGTATGGTTCTCTCTTCGGACGAACTCTGTGACGTCGATGCCGTAGTCGAGCGCCTTCGTGATGACACCTTGCGAGTGATGCGCGGTTACTTCTGCAAGTAACGACACGCTTATAAAAGTCAAAAAATTATTTGATCTATTGACTTTTTGACTTTTATGAGTTATCCTATAGATGTCAAGAGGGAAAGGGGACAAGGAAAGGAACCGGGACGCCGCGCAGGCGCTTGGATTCCGAAGCATCCTCCCGCTTGACGCCATCAACAGATACCAACCGGCGCACGAGCGCCGGCGAGACAATCGAAAGGGGATTTTGATCATGTTTGGTTTGATTCCATTTGCATCGAAGAGTGAACTCTCGAAGGACGAAAACGTGTTCGATCGCCTGATGAATGTCTTTGACGAACCGTTCATGCAGAGCTTCCATATGCCCGACTTCAAGGTCGATGTCAAAGACAACGGCGAGAGCTACGACCTCACGGCGGAGCTGCCGGGGCTCAAGAAGGAAGATATCTCCCTGACCTACGAGAACAACTACTTGACGATCGCCACGAAGAGCGAGCAGTCGAAGGATGAGAAGGACGACAAGGGCAACTACGTCCGCCGCGAGCGCAGCCAGAGCAGCATGAGCCGTTCGTTCTACATCGACAATATCGATGAGGGACAGGCGACGGCCGACTACAAAGACGGTGTTCTGAGCGTCCATCTGCCGAAGACGGAAAAGGCAGAAGATACGAGCCATACGATCGCGATCAACGGCGCCGCCTGATCGCGACCACACCAGTTCCGCAACCGATCACGGGACCAAACAAGCCGGGGGCAGCATCCATTGGGTGCTGCCCCCGGCTTGTTGTCTTGTGGATGCGTCACATGGGCGCATCCACTCCCAGATCGTGAATCTTTTTGATTTCGGCGTGGTCGCGGAATCCCTGCATATAGCAGTTTCTCCCGAAGTGCTGGAAGTACAGCACCAGCTTGCTGTACAAGCGATTGTACTCGTCGAGCATCCCGTGTTCCTCCATGAGCTTGCTGACTTCTTCCAACATGTTCTCTGTTTCCGTGTGGTGTTTCGCTACCTCAACGGAAATCTTTTCGATGCGCTGGTCGGCGAAGCCGATCATGTTGTCCCGGAGTTCCTTCAAAAGTGCTACCCCCTGTTGCATTCTTTCTCTTTCTGTGTGTCACGCCTCATTCTGCAAGATGGCGTAAATCGTCTGATAGTTCTCGGCTACGGCGTTGACGTGATTCCGCGTTTCCCTATATGGCGGAACGTCGCCGTAGTCCAACACCCGCTGCGGGCCTGCGTTGTAGGCCGCAACGGCATACGTCGCTTGGAGGTCTCCGGCATCTGAAAAACGAGCAAGCTGTCCGCTGAGGTATTCGACGCCGCAGCGGATGTTGTCTTCGAGCTCCATCGGGTCTCCGCCAAGCCCCGCTGCGGTGTCCGGCATCAACTGTGTGAGACCGATTGCACCCGCGGTCGAACAGGCGTCCATCCGAAATTGGCTCTCCTGCTGGAACAAACTCAAAGCCAAAACGGGATCGACATCGTAGCGCGCGCAATTCGCAAAAACGTGCGCCGCGACCGTCGCTCCATACGCATCACCGAGGCCGCTGACATCGCCAATATATCCGCATATCGCAGCAGATGGCAGCGCCTCCTTTGATTCCTCATCGACGGCGGGCTCTGCGAAAAGCAGATCCCCGCCGTCTTCCTCCTGCGCCAGTTCGACAGCACCATACATGCTGTCAAAGCGCGTGTCGTCCGGCAGTTCTTGTGCGTAGCCAGTCGATGAAACGAGCCAGCCCGCCAAGACGGCTGCCGCGAAAAATGTTCTACTTCCCATTTATCGTCCCCTTCAAAAAGATGTATGTAAACTATCACATCGTCTATCGTAAACGATGCGCTATGGAAAAACAATAGTCTATATTTTCAAGTTTTGACGATGTTAATTGACTTCATCCTATTCAATAGGGTATAATACTACTATACAAAAAGAAGGGGATTTTTTATGGTGACATCACGCGAGTTCATCCATGGCAAGAAATTTGATGCTCAATGGAGCAATCTCGGTTTGACGGATGAAGATTTGCGCGATCTCGAAAATATGCTGCTGGAAAATCCTAAGCTCGGCCCTGTTATGCAAGGCACCGGACGCTTACGAAAGATGCGGTTCTCCTACGGAAACCGTGGAAAGTCGCATTGTGCGCGTGTCTGCTATGTCGATTTCGAGATTCACGGCAAAACGTTTCTCGTCATGGTCTTCGCCAAGAATGAAATGGAAAATCTGAGCAAGGCCGAGCGGAACAGCATCAAGCAATTCATCGACCGTCTGGAAAAATCCATGAACAGAGCAAAGGAGTGACCCCGTATGAGCAAGACGTATGATATGATTGCAGGCTCTTTGCAAGAACTCATCGATGACTACGAAACGACAGGAGGAAAAAATCTCGCGCATGATACGTTCCGCATCGAATTGGAGCCAGCGAAAGAGTTCTCTGCGGAGGATGTCAAAGACATCCGCGCACGAAACCATTTGACGCAATCGCTGCTTGCGAAATTTCTCTGCGTGAGCAAGAAAACCGTCGAAGCATGGGAATCTGGCAGAAACAAGCCGAACGGGCCATCACGCCGCTTGCTGGAGCTATTGGACAACCACAATGTCACGGTCACGACATCATTCGCATTGCAGTGATTGGCAGCATCGGAGGTGTAACGCATGGTGGAAATCGGAGTCGATACGATTGCCATCCCGCCGGGAGAAACGATCAGGGAAATGCTCGAAGACAAGGGTATGACGCAGAAAGAATTTGCAGATTGTATGAACTGCACGAAGAAGCATATCTGCAAGCTGATTGATGGAGAAACTGCGATCACGCCGAAAACGGCTCTACGTCTCGAAACTGTGCTTGGAGCACCGACAAGCTTCTGGAACGGCCTAGAGGCCGGCTACCGTGAAGACCTCCAACGCGCCCATCAAGAAAAACTCGCAGAATCCATACAATGACAAGGGTTGATGGACGACTGCCGTTGCCGTGCGGCTGACATATTTTTACACTTTTTTGCGAAATTTGTCGTTTTATGTACACCATACAATGCGAGGCGTGATCGAAATGGACGATTTCGAAAAATATCTAGGCGAACAAATGAAGGATGAGGCGTTTCGCAAAGAATGGGAAGCACTTCATGACACGGAATTTTATGACGGCTACGAAGGAGATCCGGAATACGTGTTGGAATGTGAGGATAGCGCATCGCTGCATATCTGGGAAGGGTATCTTTCTGACATCTTGAATCCTCCATGCGCAGCGCCGTGGCGCGGGTTCACGCGCGATTATGAGGAATGTGTGCGGACGTACGATGACGATGCCGCAGAGCCTGTCGCGCTGGATGCGCAGGAGTATCTGGATGATCTGCGCGGCTATGCCGGGCGTTCGTTCGAGTTTGCGGAATCGGAGGCCGTGCGCGCGCGCATTTGCGATTTTTTGCAGGATGCGATTGCGAAGCACCACTCCGTCCACGCGATACGAAATTGAAAATATTGCGGATATAGCGAAGCCCCTCATGCTGACTTGCAGGCATGAGGGGCTTCGTCGTTACAGCAAAACTTCCAGATACGAGCGGACTTTCCCTTGGACGTGTAGGCGATCCGCATACGCGGAAAGCAGTAGGATGTTTTTCGTCGGCAGCTTTGCATATTGCTTGAACGCCTCCGCGACCAGTTGGATGTCCGTATGGTTGCGCGGACGCAGGATGTCACAGAGCGTCCGCTCCGCGCCATAGGAACGGACGCGGATGCCGGACGGCGTTTTGAGCTCGACGATTCCCATCGGATAGATCGACGCACTTGCGACGTTGCAACGAACGCCATCGGCCTTCGGTCGCGTCACATTGTAGCCTTGCGGAAACGTCATGTGGAAATGATGCGGCGTGCGATCCGTAAGGTCGCAGAGGAACAGAGCCGTATCAAGGGAGAAGACGCCACGCTTGTACCGGCTCTGCAGGTTGACGAACTCATCATCCCAAACCTCCGGCAACGTATAGACCCC
>NZ_JALFCU010000053.1 GCF_022771645.1 Selenomonas sp.
GGCCAGCTCCCGTTTCGGCACGCCGGAGGAACTCAAGGAGCTCGTCGACACCGCGCATGGCATGGGCATCGCGGTCATCATGGATCTCGTGCACAGCCACGCTGCGCGCAACGAGGCCGAGGGACTCGGGAACCTCGCAGGCGACCCCAACCAGTATTTTTATCCAGGCGACCGACACGACCATCCGGCATGGGACAGCCTCTGCTTTGATTACGGCAAGGACGATGTCATCCATTTCCTGCTCTCGAACTGCAAATATTGGCTGGAAGAGTACCATTTTGACGGCTTCCGCTTTGACGGCGTGACGTCGATGCTGTATTACAGCCACGGGCTAGGGGAGGATTTCAATGGCTACGGCGATTATTTCAACGGGCATCAGGACGATAACGCGATCTGCTACCTGACGATGGCAAATGAGCTCATCCACGAGGTGAATCCGGACGCCATCACCATCGCCGAGGATGTCAGCGGCATGCCGGGGCTCGCGGCACCGTTCGCGGCCGGCGGCTATGGCTTTGATTACCGCCTCGCCATGAACATTCCCGACTACTGGATCAAGCTCATCAAGGAGAAAAAGGACGAGGATTGGCATCCCTCGGGCATTTATTGGGAACTCACGAACCGCCGGCAGGGAGAGCGCACCATTTCCTATTGCGAGAGCCACGACCAGGCGCTCGTGGGCGACAAGACGATCATCTTCCGCCTCATCGATGCCGATATGTACTGGCATTTCCGCAAGGGGGACGAGAGCGGTGCGGTCACGCGCGGCATCGCCCTGCACAAGATGATCCGTCTCGCCACGGCCTCGACGATGAATGGCGGCTACCTGAATTTCATGGGCAACGAGTTCGGGCATCCCGAATGGATCGATTTCCCGCGCGAGGGCAACGGCTGGAGCTACAAATACGCGCGCCGCCAGTGGCATCTCGTCGACGATCAGACGCTCTGCTATCATTGGCTCGGCGATTTTGACCAAGCCATGTTGCACGTACTCACGAGCGTACCGTCCATTGAAACCATCCCTGTGCAGGAAATCTGGCACGACGATGGCGATCAAGTGCTGGCCTACGCGCGCGGCGAGCTCGTCTTCGTCTTCAATTTCTCGCCGACGCGCTCGTTCCCGGACTACGGTTTCCTCGTGCCCGAGGGCAAGTATAAAGTCGTGCTCAACAGCGACGCGAAAGCGTTTGGCGGCAACGGCTTCGCCGACGACAGCGTCGTGCATACGACGAACTATGACCCGCTCTACGCCAAGGACGGCAAAGGCTGGTTGAAACTCTACATCCCGGCGCGCAGCGCTGTAGTGCTCAAGCGGTGCTGACGGTGAATCTATAGCATCTCGTTAATCTACAAAAGGGCTGTTACAGTTAGCGATTTTTCGCTGCTGCACAGCCCCTTCTTTGTCTCGTTCAGACAACATAGACAGTAATGATGAAACGACTGGAAATCTGTATAATGATTGCCATCTCCTTTTGTTGTACACATATATATTACGAGTAACATATCACGGCAAAAATATAATATCAATGATTACAGATAGAGTTCCTTGCGAGATTTCCGCTGGCAAACGATCTGTGTCAGCCTCTTCCCCGCCCGTCAAAATCCGCTTTTTCCTGCTTTTTATTGCCCCTCTGCTGGTTTCCTGCTATACTTGATGCAGCAACTTTTGGAGAAAAGAGGTTCCTTCTGTCATGATTTTATCGCGGAAATCCGTCGAACTCCTCGCACCGGCCGGCACGTGGGACGCGCTCGTCGCTGACGTCGAGTCCGGCGCGGACGCCGTGTACCTCGGCGGCAAGCATTTCAACATGCGCATGCACGAGGGCGATTTCAATTTCACGGACGAGCAGCTGAAAGAGGCCATCGGCTATTGCCACGCGCATGACGTGCGGCTCTACATCACGCTGAACAATCTCATCAGCGACGAGGAAATCCCGGCGCTGAAAACATATCTCGCGTACCTCGAAACCATCCGTCCCGACGCCATCCTCGTGCAGGATTTCGCTGTGCTCGAGCTCGTGCACGAGATGGGCATCACGATCCCGCTGCACACGTCCGTCATGATGAACACGCACAACGAGCACGCCATCGAGAAGCTCAAGGAATACGGCATCACGCGCATCGTCGTCGGCCGCGAGATGACGCTTGCCGAGCTCACGAACTTCCACGCGAAGACGGGCATCGACGTCGAATACTTCATGCACGGCGACATGTGCGTGTCGGAAAGCGGCCAGTGCATCCACTCGGGCGTCGTCTTCGGACAGAGCGGCAACCGCGGCCGCTGCCTGAAGCCGTGCCGCTGGGCGTACGACCTCATCGACGAGGCGACGGGTGAACGCGTCGACGAGGGCAGCGAGGGGCCGTATAAATTGGCGCTCAAGGATATGTGCATGTACCGCGCCATCCCGCAGCTCATCCAAGCTGGCGTCTTCTCGTTCAAAATCGAAGGCCGCATGCGTCCCGCGCCATTCCTGCGCCGCATCGTCTCCACATACCGCGCCGCCATCGACGCGTATATCAAAGACCCCACGGGCTACACAACGGACGAGGCCGGCTGGAAAAAACTCTACGACAACCGCGCGCGCGACTTCACGACGACGTTTGCATTCGGCCAGCCGACGGCGAAGGACATCGGCTTCACAGGTGAGCGCGAGCCGCGCTTCTTCTCGGATGCCGTGAAAGAGGCCGGTTTCCAGGACGACATCTTGAAGCAGGAACGCGCGATTGACCTGCCGTTTGCCGAGCATCCGCTCCTCTCCGTGCGCAGCTCCTCGCCCGCAACCGCGAAAGCCGCCATCGAGCACGGCGCCGATGCCGTCTACGTCGGCGGCGAGGCATTCCGCCCGAACCGCCCGTGGACGCTCGCCGATTATCAGGACGTGCTCGCAGCAGCGGAAGGCCGCGCGAAAGTCATCCTGCAGACGCCGCGCACAACGATGCGCCGCGAATGCGGCGAGCTCGAACAATTCTTCACGGGTCTCAAAACGTGGGAGCGCCAGCCCGACGGCATCCTCGTCAGCAACCTCGGCGCGCTGAAGCTCGCGAAGACGCTCACGGGCCTCCCCGTGCAGGCTGATGTCTCGTTCAACCTCTTCAACCATCTCGCCGCGCGCTTCCTCAAAGAAAACGGCCTCACGATGGCCTGCGCGTCTCTCGAGCTTTCGTTCGAACAGCTGCGCGAAATCGTCGAAAGCTCCGAGCTCCCGATCGAGGTCATCGTCCACGGCAGCTATGAATCGATGATCTGCGACCACGATTTCATCGGCATGAACGTGAAGTACAACGAGCTCGACAATCCCGAGCTCCTCGACCGCCATTTCGCGCTCAAAGACCGCGCGGGCGAAATCCATCGCATGCGCATCGACCAATTCGGCCGCACGCACATTTATTTCGCGAACGACCTCTGCCTCTACCCATACCTCGCAAAAATGGGCGGCATCGCCTCCTACCGCATCGAGGCGCAGGACTACGACGCCGACCTCACGGCGACCGTCACGTGGATGTACCGCAAGGCGCTGAACGAGCTCGCTGCCGGCCGCGACGTCATGGCGTTCGACGACCAGATGCTGGAGATGGTGAAAGCGATGACACCTCGCAATCTCGGCATCGGCACGTTCCGCTTCCGCGAATCGCGCAACTCCATTTGATTTTTTGAAAGAGCATATCTATGAACGAAAACCATTTCATCGGCCCTGAGGCCATCATCGAAAAGAAAAAGAAGTATATCATGCCCTGCCTCGCCCATTTCTATCAGAACCCGCAGGAAATGGTCAAAGGCTCGATGCAGTATCTCTGGGACAGCAACGGCAAGAAATACCTCGACTGCTACGCCGGCGTCTCCGTCATGAACTGCGGCCACTGCAATCCCGAGATCACCGAGCCCATGAAGGCTCAGATCGACGAGCTCCAGCACGTCTGCAACATTTACCTCACAGAAAACTTCGTCAACCTCGCCGAACGCCTCGCTGAGGTCACGCCGGGCGATCTGCAGAAATGCTTCTTCTGCTCGACGGGCTCGGAAGCGACAGAAGGCGCACTGCTGCTCGCCGAAGTATACAACGGCAACAGCGAGATCATCGCGCTGCGTCAAGGATTGCACGGCCGCACGAAGCTCGGCATGAGCGTCACAGGCCTCACGATGTGGCGCACGGCGCCGACGCCCGTCGGCGGCATCCACTTCGCGCCAAACCCTTACTGCTACCGCTGCCCGCTCGGAAAAAAGCCGGACACGTGCGACCTCGCCTGCGCGAACGCCATCGAGGACATCGTCAAGACGGCGACGAGCGGCCACCCGGGCGCGTTCATCGCCGAGACCATCCAGGGCAACGCCGGCATCGTCGTGCCGCCGAAAGGATATTTCCACCGCGTGAAAGAAATTCTTGCGCAATACGGCACGCTGCTCATCGTCGACGAAGTCCAGACGGGCTTCGCGCGTACGGGCAAGATGTTCGCGATTGAAAACTACGATGTCACGCCCGACATCATGTGCATGGCGAAAGCGCTCGGCAATGGTGCGCCGATCTCGTGCTTTATCTCAACGGCGAAGATCGCCGACACCTACACGCGCCCCGGCGCCTCGACGCTCGGTGGCAACCCCGTCTCGTCGACGGCCGGCCTCGCCGTGCTCGACTACATTGAAAAGCACGACCTCTGCAAGAACGCCGACGAGCGCGGCAAGCAGCTCCGCGCAGGCCTGCGCGACCTCCAGTCGCGCCACGGCGTCATCGGCGACGTGCGCGGCCTCGGCCTCATGGACGGCGCGGAATTCATCCATCCCGACGGCACGCCAGCGCCCGAACTCCTCGATGACGTGCTCGAGGAAATGAAAGACCGCGGCTACATCATCGGCAAGAACGGCGCCGGCCGCAACGTCATGGCCTTCCAGCCGCCGCTCGTCATCACGGAGCAGAACGTCAACGACGTCTTGGACGAGCTCGACCGCGTGCTGACGGAAAAACATCTCTGATTTGACAAAGCGCATTCCGTCTGCTAAAATATATCTCGTTCATGACGCAACTACATGAACCACCTGCCGGTGTGGCGGAATTGGCAGACGCAGCAGACTCAAAATCTGCCATTGGCAACAATGTGCCGGTTCGAGTCCGGCCACCGGCACCACGCGAAATCAAAAAAGGAACGGAAGCGCCTCGCTTTCGTTCCTTTTTCTTGTATCTGGAGTTTTTTATGAACAAAACCGTCGGCATCGTCGCCGAATACAATCCGTTCCACAACGGCCATCACTACCAGCTCACAAAGATCCGCGAAGCCTATCCCGATGCCACGATTGCCATCACGATGAGCGGCAGCTTCACGCAGCGCGGTGAAGCCGCCATCCTCGACAAATGGACGCGCGCGGCGATCGCTGTCGAAAACGGCGCCGATCTCGTGCTCGAGCTCCCCTACGCCTTCGCCTGCCGCAGCGCCGAACACTTCGCGCAAGGCGGCGTGCAGAGCCTCGCAGCGCTCGGCATCGACGTGCTCGCGTTCGGCGCGGAGTCGCGCGACCTCGCCCCGCTCCAAGCCGCCGCCGCATGCATGGACGATGATGCGTTCCAATCCACACTCCACGACCACATCGATGGCGGCGCATCCTACGCCGCCGCGCTCAGCGCCGAACTCACATCGCGCACAGACCTCGACAAAACGCTCCTGCGCGCGCCGAACAACATCCTCGCCATCGAATACCTCCGCGCCCTCGCACGTTATGCGCCGCACATCACACCGCTCCTCATCCCGCGCACAGGCGCAGCCTACCACGACAATTCCCTTCACGAAATTTACGCCAGCGCATCCGCCATCCGTCAAGCTCTCAACCTTCTGCCACCCTCTCCACACCTCCAAAATGTCATGCCCGCATCCAGCTACAACGCCCTGTTCCATGCAGCCGTCGACATCCCAAGCAACGACCACCTCTTCCGCCCCCTGCTCACCCGCCTGCTCCCAATGGACGGCGACGCGCTCCGCGCCATCACCGGCATGAACGAAGGCCTCGAACACCGCCTGCTCGATAAGGCGCAGGCCGCCAATTCATGGGATGAACTCATCAGCGCTGCCGCCACGAGCCGCTATCCGCGTTCCCGCATCGCGCGCACGCTGCTTCACCTCTTGACGAACTTCATGAGCGACGTTGCACGTTCTTGCGACGCGACCGGCCCGCGCTATCTGCGCGTCCTCGCGATGAACGCAGCCGGCGCAGGGCTCCTGCATCGCGCAAAAAAAACAGCCCATCTTCCGATCATTACGAAGACGAGCCATTTTCTGAACCGCCGCGATACGCTGCGGCCAATAAATGAACTAAATCCATTGCAACAAATGCTGCTGTTTGACATCCGCGCGACGCAGCTGAGCGGCCTGGCACTTCACGCCGTATCTGCCGCGCCGCTCGATCTGCTGACCTCTCCAGTTTACGTGAAGCAATAAATCTCCACAGCCCGCGGCACGGTCGTGATCTCCATCGGCAGCATCGGTCCGGCCTCGCCGTCGAGGTCGCCCGAGAGCTCCGCGTCCGCCGTAACCCGAAACCGGCTGGCCTGCACGTGGAAGATGGACGGCAGGTCGAACACGGGACGGCCGGCGAAGAGATCCGTGCTGAGCCGCATGACCTGCGCGACATTCGTTTTTTTCACGGCGAGGAAATCGAGCTTGCCATCGTCAATCTCCGCGCACGGCAAAATATCCTTGAAGCTCGCAACCGTCGCGCTGTTCACGACGAGGAACAAAAACGCATCGAATTCGTACGGCGTGCCGTCCGCCTCAATCTGGAAATGCGCGGCGCGCATCTTCGGGATCTCGCCGATGCCGCGCAGATAATACGCAAGCTTGCCGAGCGCATTTTTCAGGCGCGGAGGCACTTCGTGCGCGATGCCCGTCATGACGCCGGCACTCGCGACGTTGATGAAATACTCGTCATCGACCTTGCCGAGGTCGACGGGACGCGTGCTGCCCGCCGCAATGGCATCGAAATAGGCATCGTAATCGTCGTTGATGTGCAGATACGTCGCAAAATCGTTCGACGTGCCGCTGCCGATGATACCGACGGGCAGCTGCAGGTCGTTTTTCATGACGAGGTTCACGATTTCATGCACCGTGCCGTCACCACCGGCCGCGATGATGCCCACGGGCTGCACGTCGCGCACGAACTCGGCGAAATGATGGTTGTGCCGGAGCGTGCGGTACGGGATGATGATGCAGCCGCGCTTCTGGAATTCCTTGATGATCCAATCGATCTTCCGCTTGAGCGCCGCGTGTCCCGACACGGGATTGTAGGCGAGCACGAGTCGTTTCATTTGCGTTCCTCCTGCGCGCCGTCCGGCGTGCTTTTTTTGTCCGTTTTGTTTTTGAAGACACCGATCACGCGCAGCGCGCGGATGCTGTATTTGCCGATCATCGGGATCTTCGCCATGTCCTCCTCGAGGATGCCGCCGATCAGCACCATGACGAGGATGTAGACGAAGCAGCCGAAGAACACGGCGCCGAACGTCGAGACCGCGCCGATAGCCCACCACGCCATCGTGAAATCGTAGAATCCCTTAACAGCGACAGCCATGACGACGGACGCGATGACCGTCTTGACGAGCTGCGGAACTTCCATACGGTAGCCGATGAATTTGTAGATGAACACGAGATTGATGACGGCCGCGACACCCATGTCGGCTGCCGTCGCCCACGCCGAACCCATGATGCCGAGCCACGGGATGGCCGTGAGGTTCCAGTTCAAGAGCACTTTCGCCGCCGCCGCAAGAATCATGTTCACCATCGGGATCGTCGGATGGCCGAGACCCTGCAGGATAGCCGTCGAAACCTGATGCAAGCCCAAGAGCACGATGGAGAAAGCCGAAATCATGACGGCCGGCCCTGCGCCCGGCGCGTTGTAAATCAGCGAGGAAATCGGCGTTGCTAGCACGAACACGACAACGAACGCCGGGAAACAGACAAAATTCGAGATGCGCACAGACGCCGCCGTCTGCGTGTAGACGCGGCTCATGTCCTTCAGCGCGCGCGCCTCCGAGATGATCGGCACGATGCTCATGGCCATCGACGCCGTAAGGATCGTCGAGAGGTTGACGAGCGGCACGGCCATACCTGTGAGGTAGCCGAAGAGCTCCGTTGCCTCGTTGATGCTGTAGCCCGCGACCTCGAGGCGCTGCGGCACGATCATGAGGTCGAGGTTCGACACGACGGGCAGCATGAGGCTCGACGCCGAAACCGGCAACGACAGCATGAAGATGCGGCGCATGACGCGCTGCCACGGCAGCGGCTGCTCGCCCGGCGGCGGCGCGAGTTCCTTGCCGTAGTCGCGCTCGATGTCGCGATCGAGCTTCCAATGGAAATACACGAGCACGATGAGGCCCGTAACGGCGCCGGCGAACGCGCCGAGCGATGCGCCGGCCGCCGCGTAATCGAGGCCCCACGGTAGGAACAGGTCGGCCAAGAGGATCATCGTGATGACGCGGAAAATCTGCTCGACGATCTGCGACACGGCCGTCGGCGTCATGCGCTGCCAGCCCTGGAGATACCCGCGCGAGCTCGCGAGCAGCGTCACGAAGAACACCGTCGGCGCGAGCACTTGCACGGCCATCTTTGCGCGCGCGTCGCGCAGGAAATGGAAATCGATGAGCCAGTCCGCCGCAAAGAACGTCAAGAGCGAAAAGACAATGCCGGTAATCAGCATAAACGTCATGGAAATGCGGAACACGCGCTTCGCGCCCCAGATGTCCTTGAGCGCGACACGTTCCGCCGTGATGATCGAGATGGCGACCGGCACGCCGGCCTGCGACACCGTCATGGCGAGGAAATAAATCGGGAACGCCATCTGGTAAAGGCCGATGCCCTCGCCGCCGAGGATGCGGGACACGAAAATCCAGTTCAGCGAGCCGATCACCTTGACGACGAACCCTGCGATCGTCAGGATGAACGTCCCCTTGAGGAACGACTCGCCTTTGCTGGACGACTTTTTATCTGTATCAGTCGTACTGATGAAAAACACCGCCTTGCGCCGTGCCACACGGCACAGCCATACAATCTCTGCGGGGGCAGAGTCCCCGACTTATGAATTATACCATGATGGGCGCAACGTTTCCAGTACATTTTGACGGTCGGCAGACGCGCAAAATAAAAACCTCCTCCGTGAGCCGGAGGAGGCGGAAATCATCGGGAAAGGAACTGCATTACATGACGATGTGCGCCATGATGAAGCCCATGACACAGCCCGTCGAAACACCGATCAGGCCGGGAATCATGAAACTGTGGTTGAGGATGTACTTGCCGATGCGCGTCGTGCCGGAGCGGTCGAAACCGATGCACGCAAGGTCGGACGGGTACGTCGGGAGGAAGAAGTAGCCATAGCATGCCGAGATGAACGACATGATGAGCACCGGATCCATGCCGACAGACAACGCCATCGGGACGACGATCGCGATGGCCGCCGCCTGCGAGTTCACGAGCTTCGACGTGAGGAACGCGATGATCGCGTACGCCCAAGGATACGCAGCGACTGCGCTACCGAGCGCTTCTTTGAGGAAGCTCATGTGCGCGCCGAAGTAGGTGTTCGCCATCCAGGCGACGCCGTAGACGGAGACGAGGGCGACAATACCGGATTTGAAGACCTGGCTGTTGCCGACATCCTTTGCCTTGACTTTGCACGTCAAGAGGATGGCTGCACCGACAAGGAGCATGACCATCTGGATGACAGCCGTCATGGAAATGGGTTTCGGCTTCGCGCCTTCTTTGGCGACGAAGTGCGGCAGGAGATCCGGGAAGTTGCCGAGGATCGCGATGACCGCAATGCCGGCGAAGAAGATGAACATCGCGCGATAGAACTCTTTCGGGAGTTCCTTGCCCTGCAGCGACTCGACATCGCCATAGACGTATTTCTTGTTTTCCGGATCGCTGATGAACTCCTGGAAACGCGGATCTTTGTCAAGATCCTTGCCGCGGCGATAGCTCCAGAGTGCCGCGCAGATGACGCCGAAGCCCGTGGCCGGGATGGAGACGGCGAGGATCTGGAGGACGGAGTAATCGTAGCCGGCAGCCGCCATGAAGCCGATGATCGAGACGACGGCGACGGAGACCGGCGACGCACAGATGCCCATCTGCGACGCGACGGACGACACGGCCATCGGGCGCTCCGGGCGGATGCCCTGCTTGATCGCGATGTCATAGATGATCGGGAACATCGTGTAGACGACATGGCCCGTGCCGCAGAGCACCGTGAGGAACCACGTCGTCAGCGGCGCGAGGATCGTGACCTGCTTCGGATTGCTGCGCAGGAACGCCTCCGCATACTTCAGCATGACCGTGAGGCCGCCCGACGTCTGCAGGAAGCCGGCGCACGTGACGACGGCAAGGATCGTGAGCATGACGTCGATCGGCGGCGTGCCTGGCTTGTACTGGAAGACGAATGTGAAAATAACGAGGCCGATGCCGCTGATAACGGCGAGGCCGATGCCGCCATGACGCACGCCAACAAGCAAGCATGCGAGCAGCACGAGGAAACCGAGAAGCATTTCCATAGTGAACTCCCTTTCTCTACTCTTTACCCTTTCTATGATTCCCTTGATTTATCATATTATATCCGAAAGTGTTCAAGTTGTAAATTTGCTCTTTCATTAAACTTTCAGACGATAGGACTAAAAAGAGCATCGCCGAAAAAGCGATGCTCTTGGTTATCAAGATTGGATATGAACCGTGCCTTACATCATGCCAGGCATTCCGCCGGCCGGAGCGGCCGGTGCTGCCGGGTGTTCTTCCGGCTTGTCCGCGACGAGCGTCTCGGTCGTGAGGACCATGGAGGCGATGGAGGCTGCGTTCTGGAGCGCGGAGCGCGTGACTTTCGCAGGATCCACGATGCCGGCCTTGATCATGTCGACGTACTCGTTCGTCAGCGCGTTGAAGCCGAAGCCCGTGCCGGCCTTCTTGACGTTCTCGACGACGACGGAGCCTTCGAGGCCTGCGTTGTTCGCGATCTGGCGGACCGGCTCTTCGATGGCGCGGCGGACGATGTCGACGCCGACCTTCTCGTCACCCTCGGCCTCGATCTTGTCGAGCACCGGCTGGATGTCGACGTACGTCGTGCCGCCGCCGGCGACAATGCCTTCCTCGACGGCTGCGCGCGTCGCGTTCAGCGCGTCTTCGATGCGGTACTTCTTGTCTTTCATCTCGACTTCCGTGGCCGCGCCGATCTCGATGACGGCAACGCCACCGGAGAGTTTCGCGAGACGCTCCTGGAGCTTCTCTTTGTCGAAGTCGGACGTGGTCTTCGAAATCTGCTGCTTGATCTGGGCAACGCGCTCTTCAATCTGCTGCTTGTCACCCTTGCCGCCGATGATCGTCGTCTCGTCTTTCGTGGAGACGATCTTGTGCGCCGTGCCGAGGTCTTCGAGCGTGACGCTGTCGAGCTTGCGGCCGAGTTCCTCGCTGATGACCTGGCCACCCGTCAGGATGGCGATATCCTGGAGCATGGCCTTGCGGCGGTCGCCAAAGCCCGGAGCTTTGACCGCGAGGCACTTGAACGTGCCGCGCAACTTGTTGACGACGAGCGTCGTCAGCGCTTCGCCATCGACATCTTCGGCGATGATGGCGAGCTGCTTGCCGGATTTCACGACTTGCTCGAGGATCGGCAGAATGTCGTTGATCGCGGAGATCTTGCGATCCGTGATGAGGAGCAGAGGATCGTCGAGCGACGCTTCCATCTTGTCCGTGTCCGTGACGAGGTACGGGGAGATGTAGCCGCGGTCAAACTGCATGCCTTCCTTGACGGAAAGGTTAGTCTTCATCGTCTTCGACTCTTCGACCGTGATGACGCCGTCCTTGCCGACTTTTTCCATGGCCTCGGCGATGAGCTTGCCCGTCTCTTCGTCGGCGGAGGAGATCGTCGCGACCTGCGCGATGTCGGCCTGGCCTTCGACCTTCTTCGACTTCGTCTCAATCTCTTTGACGAGTGCGTCGACGGCCTTGTTGATGCCCTTCTTGATGATCATCGGGTTCGCGCCCGCGACGACGTTGCGCATGCCCTCGTGGATCATGGCCTGCGCGAGGAGCGTTGCCGTCGTCGTGCCGTCGCCAGCGATGTCATTCGTCTTCGTCGCGACTTCTTTCACGAGCTGTGCGCCCATGTTCTCGAACGGATCTTCGAGCTCGATGTCACGCGCGATTGTGACACCGTCGTTCGTGATCGTCGGCGCGCCGTACTTCTTGTCGAGGACGACGTTACGGCCTTTCGGGCCGAGCGTGACTTTCACGGCATTTGCCAGTGCATCAACGCCGCGGCCGAGCGCGCGGCGGGCTTCTTCTTCAAAAAGCATCTGTTTTGCCATTTGATATTACCTCCGAAAAAATCTATGTAAGTATGTTCGCTGTCGCTCTGAAGCTCAGAGGATGGCGAGGATATCGGACTCGCGGACGACGAGGTATTCCTTGTCGTCAACTTTGACTTCCGTGCCCGAATATTTGGAGAAGATGATGTTGTCGCCGGGTTTCACTTCCATCGCGGCGCGCTCGCCGTTATCGAGGAGCTTGCCGGCGCCGACAGCGACGACCGTGCCCTTCTGCGGCTTCTCTTTCGCCGTGTCCGGCAACACGATACCACTCGCGGTCTTGACGTCGTTTTCGGAAACTTCAATGACAACTCTTTCGCCCAATGGCTTGATCATGATATATCTTCCTCCTAACATGATGTGCAACGTTCACTGTTAGCACTCACTACGTTTGAGTGCTAACTTACGTTGTCTATAGTAGCCTGTATTCGTCAAAATGTCAAGGGACTTTTTGAAAAAAGTCAAAAAAACAAAAGATCGACAAGGCGTGACGCTTCTTTCATCGTCATGCCTTGCCGATCTTCTTATCTTCAGTCGATCTCAGAATGCATAATTCACGCCCGCATGGAACGCGATGCCGCGTTCTTTGCCCATGCTGCCGCTGATGCCGAGGTCGAGAGCCACGGGACTGGTCTCTGTCGGTGTGTACGTCCAGCCGGTTTCGAGCCGCACGGTCGATCCTTCCACGGAGGGACTCGGGAGGCTGTCTCCATTCCAATGGGCGCGGGCGTCGCCGCCGAACTCGTACTGATACGCGTGCCATTATAGCAACGCCGTTCCTTTCGACGTCAGCAGATGCCGGTGAGCAGATAGAACACGACGCAGAGGTACGGCACGAAGAATTTCAGTGCCATGCAGACGGCGATGTCGTAGTAGGAATCGTTGTGCGTGAGGCCGCAGATGGCGAGAAGCGTGACGAGCGCGCCGCAGTGCGGCACGGGGTCGATGCCGACGGACGCGATGGCGACGATGCGGTGGAGTGCCTCGAGGGGGATGCCCTGCGCGAGCGCCATCTGCATCCACTGGTCGCCGAGCGCGGAAAGCGCGATCGTCAGGCCGCCCGACGCCGATCCCGTGATGCCGCACATGATGTTCGTCGTGACGACGGCCGAGACGAGCGGGCCGAACGATGTCGCGAGATCCATGAGGCCCGTCGTGACGGGCGCGAAGCCCGGCAGCGTCGTCAGCACGCAGCCGAACGCATAGCCGGACGCGACGTTGAGCGCGGCGGCCGCCGACGAGAGCGCGCCGTAGTTGATGGGCGCTAGGAAGCCATCCATGACCATGAAGCGCTTGCGGCCGATGTACGCCGCCGCGACAGAACTGACGATGAGCGCGACGCTGATGGACCAGATGGCCGAGATCTTGCCGACTTTCGCCGCGAGCAGCGTCAGGTGGAGCGGCGTGAAGACGTCGAGCGCGCCGTCATCCCAATGATAGCCCCACGACCAGTTGAACGGGTTCGAGAGGATGACGTTGATGACGATGACCATAAGGAGCGGCACCATCGCCCAGTACCAAGGAATCTTGATCTTCGGCTCGCGACGCTTGCGCCCTTCCGTGTGCGCGCCGTAGCCTTCGCCAGCCGCCTGGAGCTTTTTCGCGCGGCGCGTGATCCAGCCCCAGCCGATGGCGAGGAACAGAATGGACGCGAAGATGCCGATGCCCGGCCCCGCCCACGTCGACGTCTGGAAATACGACGACGGGATGATGTTCTGGATCTGCGGCGTGCCGGGGAGCGACACCATCGCGAACGAGAAAATGCCCATCCAGAGCGCGGCCGGCAACAGCTTCTTCGGGATGTCCGCGCGGCGGAACACGTACGCGCCGAACGGATACATGACGAACGCGACGACGAAGACGGACAGGCCGCCGTACGTCAGCGCGCCGCAGCCGAGCAGCACGGCGAGCACGGCGCGCTTCTCGCCGAGCACCTCGACGATCTTGCCCGCGACGGCCGCCGCGAGGCCGCCCTTTTCCATGAGGCGCGCGAAGACGGCGCCGAACAGGAACACGGGGTAATACGTCTTGACGTACTCCGCCATGCGCGTCATGTAGAGCTCCGTGTACGTCGGCAGAATGCCGAACGAGCTCGCGAGCGCCGCAATGCCGGCGAACATCGGCGCAATCAGGATGATCGACCACCCGCGATACGCGAAATACATGAGGCCGACGAGGGCCACAGCGATACAGAATGCCTCCATTAGCTCCAAAGCTCTCCTCTCAATGATGCCAAATAAAAACAAAGGACGCTGAAACGCGAAATTTCGTTTCTCCATCGCAGAAAAAAAGACAGCCGGTGTTGGCCCTCCGACTGCCCTTCGTTCCGTTTTGTTTCCGGAGTTACGAGTGTTTTATGATACCTGCAAGTTATTGAAAACTTACGGCTATTATCGTAGCATCAAAGAATTTTATTGTCAATCCATGCAACCTGTTTTTTTCCGCAAATGTCGTTCACACTCCATCACACAGCACATGTTCGAGCACCCACGGCACGAGGTCATCCTCGACGCGGCAGCCGACGACGTCCGCCGCCGCTTTCGTCGCCGCGTGCGCGTTGCCGGACGCGACGCCGATGTCGGCGGCCACGAGCATCTCGTTGTCGTTGAGGTAATCGCCGAGCGCGACGATGCGCGCGCCCTGACTGGACGGCAGACGGCGGATCTCCTCGAGCATCGCGCCTTTCGACACGCCCTGCGCGACGTATTCGTAATAGTTCGCCTCCGAGTAAAAGCTGTGCGCGAGCGCGCTGATACCAAACGCTTCCGTTTCCGCTTCGAGGACGGCGAGCCGCTCCGGCGCGTCCGAGACGAAAAATTTCAACCACGGCGTACGCTCCGTGTCGGCGACATCCGCGAGCGGCACATGGCGGTAGCGATAAAATTCGTGTGGCAGGCGCGGATCGTCGTTCGCCGGGTCGCTGACGATGTTGCAGTTGTCCGCCGTGTAAATTTCGATGCAGGCCTGCGGGAAATGCGCGAGGCATTGCGTGGCGAAGCGCGGCCAGATATTCCCGCCCGGCAGCGTCCGCGTCGCGAGCACGGATTTTTTCTGCCAATCGTAGAGCATCGCGCCGTTGAAGAAGATGCTCGGCGCCGTGATGGGGAGCTCGCCGACGTAGCCGGCCGCCGCCTCGGGCGTGCGCCCCGTCGCGACGCCGAAGCGCCCGCCGCCACGGACGAAGCGCTCAATGGCCGCGCGGTTCGCCTGGGACACGCGCCCGCCGCGCGGGATCAGCGTGCCGTCGAGGTCGCTGATGAGGATGGTGTTTTCATAGGGTTTCATGCGTCTCTCCTTCTCGTGACAGCCAGGCGCGCGGCGATTCGTGCAGATATTTCTTGAACGCCTGGCAAAATGATTTGTAATCCGTAAAGCCCGCCGCCTCCGCGACTTCGTAGACGCGCATGCGCCCCGCCCGCAGCAGCGGCAGGCTCTGCGCGATGCGGTAGCGCGCGAGCAGGCCGGAGAATGTGTGCCCCGTCGCTTCCTTCAGCTTGCGCGACAGGTAGCTCGCCGAGACGCCGGCGGCGTCGGCGAGCGCGTCGATGCTCAGGCGTTCGCGGTAACGGCTGCGGATCGTCGCGAGCACGTCGGCGACGTACGGGTTGCCCGTTTGGGACGCGGCGTCGGCCTGCGGCCAGCCGACAAGCGCGAGCGAATCTTCAGCGGATACTCCGGACGCGCTGTCTTCCGTCGGGCGCAATTGCGCGAGCACGCGCGCGATGTCCGCTTCCTCGACGGGCTTCAAGAGATAATCCGCCGCGCCGAGCCGTACGGCGCGCTGCGCGTACGAAAATTCCGCGTAGCTCGTGAGGAAGACAATGGCCGTGCGGCTGCCCTCCGCGCGCAGCGTTTCCGCGACGTCGAGGCCGGACATGCGCGGCATGCGGATGTCGGCCAGCAGCACGTCGGGCGTTTGCTCGCGCACGACGGCGAGCGCCTCCATGCCGTCCGCCGCCTCGCCGACGACCGTCGCGTCCATGCCCGCCCAGTCGATCGTCTCGACGAGGCCGCGCCGGATCATCGCTTCATCTTCCGCGATCACGATCCGCATCATCTGCCGTCCCCTCGCTTTCCGTTTTTTGCTCTTTCCCTTCCGTCTGCCACGGCAGCGTCATTGTGACGCACGTGCCGCCTGTTGCACGCCGCTCCAGCGTCACACCGCACGCCACGCCGAAGAGCAGCTGCAAGCGCCGATGCACGTTGTAGAGCCCCGTGTGCGTCGCGGGGTCTTCCTCGCGCGCGAGCATCGTGCGCAACCGCCCGAGTTCTTCGTCCCCGATGCCCGTGCCATCGTCGCAGACGTCGAGGACAAGCGCATCTCCTGTCGCCTGTGCGACACGCCGTGCCGTGACGGCGACATGGATTGTCCCATCCGCCGATTCTCCGTACTTGATGGCGTTTTCGAGAATGGGCTGGAGGATGAGTCGCGGCACGTAGCAGCCGAGCGCGCTGTCGGGAATCAGCTCTTCGTACCGGAAACGGTCGCCGAACCGGCAGTGCTGGATGTCGACGAAGCCGTGCGTCACGGCGAGGTCTTCTGCGAAGCGCACGAGGCGGTCGCGTCCATGGATGCTGTAGCGCAGGAGCTTCGACAGCGCCAGCACCATGTGCGTCGCGCTCTCGGGTTCGAGCTTGATCATGTACTTGATGTTTTCGAGCGTGTTGAAGAGGAAGTGCGGCTGGAACTGGCTTTCGAGGCGGCGGATGTCGGCGATGGCCGTGACGCGGGCGGCCTCTTCCCGCACGGCGCGGGCCCGCGCCTCGCTTTCGCGCCGCGCGCTCCGCCAGAGCAGCGGCAAAAAGATCAGCGCGACGAGGAAGAAGCTTCCCATGCCCATCGCATAGCGCACGAGGAGGTCCGTCACGGGCAGCACCGTCGTGACGCGCCAGCCCGTCGAGAGCGTCGCGCTCGTCACGTAGCACTGCTCGTCCAGGGCGGCGGCCAGGCCGCGCTGCGTCGTGCGGAGCGGCGCGGCAAGCTTGCGCGGCGCGCGCCCTTCCGTTTCAAGGTAGCGGCCGCCCGTCGCGAGCACGACGTTGTCGTACTCGTCCGTCACAACGATGTCAAGATACGGCGAGAAGAGCTCCTGCGTGAGGAAGCGGCCCGGCAACAGGAAGAACACCATGCCGTGCGACAGCCGCCGCCCGATGGCGAGGTCGGGCGCCGCAACGCTCTCGCCATCGACCCATTCGTCGAGGCGCTCCGCCTCGGCGCGGTGCAAGCGTGACAGGTAGCCGATGTCCGGCGGCAGACGGTCGAGCGCCGCCGGCAGGTATTTCCAGCTGCCGAGCACGATCTGCCGCTCATCATCGAGCAAAAAGAACAGCGCGCCGGAGCGCGATGCGTTTGCCGCACGGTAGAGCTCCGACGACAGAGCTGCCCGCGCATTCGCATCGTTTCGGAGCGCAGGAACGAGGCCGCCGCGCGTCCTTTCGTCTGCAGCTGCGACGTCCGCCGTCGTCTCGTCATACAGCGCAAGCCACGCCTCCATGCGGCCGACGGCCGCCGTGCGCACGTCGTCGCTGCGCGTCACGACGTAATGCTGCCAGCTCGCCGCGACGAGCACGAGGCCGAGCACGAAGAAGACGAGCACCGGCCCGCACGCATAGAGCAGGAACGCCTTGCGCGCGTCGCGCTGGAATCGTGTCATGTCCGCCTCGCCTCCCCGTTTTTTCCAGTATACCAAACTGCGGGCAAAAAATCAGCAGGCAGCATGTCTGCCGCCTGCCGATAATCCTCTCTTGCGCGACGTGATTACTGCACGCTCGTGAAGATGTCTTTGAACTTGTCGAGCCACGCCTTCTTGTTCTGGTTCACGACGGTCTCGTCATCCGTGATGATGTGGATCTCGGATTTTTCGAGGAGGCCCTGTGGCGCGGGCACGTCATCGCGGACGCTGCGGCGATGGAGCTGCTGCGTGATGAGCGTCTGCGCTTCTTTGCTCGTGATGAAGTCGATGAACTTCTTCGCGTTCTCCATGTGCTTCGCGTTCTTGATGATGTAGATGCCGTCCGGTTTCGAAATGACGCCCTCTTTCATGTAGACGAGCTTGACGGGTGCGCCGTCGGCGACGTATTTCGCGCCGCCTTCTTCGAACGTGCAGCCGACCGTGTATTCGCCGTCCGCGACGCCCTTGTAGACGGCCGACGAACCGGAGAGCAGCTTGCCGTCGAGGTTCTTGCAGAATTTCTCAACGTAGTCCCAGCCCTGGTCAGGGTTGCCGTTGCCCATGGCATACAGCATGTTGATGAGGTGTTCGTACGACGACGAGGATTTCGACGGATCGGCCATGGCGATCTTGCCTTTGAGCGCCGGATTCAGGAGGTCTTCATACCCTTCGACCTTGATGTCACCGATGAGGTCCGTGTTCACCATGATGACGCTCGGGATGTCCGTGAAGCGCGTCATAGAGCCTTCTTCGTTCTTGAACGCCGCCTGCACGTGCTCTTCGTTTGCAGACTTGTACGGCTCGAACAGGTCGGCCTTCGGCTTCATCGTCGAAAGCGAGCCGCCCCAGAAGATGTCGCCGAGCGGGTTCGCCTTCTCGGACTCGACGCGCTTCAAGAGCTCGCCCGTGCCGGCCGCGACGACGTCGACCTTGACGCCGCTCTGCTTCTCGAACTCTTCGACGAGCGGATTGATGAACGCCAAGGGATGCGGGCAGTAGATGACGAGCGTGTTCTCGTCGCTCGCACCGCTGCCGCTGCCGCTCGTCGCGGCCTGGTCGCCACCGCCGCAGCCGGCGAACGACATCGTGATCATGGCAGCGCCAAGGAGCGATGCCATCAGTTTCTTGAACTTCATCGAAAGTTCCTCCTTTTTTGATAAAGATATATGAAACTTGAAAAATAGAAAACTCTTAGAGCGTGACATCATGGCGCCCGGAGACCTTGAAGAAGATCACCATGGCCGTGATGGTCGTGAGCGTGAGGATGGTCGAGAGCGCGGCGGCCGTGCCGTAGCTCGCGCGGATGACCTCGGTATAAATGGCGACGGACATCGTCTTCGTCGCGCCCGTGAACAGGATGACGGAGCTCGAGAGCTCGTTGATGGCCGTAATCCACGAGAGGATCGCGCCGCTCATGACGCCCGGCAGCATCATGACCGCCGTGACTTTGAAGAACGTCTTCAGCGGCGATGCGCCGAGGCTGATAGACGCTTCTTCGAGGCTCGGGCTCAATTGATAAAGAATCGCCGAGCTCGAACGCAGCGTATATGGAAGGCGACGGATGACGAGCGAGATGATGATGATCGCCGCCGTGCCCGAAAGCAGCAGTGGGCGGTCATTGAACGCGAGGAGCAGCGTGATGCCGAGCACGGAGCCCGGAATGATGTACGGGAACATCGACAGCGTGTCGATGACTTCCGTGAGCCAGCTTTTCTTACGCGTCGTCAGGTACGCGATCGTCATGCCGAGAAAGATGATCGCGGCGATGGCCGTCGTGCTGTAGAGGTACGTGTTCGAGATGGCCGTGCCGAGGCTCGAAAAGATCGTGCGGTAGCTGTCGAGCGAATAGCCGTCGACGAAGATGGAGCCGCTCGTCTTCAGGAACGACGTGTAGATGACGACGAGTTGCGGGATGAGCGAAAGCGCGACGAGCGCGTAGATGCAGACGTGCAAGAACACATTTTTCCAGCCGTGCAGTGCGCCCATCTGCATCGGGCGCAGCGAGCTCATCGTGAACGATTTGCGGTTCACAATGTATTTCTGCACCATGAAGATGCTCGACGTGATGAGCACCATGAGCGCCGCCATCGCCGCCGCGAAGTTCGCCTGGTCGCCGACCTCGTTGATGAATTCGGAGTAAAT
This sequence comes from Selenomonas sp., assembly GCF_022771645.1. Classification (GTDB taxonomy): domain Bacteria; phylum Bacillota; class Negativicutes; order Selenomonadales; family Selenomonadaceae; genus Selenomonas_C. The sequence continues at coordinate 20,129 of NZ_JALFCU010000053.1, forward strand.
CATGACGGGCATGACGTTGAAGCCCTCGCCGATGAGCATCGGCGTGCCGAAGTCCGCCATGGCGTTCATGAAGACCATGAGCGCGCCCGCGAGAATCGTCGGCGTGATGAGCGGAACAATGATCGTCACGACCTTGCGGATGCCGCTGCAGCCGAGGCTTTCCGCCGCCTCGATGAGCGCCGAGTCGATGTTCTTCATCGCGCCGGCGACGTAGAGGTAGATGAAAGGATAAAGCTTCAGCGTCAAGACGAGCAAGATGCCCGCGAAACCGTAAATCGATGGGAAATCAATGCCGTACTGCGCGAGGAATCGCGTGATGTAGCCGTTGCGGCCGCCGATGAGGATCCACGAATACGCGCCGATGAACGGCGGCGAGAGCAGCGAGATGACGATGCAGATTTCGACCGCGTTCTTGAAGCGCACGCGGTAGAGCGTCATGAAATACGCGACGGCCGTGCCGATGATGACGGCGAGCACCGTCACGCATGTCGTGACGGAAAAGCTGTTGATCATCGACTGGTAGTAGTATTTGCGTTGGAAGAAATGCGCGAAGTTCGCCATGCTCCACGCGCCCGTCTCTGCATCCTGGAACGCGCTGACGAAGAGCGAGAACAACGGATAGATGAGGAACAGCGCGAAGACCGCCATGGATAAAAGCGTGATGCCCGACCAGAAATCCCAATGGAACTTTCTATTCATCGCGCACAACCCCTTCCATGAGGCTGTGGTCGCCATCCGCCGTGAAGAGGTTCACCTTCGCCGGGTTCGGATGGAGCGTGACGGTATCGCCGACTTCGAGGATGTGCTCGGCATGACCGACATCTTGGCTGTACTCGATGGACGGCTGCCCCGGCACGAGCATGTCGTCAGGGAACGTCAGGCCGTACTGGATGTATTTGCCGAGGAAGACCTTGCTCTTGACCGTACAGCGGATGCCGTCGCCGTCTTTGATGGAAAATTCTTCCGGCCGCACGGCGATGATGACATCCATGCCCTCGGCCGCTTCCGAGGACAGCCCCTGCATCGGCAGGACGTAGCCGTCCGCGAACGCTGCCGCGAGGCCGCCCGCGTGTGCGACGAGCCGGCCGCGGAAGAGGTTCGAATGGCCGATGAACGTCGCGACAAACGTGTTATACGGGCGCGCGTAAATCGTATGCGGCCGCGCCGTCTGCTGGATGACGCCTTTCTTCATGACGGCGATGCGGTCGGAAATCGAGAGTGCTTCCTCCTGATCGTGCGTAACGTAGACCGTCGTGATGCCGACCTGCTTCTGCACCTCGCGGATGGCCGAGCGCATCTCGATGCGGAGCTTCGCGTCGAGGTTCGACAGCGGCTCGTCCATGAGCAACACGCTCGGATGAATGACGATGGCGCGCGCGAGCGCAACGCGCTGCTGCTGGCCGCCCGACAGGCGCTCCGGCAGACGGTCCTGGTACTCCGTGATCTGCACGACGTCAAGGATCTTGTCGACTTTTTCCTTCATCTCCGCTTTCGGCATCTTGCGGAGCTTCAGGCCGTACTCGACGTTCTCGCGCACTGTCAGGTGTGGGAAGATCGCGTAGCTCTGGAACACCATGCCGATGTTGCGCTTGTGCGCCGGGATGTCGTTGATCACACGGTCGTTAAAGCGGATTTCTCCGCCCTCGATCGTGTTGAAGCCCGCAATCATGCGCAGGAGCGTCGTCTTTCCACAACCCGACGGCCCCAAGAGCGTGAAGAACTCCCCGTTTTTGATGTGCTCCGTGAGCCCCGGGATGATCGTCAGGTCGCCGTAGCGCTTGATGACGTTGTCGACTTCGATGGCAACACTCATGTGGTCCACCTCTTTCTGAAAATTCGTTCTGTCTGTATTATAAAAAAAGAAGCAGGACGGAACAATCCGAAATCCTGCAACTTTATCCCATTTTCTGAACAGAAAACGTTTTATTCAGTTTTTGTGAGGCTTCTTTGCGTTTATTTCTTCGCGACTGCTTCGGCGGTGGCTTTTGCGGCGGCCGCTTTCGCCGCCTTCGCTGCGAGATATTTCTCCTTCAGCGCGAGCTTGTGCTGCATCGCCGCGACGAACGCTTTCGCATCGGCGAAATCCTGCGCGTCGGGATGCGTCGACGCGAGGCGCCAGCGTTCTTCGCTCTGCGGGCCGCCGTGCGGATCATTCGGGCCTGCGTTCTTGCGATGCTCGAGCATCTTCGGATTGATCTTGCCGCGGCAGCCGAACGTGCCGAGGATCTCGCAGTTCGCGCCGAGGTGGTAGCCCGCGCGCGCGAACGACGTGACGGCATGCTCGCTTGTCGGCGACGTGCCGTGCGTCTGGAAGAAGCAGACGCGCGCGTCATGCACGGTCGGCAGATAGCGAAGCATCAAGGGATCCGGCGCGCCGAGGCGCAGCCAGTAGCCGAGCAGCACGACCTCGTACTGGGCAAGGTCGCTCGGCGCGTCCTGCACGCGGAACACGTCGACGTTCCCTTGGAGCATGTCCGCTTCCGCCATCGCGTCCGCGATTTGCTTCGTGTTGCCCGTGACGGACGAGTAGATGATCGCCCATTTCTTCATAAAACATGCCCCCTGTGATATGTTCTGCTTGCCCTTATCGTAACAAATACGCCCGCGCTTTTCTGTAACACTTGACACAGTCGCGGGCGCGCCCTTGCCAAGCGCGCGCAAGTGCGCACCGCGTCGCAGCGACGGCGCTCGCGTTCGCCGCGCGTTTCCTCTGCCATTTCGTCAGCGGCGTCGTCTTCTTCGCGAGCTACGCCCCTGAGGGCATGAACCCCGCCGTCTATTCCATCGTCTTCAACGCAACGTACCTCATCCCCGATTTCATCATCTGCTGCATCATCCTGAAACTCCTGCCCTTCAAGCGGCTGTTTGTCACGCTGCAAAAATAACATCGTCCCCGCCGCTTTTCCGAGCGATGGGGACATGCTATTTCACGATATGGAAGCCCGCGCGCAGGCGCCGGGCTTTTTCTTCGCTCTTCGGCGCGGTCACGGACGCCGCCTTGTTCGCCGCGCCGACGAGCGAGAGCTCCGGGCGGCCCCAGTACATCGTCTGGATGTGCTGGTGGCGCATGAGGAGGTCGAGCATGTGCACTTCCGCGAGATAACTCCGCAGATACCCTTTGCGGCGCGCGTGGATGATGCGCGCTTCGAGGAGATCCGCCGCCGCTTTTTCGAGCGGCAGCAGCTTGCCGTTCGCAACGTCTGCGGGGATGGCCGGCGCGAGATGGATCTCGTCGAGGTACTCCGCTGCGCGCCCGCGGAAAAACGCGAAGCGCAGCCGCTCCATGAGGCGCACGCGCGCCGCGCGCAGGATGCCGTCGAGCCGCTTGTCAAACCGCTTCCCCTTCATGACGCCGCGCCTCCTCTCGATGAAAATCCTGTTGCCGTCCGCCGGATGCAAAAAAGTCTGAACTGCGATTCTTTCATGACAATATTCCACATCGACTGCAAAAATTCCTGCCACGATGCAAATTAATTTGGTTCAATCACAAAACCTGTGGGATGAGTAATCCTATCGTATAATTCATGTTGTTAAAAAAGAGAACATCCGCTAAGATGTGGATATGCATCTAGCCAATGTAAATCCACACAAAGGAATGTCCTCTCCATGGATTATATCGAAAATCTTCGCTTTGAGCAACTGCCTCTTCCCTTCAAAGACGAATCTCCCGTTCAAGAATATCTGCTGGTCCCGTCATCGCTGACGGGCTTTCACAACACGGATACCACCAGCGAGATTCTGCCCAACGGGCGCAAATCCCTGTGCATGAACGGGACGCTCGCGCTCCCGGAAGTGCGCCTCTGCCCGTTCTGCAACGGTTCCCGCCTGCATATCAACCAGCGCCTTTCCAAAGTGCTGAAGCATCTTCCTGTCGGGAACGGAACCAGCAGCATCCGCTTTCAGAATGTCCAATATCTTTGCCTGGACTGCGGGCACACTCATATGCAGGAAATCCCGTTCAAGTCCGAGCACCACTTCATCACGCGAGAATTGGAGGACTATATCTGCTTCCTCTTGGCCCGCCACTCGCTCACCAACAAGGAGATCAGCGAGCTCACCGGCGTTGGCCCGAACATCGTGAAGGCCATCGACAAGCGTCGCCTTGAAGGGCTTTATGTCGTGGATGGGAAGCTCCGTCGGCCTGAAACGTATGCGAGGTTTCTC
>NZ_JALFCU010000010.1 GCF_022771645.1 Selenomonas sp.
CAGCCTCATCTGTGTTAAAATAGTTCTGATCCATAGCGATACTCCTTTGTTGATGATTGTTTTGCAGAACCATTTTAACATAGGAAGTCGCTATGGGTTTTTGTTTTTGATTAACTGTTCAACTTCATTTTACAACGAACCCTCTTGACGGAAAAACGCTTCTTCCATAAAATGGAAAAAGCGTTTTTGTTTTTATCCCGTGAAAGGATCTCTGTATGGAATTGCTTTCTCCCGACATCCTCGCGTTCCTCGTCGTCTTCGGCTTTTGCGCGGCGTTCATCGATGCCGTCGTCGGCGGCGGCGGGCTGATCTCGATCCCAGCGCTGCTCTGGGTCGGGCTGCCGCCGCATCTCGCGCTCGGCACGAACAAGGCGGCGTCGACGATGGGCGCGGTCACGAGCTTCGTGACGTTCGTGCGGTCGGGGCGCGTGAACGGCTGGCTGATCCGGCGGCTGTTCCCGCTGTCGCTCATAGGCTCCATGGTCGGCGTGCTCGCCGTGCGGCAGGTGTCGCCGGAGATCCTGCGGCCGCTCGTGCTCGCGATGCTCGTGCTCGTGCTGATTTACAGCGTGCTGAAAAAAGATTGGGGGCGCGAGAATCATTTCGCGGGGCTGACGAAAAAGATGCTCGTGCTGTCCGGGGCTGTCGCGTTCGGCTTCGGTTTTTACGACGGATTCTTCGGCCCGGGCACGGGCTCGTTCCTCTTGTTCGCGTTCCTGCTCCTCGGCTATGATTTCCTCGGCGCGGCGGCGAACGCGCGTGCGCTGAACTTCGCGAGCAACATCGCGGCGCTCTGCTTTTTCGCAGCGTTCGGCCTCGTGCAGTGGTCGTACGCCGTGCCGATGGGCGTCTCGATGGTCTTCGGCGCCTGGTGCGGCGCGCAGATGGCGCTCAGCAAGGGGACGGGATACGTGCGGCCGCTCTTTATCGTCATGACGACGGTGCTGATCGGGAAGCAAGTGATCGATTTGTGGAAATGATGAAGCACTGAAAGGCTCTCCCTCCGGGAGAGCTGGCGCGCGCAGCGCGACTGAGAGGGTGGCGAAGGTAAGGCTTAACTGATTGTAAAAAAATTCACGGCGAAGGAATGTCGCACCTTCGACGTGAATTTTTTTGTGAACCAAAGGACGTACCTTCGACACCCTCTCCACCGCTTCGCGGTCCCCCTCTCCCGAAGGGAGAGGCTTGGATACCATTACATGACGATATGTTTTCCTCCAATATATCGCGGCTGCCAGTACGAGTTCGACAGCGCGTCGATGCGGACGCCTTTGCTCGAGCTGGCGTGGATGAAGTTGCCGCTGCCGAGGTAGATGCCGCAGTGCGAAGGGCCGGGCTCGTACGTCGTGAAGAAGACGAGGTCGCCGGGCTCTAATTGGCTCGTCGATTTCGTGCGCGTGCCGAGCTTGTACTGGTCGTCGGCGAGGCGCGGGATGGAGATGCCGTTCTTCGCAAAGACATATTGGAGGTAGCCGGAGCAGTCAAAGCCCTTCGGCGTCGTGCCGCCGAACGTGTACGGCGTGCCGATGTAGTTCTTCGCCGTCTGGATGAGCGTCGTGACTTTCGCGCGCGGCAGGATCGGCACGTTGTTTGGCGCGAGCGGCGCTTTGACCGTCGGCGCGTCATCCGTCTTCGCGGGCGGCTGCACGTCCGAGCCCCACGGGCGTTTCTTCGCTGTCTTGAGCGCGCGCCATGTCGCGGCGTTGACGACGCCGGTCACGCGGATCTTCTGGTCGCGCTGGAACTGCGCGACGGCTTGTTCCGTGCTCTTGCCGAACACGCCGTCGGCCTTGCCGAGCGAGTAGCCGATCTCCGTGAGCTTTTGCTGGAGGAGCATGACGTCGTGGCCGTGCGAGCCGTTCTGGAGCGTCGGGGACGCGAAGGCGTGCGCGGAGACGAGGAGCGCGAGGCTGAGGACAGCGGCGATTTTTGCGAAGCGACGCTTTTTCATGGTGGATTCCTCACTTTTCAGCCGTGCAGCACGTGGTCGAGGCCTTGCTGCATGAGGGTGACGACGTGGTCGTCGTCGAGGGAGTAGAACGCTTCTTTGCCTTCCTTGCGGTATTTCACGAGGCGCGCGCCGCGCAGGACGCGGAGCTGGTGCGAGATGGCGGACTGGCCCATGCCGAGCGCTTCGGCGATGTCGCAGACGCAGAGCTCTTCCTTGTGCGCGAGCAGCGACAGCAGCTTGATGCGCGTGCGGTCGCCGAGCACCTTGAAGACTTCGGCGAGGCGCAGGCTCGTCTCGTCATCGGCCTCATGCAGGCGCGCGAGTTCGAGCGCGGCGGGGTGCGTCTGGTGGATTTCGCAGACGTCGCAATCTTCCGTCGTGCTCTGGGGATTCTTTGTGGTCATGAAGCGGGTTCCTCTCGTGTTTCTTCTGGCGGTTCGTTGGCGCCTGTAGCATCCGTTGCGGTTACGTCTGCGCTGGCAATGCCGCCTTTTTTCATTATACCATGTTCGCCTGCGTTCTTGCTATGGAGCACGAAGGAAAATTTGCGGCCGGGCGTGATGCAGCCGAGGAGCGGCAAGTCTTCCGGCACGATGCGCGCGCAGACGTTGACGCGCGGGTCGGCGGGCAGCGTGCGCTTCATGATGTCGAGCTCGCCCATGTAGCGGCCGGCCGTCTCGTTGTCGATGGTGATGCAGCCGCGGCGGCGCTCGATGTTGCTTTCGGGCGCGATGGTCGTCTTTGTTTTTGCGATGTAAATGCGGCTTTCCTGTGCGCGCACGGCGTCGCGGGCGGCGTCGACGCGGCTCGTAAACGTGTGCGTGAGGAGCTCGCGTGTCGCGGGATCGTCTGTCAGAAGCTCTGCTGCAAGCGTGACGCAGTCGTCCTTCAGGCTGCCGAGCGCGTGGATCTCCGCGTCGGTCGGTCGGCTGTCGGCGAGGATGACGGAGTCGATGCCGAGCGCGACGAGATGGCGCGCGGCATGGGCAGCGGAGACGTGGCGATGCGCTTCGAGTGTCGGCAGGCCCTCGCCGTACGGGCTGCGGCGGCGGCCGTCCTGCGTCGTGACGAACGCGCCGACGCGGATGCCGAGCTGATGGAGCGGTGCGTTCCGTTTGACGAGCAGCGCCTCGCTGAGCCCCGTGCCGACGCGCGGATAAAAGTTGTGCATGGCGTCGATGCGCGAGAAGTCGGCCTTCGCGTCGGCGAGCTCGCGCAGGATCTTCGGCGTCAGCGTCGAGGCGTTGAGCTGGACGCGGATGTGCTGGTTGTTATGGCTGATGCGTGCGATTTCTGCGGGCGAAAAGCCGTAGTCCATGCGCACGGTCGTGATGCCGAGCATGCGGAATTTCGACGGCGTGAACGTCTGTAGGCCGAGCACGGCGAGCGTCTGCGGGCTCACGTCGGAGATGACCTCCATGTGGTGCGCGCGGGCGGCGGAGAGCAGCGTGCCGATGTCTTTCTTCAGCGCGCGCGTGTCGCTTTCCGGGATGTGCATGGACGTGAAAACGCGCGTGATGCCGGCGGCCGCGGCGGTGTCGATGAGCGCGAGATTTTCCTCGAGCGTGTTGTCGAGGCCGGGGTAGATGGCAATGCCGTTATTCAAAAAATCATGACCTTTCTGGGTCTTCCATGTTGTTTGTGTCGATAGGGTCGTCGAAGCCGATGACGAGCGTCGCGACGAAGCCGCCGATGTAGGCGCATACGAGGCCGAGAAGATAGACGGGGATGTTGTCGGTCGCGGCTGCGAGCGGCAGGCCGCTGATGCCGAGCGTCGCCGCGCCGATGCCGAACGCCGCCTGCACGGCGCCGCCGCACGCGCCGCCGATGCACGCGCCGATAAAAGGCTTGCCGAGCGGCAGCGTGACGCCGTAGATGAGCGGCTCGCCGATGCCGAGCATGCCGACGGGGAGCGCGGACGCGATGATTTTCTTCAGGCGCGCGTTCTTCGTGCGCAGGTACACGGCGAAGCTCGCGCCGACCTGGCCGCCGCCCGCCATGGCGAGCACGGGCAGGAGGATCGTCACGCCGTAGCGCGCGAGGAGCTCCGCATGGATCGGCGTGAGCGTCTGGTGGATGCCAAGCATGACCATGGGAAGGAACGTGCCGCCGAGGATCGCGCCCGTCAGCGCGCCGCCCGAGGCGATCGCGCCCGTCGCCGTGCTACCGATGACATCCGAAAGGAAGCCGCCGAGCGGTTGCAAGATGACGATGGCGATGGCGCCCGAGACGAGGAACGTCACGAGCGGCGTGACGAACAGGGACAGCGTCTCCGGCACGCAGCGCCGCAACCGTTTTTCGATGCAGCAGGCGAGGATCGCGACGAGCAGTACGGAAATGATGCCGCCGCGCCCCGGCACGAGCGTCCGGCCCGCCAGCTGGACGTTCGCGAGGCCCGGGTGCGCGAGGAGCGCGCCGAGGATCGCGCCGAGCACGGGCGTGCCGCCGAATTCCTCCATCGCGTTGCGGCCGACGAGGATGTTCAGCCCCCAGAAGACCGTCGAGCCCGCGATGGCGAGCAGCTGGTAGAGCGCGCCGCTCGTGACATCAGGCGCGGCCTTCGCGACGACATTCAGGCAGCCGTTGATGAGGCCGCAGGCGATGAAGCCCGGGATGATGGGGATGAAAATGCTGGCGATGCGGCGGAAGAACAGCTTGACGGGCGTCGCGTTTTTTGCACGGATCTGTGCGTGGAGCGCCTTGCCATCGCCAATCTGCGGCCGGCCATCGTCTGTCGTTTCTTTCCCAAGCTTCGTGTGTTCGTTCTTGGATGGCGTTGCGTTCGTCCGTGCGTCATTTTGCGTGGCAAGCAATTCGTTGAAGGCCACGGCGACGTTCGCTGCCTTGCCCGGGCCGAGGATGACTTGGAGCTCCGTGCCGTCCGGATTCGTGCCGAGCACGCCAGAAAATTTCGCGATGTCGTCCGCGAGGCCGTCGGGGATGCCTGCCGCGTCGAACGCGAGCCGCAGGCGCGTCATGCAGTTGTACGCGCGCTCGAGATGCGCAAGGCCGTCGCGCTTTTTGACAGCGTCGAGGATGCCTCCTGCGAGCGTTTCATTTTCCGTCATGCGCAGTGTCCTCGCTTGGATCCGTTGCAGCTTCTTCCGTCAGCGCCGGGCGCAGGCGGCCGGCGTTCTCAGCGAGCAGCGCCTCGCAGTCCGCGATGGATTTTCCTGTCAGCACATGGAGGATGGCGAGCTTCGCGCGGCCACCCGCCAGGCGCAGGGCGTCAGCCGCCTCCTCGCGGCTGCACTCCGTGACGTCCATGACGATGCGCGTCGCGCGTTCTGTGAGCTTCGCGTTCGAGGCGTTGACGTCGACCATGAGGTTGCCGTACGTCTTGCCGAGCTTCACCATCGCGCCCGTCGAGAGCATATTGAGCACGAGCTTCTGCGCCGTGCCGGCCTTCATGCGCGTCGAGCCCGTGATGACCTCGGGACCGACGAGCGGCAGGAGCGCGATGTCTGCGTACTTCGCGATGGCCGCTGGCCGCGTGCAGGCGAGCGCGATCGTCGTCGCGCCGAGCTCCTGCGCGTAGCGCAGCGCGCCGATGACGTACGGCGTGCGGCCCGAGGCCGCGATGCCGACGACGACGTCTTTCGCGGAGAAGTCATGCGCCTTCAGGTTTGCAGCTCCGAGCGCGGGATCGTCCTCCGCGCCTTCCTTCGCTTTGAAGATGGCAGGCGTGCCGCCTGCGATGAGCCCGATGATCTGGTCGGGGCTCGTGCGGTACGTCGGTGGGCATTCGACAGCGTCGAGGATGCCGAGCCGCCCCGACGTGCCGGCGCCGATGTAGAACAGGCGGCCGCCGTTCGCGAGCGCCGCCGCGATGGCGTCGACGGCCTTTGCGACTTTCGGCAGGATGCGTCCGACGGCGAACGGCACGAGGCCGTCCTCGTCATTGATGAGGCGCAGCATGTCGAGCGTCGCCATTTCATCGATGTTCTGCGTGCGCGGGTTGCGCTGCTCCGTCGCAAGTTTCGAGAGTTCGATCATATTTTCATTCATCGTGTTCTTCCTTTTTGTCTGATGTTACAAATTGCGATACTGTGATTATAGCACACTTTTCAGAAAAAAGAGAAAAAGAACCGAAGTACATGGCACGGAACACGACAGTGATGCATGGGCTCGGACACACTACGATGAAAAAATAACGAATTGGTGGACAGAATGCAAGCTTTGTGGTATATCCCAAGTTTGGACGATAAAATGAGCGTCGACCCTTATGTTGCAAGGGCTGGCGCTCATTTTTTGCATAATTATATGGACTACGCCATCACGGCCACTTTCGACTTCATCTGCCGGATCTCGCCACGGGAAAAGATGCACGGTTCTATTTTCAGCCCGACGGCATGAAGAATCTTCACGAGATCCTTGTCATCCGTGTTGCAGAAGCGGTAATTCTCTCCCGGCAAATCCTCGAGCATCCACTTGTTGAGCGCGTCCTGCACGCGCTCGCAGCTCATGCCATAGCTCCAGTTCCGTCCCTCGGTATTCATATTGTTCCCGAGAGCGATGCGCCGTTCCAGGAGGCGCAGCATGACGAGCGCCATCAGGCAGACGAGGAGATGCGCCTTGATGTGTTCGCGCGTCCGCACGAAGACGGGGCGCGTCTCCAGCGTCCCCTTCATCACGCGGAACTGGTCCTCGATGCGGCTCAGGCCGTGGTACGTCTCGATGACTTCCTGCGGGCTCATGGAGAGCTCCGATGTCACGATCTGGTAGTAGCCCATGCTGCTCGTGAATTCCTCGACCTTCTCGTCGTCAAGGAGCGACAGGAGCTTGCGCGAATCCGTGATTTCCCCCGTCTCCTTGTTGACGACATCTTTCTTGAGGAAGCGCGAGAGCATGGAGGCGTTGCGGCTCGTCACGCGGAAGGACGATGGCGATTCTTTCAGCTTCTTCAGGAACGAGAGGAACTTCTCGTGCTCGTGGCGCTCGCGTTCGTAGAACTTGCGGCTCCAGTACACGACGACCTGCTCCTCGAGCTCGCGCATCTTTCCGCGCTCGTCTTTCCCCCTGCGTGTCACGATGCGCGACTTGTAGCGGAAATCCTCGCTCGTACGGATGTATCCCTCGTCCGAAAGAATCCACTCCCGTTCCTCTGCCGCCGTCTTGCGGATGCTCTTGCTGACGAGGTAACCCTGCCCGTCGTCGACGAGCGCACATGCGTTCTTGAGGGAGCACATACCGCGGTCTGCCACGAGCACGTAGCGTTCGAAGTCGAGCCCTGCGAGGCTCTTCTTCAGCGCGGGGCGCAGCGTCGCCTGGTCGAGCGTGTTTCCGGGGAACGCCTCCACCGTGACGGGGATGCCATTGTCGTCGAGGAACAAGCCCATCTGCACGATGGGCTCCTTGCGGTTCTCCTTCGAGACGCCGCGCTGGCGGAGCCCCTTCACCGTCTCGCCGTCCACTTCCTCATCCTCGTCAGGACGCTCGATCTCGAAGTAGAAATTCGTCACGTCGTAGAAGAGCTTCGTCGTGCTGCGGCCGATGCGTTTCTCGATGGAGGAGTTCATGCGCTGGATGAACTGCCCCTGATGTGCGGCGAGGACGTCCAAGAGGTCGTATACGCGGAAGTGGTCGGAAGAAGGATCCGCCGGGGGCACGAAATAATCCGACGCCTGCTGTATGGTCGCGATCTTCGATGCGGGGGAGAGGATGCGGCCGAAGAGCAGGAGCCGTAGCAGCCCCGCGAGGTCAAAGGACAACCCCTCCGCGTGCTTGATGGTCGCGCACAAGCTGTCGAGGCCGAGTTCGTGGAACAGCGCGTCGAGGACGATGGGCGCGGCCTTCTTCGGATGCGCCACGCAGGCATCCGTCCCCTGTTCGAACGTGACGGTCACTTTCTTCTTCGGAGCTCCCTGTCCGTCTGCGTATGGCTGCAGGGAAGGAATGATGGGACGACCTGCCTTGAAAGAATCCTTTAGACGCTGGAGATAGTCCGGCTCGCCGTCGTCGAATCTGGAGAGTGGGCCGATGTTGAAGACGACGGTCTTCTTCGGCATCTTGATGCCGTCCTTGTTCGGGATGCGTTTCGATTCGACGAGGCGGAGGTATGGGGTGCCGTTGTTGTTGAATTTCTCGACGTACATGATTCAGTCCTCAAAACAGTTTATATACCTACAAATATATTTTACCATAGGCGCACAAAAAAAGCAAGGAAAATCGTTGAAATTCCTTGCTTTTTCAGAGATTTATTTTTCGGCTTTCGTCCAAACTCGGGAAGTACATGGCACGGAACACGACAGTGATGCATGGGCTCGGACACACTACGATGAAAAAATAACGAATTGGTGGACAGAATGCAAGCTTTGTGGTATATTGTTAGACAAGTAAGAATTCGAAAGGAGGATCGTACGAGATTTGGATCGGAATCCAAACGTCTTTATTGGGAGGGAATTTATAACATGACAGCATTTCTCATCGCACTTGCTGCACTCATCGTAGGCTACTTCGTCTACGGCAAGATTGTCGAACACATGTTCGGCCCGACGGACAAGCCGACGCCGGCCATCCGTCACAACGACGGCGTCGACTACATCCCGCTGCCGACATGGAAAATCTTCATGATCCAGCTCCTCAACATCGCCGGCCTCGGCCCGATCTTCGGCGCCCTCGGCGGCGCGATCTGGGGCCCGAGCGTCTATCTCTGGATCGTCCTCGGCTCGATTTTCGCGGGCGGCGTGCACGATTACCTTTCGGGCATGATTTCCTTGCGCGAGGATGGCAAGAGCATCTCGGAGGTTGTCGGCAACCACATGGGCCCGACGATGCTCTTCATCATGCGCGTGTTCTCCGTCGTGTTGCTCGTCCTCGTCGGTACGGTCTTCATGACGGGCCCTGCCGGCCTCCTCTCGAAGCTCACGGGCGTGGCCGTCACATACGTCCTGCCGTGCGTGCTGCTCTATTACTTCCTCGCGACGCTGCTGCCGATCGACACGATCATCGCGCGCTTCTATCCAATCTTCGGCGCCTGCCTCATCATCATGGCGCTCGGCATCATGGGCGGCATGCTCCTCGGCGTCGGCGGCCATACGATGCCGGAGATGACGCTCGCGAACTTGCATCCTTTAGGCTCTGAGAAAATGCCGATCTGGCCGCTCATGTTCATCACGGTCGCCTGCGGCGCCTGCTCGGGCTTCCATTCCACGCAGTCCCCGATCATGGCGCGCTGCCTGAAGGACGAACGCCTCGGCCGTCCGGTCTTCTACGGCGCCATGATTTCCGAAGGCATCATCGCCCTCATCTGGGCGACGGCCGGCATCACGTTCTATGACAGCACGGGCGGTCTCGCCGCGGCCATGAAAGCCGGCGGCGCCGGCACGGTCGTCTACGACATCTGCGTCGGCTTCATGCCGGGCATCGGCGCGGTGCTCGCCATGCTCGGCGTCATCGCCTGCCCGATCACGTCGGGCGATACGGCGTTCCGCTCCGCCCGCCTGACGCTTGCCGACTGGCTCGGCGTCGATCAGTCCGAGACGAAGAAGCGCCTCATGTTCGCCGTCCCGCTGCTCGCCATCGGCGGCATCCTCTCGCAGATGGACTTCAACATCATCTGGCGTTATTTCTCCTGGACAAACCAGACGCTCGCGATGATCGTCCTCTGGACGGGCGCCGTGTATCTCTATCGCACGAAGCCGGGCACGAAGGCGTACCTCATCCCGATGGTGCCGGCCGTCTTCATGTCGGCCGTCACGAGCACGTACATCCTGCAGGCGCCGGAAGGCCTCCAGCTCTCGACGAGCATCAGCTATCCGGCCGGCCTCATCTTCGCCGTGTTCTGCCTCGTGCTGTTCCTCAAGACGACGCTCTTGAAGAGCACGAAGTAACTCTTTGTTATTCATCGCATAAAAAATGCGGAGCTGTTGCCATGTGCAGCAGCTCCGCGTTTTTTGTGCAGCGATGGTCACGCCGCTTTCGTGTATTTCTTTTCTGTCTCGTTGATGACGCAGGCGACGGCGGCGTCGCCCGTGATGTTCAGGCACGTGCGGAACATGTCGAGGATGCGGTCGATGCCGGCAACGAGGCCGAGGCCTTCGAGCGGCAGGCCGACGGACTGCAGCACCATCGCGAGCATGATGAGGCCCGCGCCCGGCACGCCGGCCGTGCCGATGGAGGCGAGCGTGCCCGTGAGGACGATCATCGCCATCTGGCCGAACGAGAGATCGATGCCGAAGACGTTCGCGATGAACAGCGAGCAGACGCCCATGTAGACGGACGTGCCGTCCATGTTGATCGTCGCGCCGAGCGGGAGGACGAACGACGTGACTTCGCGCGAGACGCCGAGCTTTTCCTGCGTGTTCTTCATGTTGACGGGCAGCGTGCCGGCCGACGAGCACGTCGTGAACGCGATCATCATCGCTTCGCTCATGCCGCGGAAGAACGCGAGCGGCGAGTGGCCGCCCCAGACGCGCGCGAGCGTCGAGTAGACGCCGACGGCATGGATCACGGAGCCAATCGCCATGCAGGCGATGACGGAGAGAAGCGGCAGCAAAACGGACGGGCCGTTCGCGGCGACGACGGGCAGCAGCAGGCAGAACACGCCGATGGGCGAGATCGCCATGATCATGGCAATGACCTTGTAGCAGACCTCGGCGCACGCGTCGAAGAAGCCGATGAGCTGCTCGGAGCGCTTGCCGCCGACCTGGATGATGCCGACGCCGATGAAGAGCGCGAAGACGATCGTCGGCAGGATGTCGGCTTTCGCCATCGACGCAATCGGGTTCGCCGGGATCATCGCGACGAGCACCTGCATGATGGACGGCGCTTCCTTCACTTTGACTTCCGTGCCGCTGCCGATGTCGAGGCCGACGCCCGGATGGAAGAGGCCGGCGACGGAGAAGCCGATGAGGATGGCGATGGCCGTCGTCACGAGGTAGATTGCAACGGTCTTGATGCCGATGCGGCCGAGCTTCTTCGTGTCGCCGATGCTCGTCATGCCGACGATGAGCGACGAGAAGACGACGGGCACGATCATCATCTTGATGAGGTTGATGAACATCGTGCCGATCGGCGCGATCCACCATTTGATGAACGGCACGGCTGGCTCGCCCGCGATGAGCCCGACGATGACGGACAGCACGAGGGCGATGAAAATCTTGACGGATAGGTTCACAGAAACCACTCCTTCTATAAAAATATGGAATATCTACGCCACATATTATAATGATGAAAACGACGTTTGTCCATGTGGAACATATGAAACCAGTTGTATACATGAAGCAGTAGAAACACGCGCCGAAAAATATTTTTTCGCGTGGTTGTATTTGTTTTTTTGCTATGATATAATGCCAAACGGTGTCAAGAAAAAACATGCGCGCGGATGATGACCCTGTGCCGTGCGAGAGCCGCGAGGCTCCGGCGGTGGCGTCGTCGATGAAGCGTGCAGAAGAGCAAACAGGAGGTGCACCAATCATGGCAGTGATTTCCATGAAACAGTTACTTGAAGCAGGTGTCCATTTCGGCCACCAGACGCGTCGTTGGAATCCGAAGATGGCGAAGTACATCTTCACGGAGCGCAACGGCATCTACATCATCGACCTGCAGAAGACGGTCAAGAAGATCGACGAGGCGTATGCGTTCCTGCGCAGCGTCGCGCAGGAGGGCAAGAGCGTCCTCTTCGTCGGCACGAAGAAGCAGGCGCAGGAGTCCATCAAGGAAGAGGCGGAGCGCGCCGGCCAGTTCTATGTCAACGAGCGCTGGCTCGGCGGCATGATGACGAACTTCCAGACGATCCAGAAGCGCGTGAAGCGCCTGAAGGAACTCGAGGCCATGGAAGAAGACGGCACGTTCGACGTCCTCACGAAGAAGGAAGTCCAGGTGCTCCGTCACGAGATGGAAAAGCTCGAGAAATATCTCGGCGGCATCAAAGAGATGAAGAAGCTCCCGGGCGCGCTGTTCGTCGTCGATCCGCGCAAAGAGCGCATCGCCGTCTCGGAAGCACGCAAGCTCAACATCCCCATCGTCGCGATCGTCGACACGAACTGCGATCCGGACGAGATCGACTATGTCATCCCGGGCAACGATGACGCCATCCGCGCCGTCAAGCTCCTTACGGGCAAGATGGCGGACGCCGTCCTCGAAGGCCGTCAGGGCGACAGCGAAGCAGCTCCGGAAGAAGCGGCCGCTGAATAATTCCATAAGAACCTTTTGAGCGGGGTAAGGGACGACGTTATCCCTTGCCCTGCTCTTTTTTCAACAGAAATTCTTCATTATTGTAGCGTATATTCGAGAGGAGAAAAATTACATGGCAATCAAAGCTTCCCAGGTCAAGGAACTGCGCGAGAAGACGGGCGCGGGCATGATGGACTGCAAGAAGGCGCTGACGGCGACGGATGGCGATATGCAGGCCGCCATCGACTGGCTCCGCGAAAAAGGCATCTCGAAGGCCGCGAAGAAGGCCAGCCGCATCGCGGCCGAGGGTGCTGTCGCTTCGTACGTCACGGACGACGGCAAGGTCGGCGTGCTCGTCGAAGTCAACTGCGAGACGGACTTCGCAGCCGGCAACGAGCAGTTCCGTGCCCTCGAGGCGAAGATCGCGAAGCACATCGCTGACACGAACCCGGCGGATCTCGCGGCTCTCAACGCGAGCGAGATCGACGGCAAGACGGTCGAGGCGCTCGTGACGGAAGCGACGGCGACGATCGGCGAGAAGATTTCGCTGCGCCGTTTCACGCGCTTCGAGACGGCGGGCAAGCTCGCGTCCTACATCCATATGGGCGGCAAGATCGGCGTCCTCGTGAACCTCACGGGCGGCAGCGACGAGCTCGGCAAAGATGTTGCGATGCAGGTCGCGGCGGCGAACCCGATCGCCATCGATGAGTCCGGCGTGCCGGCCGAGGTCGTGGCGCATGAGCGCGAAGTCGCGCTGAAGCAGGCCGAGGAAGAGAACGAGAAGTCGGCGAAGAAGAAGCCGGCGAACATCCTCGAGCGCATCGTCGACGGCCGCATCAAGAAGTATTACAAGGAAGTCTGCCTCGAGCAGCAGCTCTTCGTCAAGGATCCGAACAAGACGGTCACGGACATCCTCGGCGGCGAGAAGGTCACGGAGTTCGTCCGCTACCAGCTCGGCGAAGGCATCGAGAAGAAGCAGGAAGATTTCGCAGCTGAGGTCAAGGCTCAGATGCAGTAATCTCCTTTGAGAGAGAAAAGAAGAGCTGTTGCTGCGACATCATTTGCTGGCAACAGCTTTTTTTCGAGAGGCGGAAGATTTTTAAAGGAATTTCTGCCGCCTTGTCGAATAGAGGAAAAAGAATAGTTTGGTGGAAACGGAAACTCTCTTAGGAGGAATTTTGTTTTGAAAACGGCGAAATACAAGCGCATCGTTCTGAAGCTCAGCGGCGAGTCGCTCGCGGGCGACCAGGGCTTCGGCATCAATCCGGCCGTCGTCGACGACATCGCAGCGCAGGTCAAGAAAGTGCGCGAGCATGGCATCGACGTCGCCATCGTCGTGGGCGGCGGCAACATCTGGCGCGGCCTCGCGGGCTCGGCGAAGGGCATGGATCGCGCGACGGCCGACTACATGGGCATGATGGCGACGGTCATGAATGCGCTCGCGCTCCAGGACGCGCTCGAGAAGATCGACGTCGACACGCGCGTGCAGACGGCCATCGAGATGCGCCAAGTCGCGGAGCTCTACATCCGCCGCAAGGCCATCCGCCACATGGAGAAGGGCCGCGTCGTCATCTTCGGCGCCGGCACGGGCAATCCGTATTTCTCGACGGACACGACGGCAGCGCTCCGCGCGGCCGAGATCGAGGCCGACGTCATCCTCATGGCGAAGAAGGGCACGGACGGCATCTACGACCGCGACCCGAACAAGTTCGCCGACGCGAAGAAGTTCGACACGCTGACGTACATCGAGATCCTCAACCGGGAACTCCACGTCATGGATTCGACGGCGACGTCGCTCTGCATGGACAACAAGATTCCTCTCGTCGTTTTCAACATCGACGATCATACGAACATCGTGCGCGCTGCGCTCGGCGAGAACATCGGCACGACGGTAGGGGGAAATGAATAACATGGTAAAGGATATCCTGTCCTCGCACGAGGACCGCATGAAAAAGACGCTCGAGGCGGCGAAGCATGAATTCGCCTCGCTCCGCGCCGGCCGCGCGACGCCGTCGCTCCTCGACAAGGTGCTCGTCGACTACTACGGCGCGCCGACGCCCGTGAACCAGATCGCGAAGGTCTCCGTGCCGGAGCCGCGCATGATCCTGATCCAGCCGTGGGAGAAGACGATTCTCCACGACATCGAAGTCGCGATCATGAAGTCCGACCTCGGCCTGAACCCGAACTCGGACGGCACGGCTATCCGCCTGACGATCCCGCAGCTGACGCAGGAGCGCCGCAAGGAGCTCGTCAAGGCTGTCAACAAGAAGGCCGAAGAGGCGAAAGTCGCCCTCCGCAACATCCGCCGCGACGGCAACGACGCCGTGAAGAAGATCGAGAAGTCGAAGGAAATCACGGAAGACGAGGCAAAGCGCGGCCAGGAATCGATGCAGAAGCTCGTCGACAAGTACATCAAGCTCGTTGACACGGCACGCGAGGCGAAAGAGAAAGAGATTCTCGAAGTCTGATGGCAGACGTTGTGCTTCGCTACGTCGGCCGTCCGTTCGCCGAAGTCGAGACGGAGCTACAGGCCGGCGGCATCCCATTTACTACGGAAATGACGCGCCCCACGCGCGCGTTTTTCAAGACGGAGGAGCGCTGTCTCTACGTCGTCCGCGAGCGCGTGCTCCCGGACGGCTCGCTCCGACTGGCCCTCGCGGCCAGGCTCCAGGCGAGTGCGCCGGAGCTTTCCTTCTGAAAGGAGGTGCCAAGAAATGGCATACAAGATTGGTGATGACTGCATCTCCTGCGGCTCGTGCGCAGCGACCTGCCCGGTCGAGGCGATCAGCGAAGGCGCTGAGCACTACGAGATCGATCCGGAGAAATGCGTCGAATGCGGTGCATGCGCTGCCGGCTGCCCGGTTTCCGCGATTGCAGCTCCCTGACGCAAGGCGGCCCCTCCTGGCTTTGACGGAAGCAACCGCGCTTCTCATCGAAAAGGCAGGAGGGGCTTGTTTTGTTCTATGTAGGAGAACCATATGTGGAAGAAAATCCTGGGGTTCGGGGCGTCGAAAGAAGAACAAGACCTCGTTTCCCTCTACGATAAAGTGCCGGAGGACCGGCGGCCGCGCCATGTCGCGATCATCATGGACGGCAACGGCCGATGGGCCGAAGGCCAGGGGCTCATCCGCACAGCCGGTCACGCGCAGGGCGTCAAGACGCTCGAGCGCATTATGGAGACGTGCGTTGACCTCCATATCGAGGTGTTGACGGTCTACGCGTTCTCGACGGAGAACTGGAAGCGCCCGCGCCCCGAGGTCGATTTCCTGATGAACCTGTTCTCGGAATACCTCGACAAGAAAATCCAGAAGATGGACGACAACCATGTGCGGCTGCGTTTCCTCGGGCGCGAGGACGGCATGAGCGAGGCGTTGCTCCAGAAGATGCACGCTGCCGTCGACCGCCTCGCGGGCAACGACGGCATGGTGTTCAACATCGCGGCGAACTACGGCGGGCAGGACGAGATCCTGCGCGCGGCACAGACGCTCGCAGCGCGCGCGAAAGCGGGCGAGATTGCGCCTGAGGACATTGACGAAGACGTGTTCGAGTCCGTGCTCGACACGGCGGGCGATCCGCCCGTCGACCTCGTGATCCGCACGTCGGGCGACCTGCGCCTCAGCAATTTCCTGCTCTGGCAGGCGGCGTACGCGGAGTTCTGGTTCACGCAGACGAACTGGCCGGACTTCACGCCGGAAGAATTCGTCGACGCGCTCGTCGACTTCGCGCACCGCAAGCGCCGGTTCGGCGGCCTCGACAAGAAGAAATAAGGAGAATTTGTTTTGCTGACAAGAATCATTACAGGCGTCATCGGCATCGCGCTGGCCGCCTTTGTCATTCAGACGGGCGGCACGCTGTTCGCCGTGTTCGCGCTCGTGCTCGCGCTCCTCGCGTGGTTCGAGTATGTCCGCGCGTTCGCGCAGCGCGGCCACAACCTGACGTTCGTGCTCGGCCTCGTCGCGCTCGCGCTCATCTGGGGCTGCGGCTGGCTCGGCAACGCCGAGGAGACGATGGCCGTCACGACAGTCGCTGTCTTGCTCATGCTGCTACTCAGCGTGCTGCTGCATGGCCGCGTGACGTTCACGGACGCGGCGCTCTCCGTCGCGGGCGTGCTGTATTTCGGTATGCCGTTCTCGCATATGGTGCTGCTCCGCATGGCGGACGGCCCGGTGCTCGCGTCGCCCATCGGCCCGTTTGAGTTCGGCTGCGCCATGATCTGGATCATGTTCATCGGCACATGGGCGAGCGACACGTTCGCGTACTTCGTCGGCTCGGCCATCGGCAGTCACAAGCTCTGCCCAAGCATCAGCCCGGGCAAGACGATCGAGGGCTTCGGCGGCTCGCTCGTCGGCACGACAGCCGCGACGGCGGGGCTCGGCGTGTTCTTCGGCTTCCCCGTGTTCGAGATGGCCTGCCTCGGCCTCGCGCTCTCGATTTTCGCGACGCTCGGCGACCTCGTCGAATCCGTCGCGAAGCGCGAGACGGGCATCAAGGATTCCGGCAACATCATCCCAGGACACGGCGGCGTCTGGGACCGCTTCGACAGCGTGCTGTTCACGGCGCCGATTGTCTATTACTTCGCGATCCTCGTGCTCGTGAACCAGTAAGGAGGCGGCTATCGTGAAAAATCTCGCCATCTTGGGATCGACAGGCTCCATTGGCACGCAGACGCTCGACGTCGTGCGCAGCCATCCCGAGCTGTTCCATGTCTCCGTGCTCGCGGCGAACCGGAGCGTCGACCTGTTTGCGAAGCAGATCGAGGAGTTCCAGCCGGAGCTTGCCGTGCTCTCGGATGAAACGGCGTACGCAGAGCTGAAAGAACGTCTCGGCCGCAAAGTGCAAGGCACGACGCTTGCGGGCGGCCGCCAGGCATTCATCGATGCGGCGGCGGTCGATGACGTTGATATTGTTGTCACATCGATGATGGGCTTCGCCGGCCTCGAGCCGACGATGAAGGCGCTCGACGCGAAAAAAGACATCGCGCTCGCGAATAAGGAGACGCTCGTCGTCGCAGGCGAGCTGGTCACCAAACGCGCGAAAGAGCAAGGCGTGAAGATCCTGCCCGTCGACAGCGAGCATTGCGCGTTTTTCCAATGCTTGCAGGGCGAGCGTCTCGATAAGATCGAGAAGTTGCTCCTTACATGCTCCGGCGGCCCGTTCCGCGGAAAAAAACGTTCGGAGTTAGAAGGAGCAACGGTCGACCAGGTGCTCGCGCATCCGACGTGGAACATGGGCAAGAAGATCACGGTCGACTCGGCGTCGCTCGTGAACAAGGGTCTCGAAGTCATCGAGGCGAAGTGGCTCTACAGCGTCGGCTATGACCAAATCCAGGTCGTCGTGCATCCGCAGAGCATCGTGCATTCCATGGTGCAGTTCATCGACGGCGCCGTCATCGCGCAGCTCGGCGCACCGGACATGAAGCTGCCAATCCAGTACGCGCTCACGTTCCCCGAGCGCCAGCCATCGCAGTTCCCGCGCCTGGATTTCTGGCAGATGCACGACCTCACATTTGACAAACCTGACACGGAGACGTTCAAGGGCCTTGCGTTTGCGTACGAGGCCGGCAAGATGGGCGGCACGATGCCGTGCACGTTCAACGCGGCGAACGAAGTCGCGGTCGCGGCGTTCCTCGCGGGGCGCATTCATTTCCTCGATATTTATGACATCATCGAGCAGACGATGATGAAGCGGGAGTGCACGCTCGCGCCGACGCTCGACGAACTGTTCGAAGAAGACCGCTGGGCGCGCGCGTATGCAACGGAACTCTTGAAAGGACGGTGACGTGATGGTCTTGACTATCGCAGCAGCGATTTTTGTGTTCGGCCTGCTCGTGCTCGTGCATGAGCTCGGCCATTTCGTGACGGCGAAGCTCACGGGCAGGCGCGTCGATGAGTTCGCCATCGGCTTCGGGCCGAAGGTCGTCTCGCGGCAGTACGGCGAGACGGCGTACTCTATCCGCGCCATCCCGCTCGGCGGCTTCAACGATATCGCGGGCATGGACCCGGAGGATAATGACGCGGGCGAGCGCGGATATTGCAGAAAATCCATTCCGCGCCGCATGATCGTCATCCTCGCGGGCTCGGCCATGAACCTCATTTTGCCCGTGTTCATCTTTTTCGGCGTGTTCGTCGCGACGGGCGTCGGCACGCCGAGCACGGAGCCGGTGCTCGGCGACGTCATCGCCGGCCGGCCGGCAGCGGAAGCGGGGCTCTTGAAAGGCGACCACGTGCTTGCGGTCGCTGGCAAGCCTGTCACGACGTGGAAAGAGATCGTCACGACGCTGAACGACGAGGCGGCGGCTGCACCCGATGCGCCCGTGACGTTCGAGATCGAGCGCGACGGCACGACGCAGACGTTCTCTGTCCAGCAGAAATACGACAAGCAGTCGAACCGTTATCTCGTTGGCATCATGAGCTCGACGGACACGACATATCCGGGCGTCATCGACTGTGCCGTGCTCGCCGTGCAAAAGACGGTCGGCATCATCGGCATGATGCTTTACGAACTGTACCAGATCATTTTGAAACTCTCGGGCGCCGACCTCGCCGGCCCGATCGGCGTCGCGCAGATGGCGGGGCAGGTCGCGGAGATGGGCTTCGTGCCGCTGTTGAACTTCACGGCGTTCCTGTCGCTGAACCTCGGCATCATCAACCTGTTCCCGATTCCGGCGCTCGACGGCGGCCATTTCGCGAGCCTCTGCATCGAGGCCGTGAAGGGCAGCCCGCTGAGCCCGAAGACGATGTACTACGCGCAGCGCGTCGGCATCGCGCTCCTCTTGCTGCTCATGATTTTCGCGACGAAGAACGACATCATGCGCGTGTTCTTTGGAGGCTGAAACAATGTTTGAACGCAAAAAAACGCGGCAGATCCATATCGGCCCCGTCGCGATCGGCGGCGGCGCGCCCGTGTCCGTGCAGTCGATGACGAACACGAAGACGACGGACACGGAGGCGACGCTCGCGCAGATCCGCGCGCTCGCAGCGGCGGGCTGCGACATCGTGCGCCTCGCCGTGCCCGACATGGACGCCGCGCGCAACCTCGGCAACATCCTGAAGGCGTCGCCCGTGCCGCTCGTCGCCGACATCCACTTTGACTATCACCTCGCGCTCGAAGCCATCCGCCAGGGCATCCACGGCCTGCGCCTCAACCCCGGCAACATCGGCGGCGAGGAAAAGGTACGTGCCGTCGTCAAAGAAGCGAAAGCGGCCGGCATCCCGATCCGCATCGGCGTGAACGCCGGCTCGCTCGACAAGCGGCTCCTTGCGAAGTACGGCGGCGTGACGGCGGAAGCGCTCGTCGAGTCGGCGCTCGAGCATGTGCGGATTTTGGAAGCGCAAGATTTTTATGACATGAAGATTTCGCTGAAGGCGCACGACGTGCCGCTGACGCTCGCAGCGTACCGCCTCATGAGCGAGCGCGTGGACTATCCGCTGCACCTCGGAATCACGGAGGCCGGCACGGCCGGCACGGGCGTCATCAAGTCCGCCGTCGGTATCGGCGCGTTGCTCGCCGAGGGCATCGGTGATACGATCCGTATCTCGCTGACGGGCGATCCAGTCGTCGAGGTCAAGGTCGCGAATGAGATTCTGAAGTCGCTCGGCCTCAAGGAATACGGCCCGACGCTCGTCGCGTGCCCGACGTGCGGCCGCACGAGCATCGACCTGCCCGCGATCGCCGCCGAGGTCGAACAGCGTCTCGCGACCATCACGGAGCCCATCGAGGTCGCCGTCATGGGCTGCGTCGTCAACGGTCCTGGAGAAGCGCGCACGGCCGATGTCGGCATCGCGGGCGGCAAAGGCGAAGGCCTCGTTTTCCGCAAGGGCGAGATCGTCCGCAAGGTGCCGGAAAACGAACTTGTCAGCGAACTGTTCAAAGAGATCGACAACATTTTGGAGGAACGGGAAAAGAAATGAGAGCATCGAACCTGTATGCACCAACCCTGAGAAATACGCCGGCCGAGGCCGAGATCGTCAGCCACCAGCTCATGTACCGCGCTGGCATGATCCGCAAAGTCGCGGGCGGCATGTACACGTTCCTGCCGCTCGGCTGGCGCGTCATTCGCAAGATCGAACAGATCATCCGCGAGGAGATGGACGCGGCCGGCGGTCAGGAAGTCATGATGCCGATCCTCCAGCCGGGCGAGCTCTGGCAGGAAAGCGGCCGCTGGGCGGCGTATGGCGCCGAGATGATGCGCATCAAAGACCGTCATGGCCGCGACTTCTGCCTCGGCCCGACGCATGAGGAGATGATTACCGACCTCGTGCGCGACGAGCTCCACAGCTACAAGCAGCTGCCGGTCATGCTCTATCAGATCCAGGACAAGTTCCGCGACGAGCGCCGTCCGCGCTTCGGCCTCATGCGCAGCCGCGAGTTTATCATGAAAGACCTGTACTCGTTCGACAAAGACCCGGACGGCATGATGGTCTCGTACCAGAAAATGTATGATGCGTACAGCAAGATCTACACGCGCATGGGCCTGACGTTCCGTGCGGTCGAGGCCGACAGCGGCGCGATCGGCGGCGGCCACTCGCACGAATTCACCGTGCTCGCTGACGCTGGCGAGTCGAACATCGCGTATTGCACGCAGTGCGAGTACGCGGCGAGCGATGAAAAAGCGGAGCTGAAGCCGGAAGCGACAGCGGACGAAGCGGCACAGCCACTTGAAAAAGTCGCGACGCCCGGCACGAACACAATCGAGAGCCTCTGCAACTTTCTCCACATTCCTGCGGACAAGACGATCAAGGCCGTCGCGTACGAAACAGATCAGGATGAGCTCGTGCTCGTCTTCATCCGCGGCGACCACGACGTGAATGAGACGAAGGTGCTCAATCATGTCGAGGGCGCGCTCGAGCTCCGCATGGCGGACGAGGACGTCATCCGGGCGGCGGGCGGCTGCCCGGGCTTCATGGGCCCCATCGGCATCCAGAAGGGCACGCACGTCTTCGTCGACGCGAGCGTCATGAACGTGCATAACGGCGTCACGGGCGCGAACGAGAAAGACGTGCATTACAAGAACGTCAATCCGCAGCGTGATTTTGATACAGACGCGATCGTCGTCGATGATTTCCGCATGGTCAAAGAGGGTGACCCGTGCCCGCATTGCGGCGCGCCGATGAAGATGACGCGCGGCATCGAGGCCGGCCAGGTCTTCGCGCTCGGCACGAAATACAGCGCGGCGATGGGCGCGACGTTCCTCAACGAGCAAGGCAAGGAGCAGCCGCTCTGGATGGGTTGCTACGGCATCGGCGTCGGCCGCACGATGGCCGCCGCCATCGAGCAGTCGAACGACAAGGACGGCATCGTCTGGCCACGCGCCATCGCGCCGTTCGAAGTCGTCGTCGCCGTCGTCAACGCGAAGAAGGACGACCAGCTCGCCTACGGCGAAGCTGTTTACAAAGAATGCCAGGCCGCCGGCCTCGACACGCTGCTCGATGACCGCAAAGAACGCGCCGGCGTCAAGTTCAAAGACTGCGACCTCATCGGCTATCCGCTCCGCGTCACGATCGGCCCGAAAGCCGTCGAGGAAGGCACCATCGAGATCAAAGTCCGCAAGACGGGCGAAGTCATCATGTGCTCGCGCGCGGAATATCTTGCCAAGGTGCAAGAACTCTTGGAGACGCTGTGACAATTTCACAGCACGAAAAAATCCTCCCATACGGGAGGATTTTTTCGTGGTCAAATATTTATTTCGGATTGTATTCCGTAATCGAGAGGTCGGGCCGCTGGTTGAGGTTCACGACCTGGTCGCGCGAGATCTCGATGATCGGCTTCGCCGCGAAGTCGTTCGGGAACGCGGCGATTTTTCCTTTCGATCCGTCGGACAGGACGACGCGCGAGCCGAGGAACGCGTCCTTGATGCGCACGAGCACGGGGATGCAGATGGCGGGGTCGAGCGTCGTGTACATCTCGCGCGTGATGTATTCGATGGCGGAGAACGGCGTGCGCTTGACGTAGCCTTCGCGCTCCGTCGTGATGTTGTCGTAGATGTCCGCGACGGCGATGATGCGTGCGTACTCGTGGATGTCGGGGCCGACGCTGCCGAACGGGAAGCCGGAGCCGTCCATGCGCTCGTGATGCTGCATGGCGGCGTACTTCACGCCCTCGGAGAGGTCGCCAACGCTCATGAGGATGTGCTGGCCGTCGACCGTGTGCTGGATGTAGCGCTCGTAGTCTTCGCCCGAGAGGTTCTCGACGTTCTTGTCGAGGAGCCGCTGGTCAAACTTCGTCTTGCCGATGTCATGCAGGAAGCCCGCGAGCATGAGGTCTTTCGCCTTGTTTGTGTCGAACTTCATCCACTTCGCGATGACGCCAGCGAGGATCGAGACACGCAGGCTGTGGTTGTAGACGTCGGCCGCGAGATGGTTGAGCTCGAACAAGTAGTCGATGACGCCGCTCGATTGCGCGAGCGGCGTGATCTTCTGCGTCACGACGCCGTCCGTCTTCGACACGGGGACGTTGCCAGTCTCGCGCACTTCGTCGATGATCTGGCGCGCCGTCTCGACGACGTTCTTGTAGTCTTTGACGAACGCGTTGCCGCGGTTGAAGATGGACGCGACCGTCTGGTAGTTCTTGCTGAGCTCGTACTCGTCCTTCACGTAGACGACGGGGATATTCAGAAATGTGAGGCGCGTGATATGCGCTTTCGTCAGCAGCGTATTTTCGGACAGGATGACGACCATGTCGTCATTGACCAGCGTGCGGGCGAGGATCATGCCCGGTTTCAGGTCTTCTACAGAAACAGCACGCAACGCAAATCCCTCCTTGCAGATTGCTTCTTGCTGTTATATTCGACCTCGGTCGCCGATTCCCTGCTTTTTCTTGCAAAATATTGAAAATAAGACAGGACTCCTAGGAAAACGACGCGCTTCGTGATGCATGAGAAAATGCATGCGTGCGAAAACGGGAGGATGCGCGAGGACGCGACTGAAAACATGTGTAAATCTGTAAAATCTCGTTTCTTTGGTCGTTTCGTATTTTACCAAACTAAAGTATAATCAACGTGTTGATTTTTTTGAGGACAGGGGAGATTGCTATGATGAATTGGAAGAAACTCTTGACGCTCGGCTGCGCGGCGCTCTTTGCGGCGGCAGCGTTCACGGGATGCGGCGGCCAGCAGGCGGCGACGAGCTCGTCGTCGGGCGCGGCTGCGGGCGATAAGATCGTCGTCGGCCTCGATGACAATTTCCCGCCGATGGGCTTCAAGGACGAGAACAACGAGATCACGGGCTTCGACATCGACCTCGCGAAGGAAGCGACGAAGCGCCTCGGCCGCGAAGTCGAGTTCAAGGCCATCGACTGGTCGAGCAAGGAGGCCGAGCTCAAGAGCGGCCGCGTCAACGTGCTCTGGAACGGCCTCGACATCACGGACAAGCGCAAGGAAAACATGCTGTTCTCCGATCCGTACATGGACAACCGCCAGATCATCTTCGTGAAGAAGGGCGTGACGGACATCAAGGATGAGCAGAGCCTCGCCGGTAAGGCCGTCGGCACGCAGAGCGCGAGCACGGCGGAAGAATACATGGACGGCTCGGAGTTCTTCAAGAGCAAGGTCAAAGAAGTCAAGAAGTATTCCGACTTCGTCTCGGCGTTCATGGATCTCGAGAACGGCCGCATCGACGCCGTCGTCGGCGACGAAATCGTCGGCCGCTACTACATGAGCAAGCATCCGGACACGATCGACGCCGTCGACGTCGCCGTCGGCCCTGTGAGCCAGTTCGGCATCGCGTTCGCGAAGGACAACCAGAAGTTGCGCGACGACGTGCAGAAAGTCCTCGACGAGATGGTGAAGGACGGCACGGTCGCGAAGATTTCCGAAAAGTGGTTCGGCAAGGACATCACGCTGAAAAAATAAAATTTGCGCTACAAGAATCGAAAGAGTTGCCGCAGCACATGCGACGGCTCTTTTTCATACGGACGCAAAGGGATGCCCTAGACAATCCGACAGAAAAGCACTAAAATAAAGGCGACAACGAAAGGCAGGGACATCCCATGAAATACGAATTCACGAACGACTTCCTGACGGGGGTCGCGTTCATCGACAAGCAGCACGCGCGCCTGTTCGAGCTGGCGAACGAAGCGTATGACCTGCTGAACGACCAGCTCGTGACGGACAAGTACGACCGCATCGTCGACCTGCTCAGCGAGCTTCGCGATTACACAAAGACGCATTTTGCCGATGAAGAGGAGTTCATGAACGGCATCGGCTTCCAGTACATCTGGAGCGAGAAACACGCGCACCTGACGTTCATCGCGAAGCTTGACGGCATCGATCTCGACAAGGTCGACGAGAACCAGCAGGCGCACATCCTCGAAGTGCTCGACTTCCTCGCGAAATGGCTGACGTTCCACATCAAGGGCGCGGACGCGCGCATCGGCGACGCGGTCAAGGCGCTGACGGGCGAAGAGAAAGAAAAAGCCGCGAAGCTCGCGGCGGACATGCTCGAAAAGATCACACAAGCGGCAGAAGCGTGATGCAACGCGAAAGCTCCCCTCCAAGGGGAGCTTTTCGTATGTGTGGAGCGGATTGACACGCCATAGCGCTATTGGTATAATAACCATAGCAATCTTATATACTTCATTTCGAACAAAGGTCGTGATTTTATGGAAATCCTCAGCAGCATCGTTGATGCGGTCAACAACGTGCTGTGGTCGTACGTACTCATCATCGTGCTCGTCGGCTGCGGCATCTGGTTCACGCTCTCGACGCGTTTCGTGCAGGTGCGCTTGCTCCCCGAGATGCTCCGCGTGCTCACGGAAGGCATCGGCTCGAAAGGTACGGGCAAGGAAGCCATCAGCTCGTTCCAGGCGTTCTGCGTCTCGACGGCCTCGCGCGTCGGCGTCGGCAACATCGCGGGCGTCGCCATTGCCATCGTGACGGGCGGCCCGGGCGCCGTGTTCTGGATGTGGGCCATCGCGTTCCTCGGCTGTGCGACGGGTTTTGTGGAAAGCACGCTCGCGCAGATCTACAAGCTGCCGCGCGGCGAGGGCAAATTCCACGGCGGCCCGGCGTATTACATCCAGAACGCGCTGCACCAGCCGGGCGTGGCGAAGCTCTTCGCCGTGCTCATTTCCGTGACGTTCGGCCTCATCTACGTTTCCGTGCAGGCGAACACGATTGCGCTCTCGGCACAGACGGCATTCGAGATTCCGCCGTTCGCGACGGCCGTGTTCCTCTGCGTGCTGACGGCGCTCGTCATCTTCGGCGGCATGAAGCGCATCGCACGCTTCACGGAAGTGCTCGTGCCGGTCATGGCTGGCCTGTATCTGCTCGTCGCACTCATCATCGTCATCTTGCACATCGATCAGGTTCCGGCGATGTTCGCGCTCATCTTCCACGATGCGTTCAGCCCGCAGGCGGCCGTCGGCGGCGGCATCGGCACGGCCATCCTCACGGGCGTCAAACGCGGCCTGTTCTCGAACGAGGCCGGCGAAGGCTCCGTGCCGAACGCAGCAGCCACGGCCGATGTCTCGCACCCCGTGAAGCAAGGCCTCGTGCAGTCGTTCGGCGTTTACGTCGACACATGGATCGTCTGCTCGGCGACGGCGTTCATCGTGCTCCTCACGGGGCAGTACGAGATCGGCGGCAAGCTCACGGGCATCGCGCTCGCGCAGGCTTCGCTCGCATCGATCTTTGGCGCGCTCGCGCCGGCGGCCGTCTCGTTCATGATCCTCCTCTTCGCGTTCAGTTCCATCGTCGGCAACTACTACTACGGCGAGATCAACATCGCGTTCTTCGAGCACGACGAGGCGACGGGGCGGAAGGCGTTGAACGCCTTCCGCGTCGGCGTCGTCGCCATGGTGCTGTTCGGCTGCATGGCCGAGCTCACGCTCGTCTGGAACCTCGCCGACCTCTTCATGGGTCTCCTGTGCCTGACGAACCTCTACGCCGTTGCGCGCCTCGCAAAATATGCGAAGATCGCTCTGAACGACTACGTCGCCGAGCGCAAGCAAGGCCTCGAGCCGAAATTCGATCCGAATATCCTCGGCAGCACGGACGGCGTGCATGCGTGGGGGAAGGAATAACGATGATACGCGTGCGAGTGGCATGAAAAATCGCCTGCAAAGATTTTGAAAATCTTTGCAGGCAATTTTTATGCAGAAAATCCCGGCACGAGCTTCTGACAAGCAGCGGTATAGTGGTCTTGCGCGGAGAGGCAGATGTCGCGGAGGTATCCTGGCTCGCGGTCGTAGTAGGAGAGGCCGCGGTAGTAGAAGTCACGGTGCTCGGCGTCGATGATGAAGGGGACGATGCCATGGCGCAGGCATTCGCGGAAGAGGAGGAGGCGGCCGACGCGGAAGTAGGGCAGGTCGGCGTCTGATGTGTTGGTCTTCAGGATGCGGTGAAAGGTTTTGATGATCGTTTCCGTGAGCGGCTCGTCGAGTGTGTCGAGCAAGCGGTCAAACGCACGGAAATGGTTCACCGTCTCCGTCACGTCGTCGCTGCGGATGATATCGCCGGCGTCGGCAACGAGCGTTCGCGTCGTGAACAGGCTTTCCGTATGGCGGCGCGTGAGCTTGCTGCCCTCGATGTGGTTGCTGTTGTAGGCGAATTCCGTTTGTGTGAGATAGTAGATGCCGGATTTGTATTTTCGTTGCCGCTCGGATCGCAGGCACGTGACGAGAGCTTCAACAGATGTCATGTACAGTTCCTCCGTGGAGAGAAAGCGACCGTTGCCGCCAACGTGCGAAGCATGTTGATGGGCAACGGTCGCTTGTGTTTCAGTTCAGAGATACGACAGCGCCTCGTCGTTCTTCGTGACGAGCAGGAGGTCGTGGCCGTCTTTCGTGTGTTCGTGGAGCAGGGCCTTGCGCTGGCCAGGGGCGTCGGGATTGTGGTTGCCGCTCGCGCGTGACGGCGCGTTGGCGTAGACGACTTCCTTCGTCGCGTTGTCGAGGACGTAGCACGGCGTCGGCAGATGGTCGAGCACGTCAGCGAGCAGGTCGAGGCGTTTCTGGAGCGCGAGGCTGCTGTCCTGCGGCAGCAGGATGTTGCCGAGCAGGACGGAGAACAGGTTCAGGCTGCGCAAGAGCTCCTTGCGGATGGTCATCGGGTGCGTGCTTTCGACGCCGATGCAGCCCATCGTCTCCGCGCCGTGCGGGATGATGCAGTACGCGTAGGATTTCAGGCCGAAGAAGTACGCCGTCTTCGCGTGCGTCGGCGCAAGCGTCTCCGTGTTTTCGCAGACGGAGACGACGCCGTACGGCGTCGGATGCGCTTCGTCGAGGATCATGCGGCGGCGTTCGCGCGCCATGCGCGTGTACTCGGGCCCTGTCAGCGTGCCGCCGTCCGGCCCGACCCATTCGAACGCGTCGTGGTAGCGGCCCGTCTTCGTATCGCAACGCGCGATGACGATGCGGTCGAGGTTGTAGAGGCGGCCGAGAAGGCTCATGGCGTAGTTGATTGTCGCCTCGGGGCTGTTCGTCTCGTAAAACAGCTGGAGCACGAACTCGGCCATGTTGTCTTCGAACGCGCGCATCTGGAGGTCAATCGTGCTCTCGGGATCGCGGCTGTTCGCGACGGCAGAGGCCTCCTGATAAAATTTCGGCTGGTAAACGCACGCCTGGTTCTTGCCACGGCTCTTTGCCTCGTAGAGCGCACGGTCAGCGTGCGCGAAGAGGTCGCGGTACGACGAGCCGTGGTCAGGGTAGAGCGCGACGCCGATGCTGATGGAGAACGGCAGCGTGCGGCCGCCGGACTGGTAGTTGTGGTGGAGCGCCGTCAGCAGCTCGGCGAGGTGGCGCTGGATGCCCTCCGTGTCCTGCGTGTTGCGGAGCAGCACGAGGAATTCGTCGCCGCCGATGCGACCTTTGATGTCCGTCGTGCGGAAGTGGCCGCGGATCGTGCGCCCCATTTCGGCGAGCACGCCGTCGCCGAACAAATGGCCGAAGTTGTCGTTGATGGCCTTGAAGCCGTCGGCATCGATGAGCAGCATCGCCGCATGGTCGCGGCCGGGCAGGAAGCCTTCAATGGCGTTGCGCATCTGGTGGATGGCCGCTTCCTTGCGCAAGAGACCCGTGAGGCTGTCGCGGTCGGCTTTCGCCTGCATGCGCTGTTGCCAGAGCTTTTCCGCCTGGATGGAGCGCATGTTGCCGTACGCGACGATGGGCACGCCGTCGTCAAAATATGTGACGATGTGGACTTCAGCCCAGAGATAGCTGCCGCGATGATGGCGCACACGGAGCTTCGCGCTCGCCTTGCGCGTGTGCTCGGTGATCGTCTTTTCGCCGAGGCGGAAGATGGAGTGGAGGTACGCATGGAGGATCGGACGGTCTTCGGGATGAATGAGGCGCTCCGTCCAGAACTGCGTCGACGCCTGCGGCAAATACACGGGCAGCTCGCGGAAACGGTGCGGCAGCGGCTCGTGCAGCGACACGCAGTCGTTCGTGAGATCCCAGCGGAAATAGAGGTGCTGGTCGAGGTCGTCGAGCATGTTGAAGACCTCGCGCGAAAAATTCGCAGGGATGTCCGTGCGCGGCTTGTCCTCCATGACGCGCCCTCCTTTTCAAAAAAATGAAACGCTTCAAAAAATGTTACACTCATTATATCGCATTCGGGACGATTTAGCTAGACGATTGTGAAAACATTTCACGAAGTTTGGCTGGCGATTCTCATGTCGTGGGACGATGCGCCGACACTTGCAAGCGGCAAGAAAATCCGCTAAGATAATGGGCAAGCAACAGATTTTGTGTGTATTTTTGGAGGAAGCAACATGGCATACGTATACAAGACGAAAGGCACGTGCTCCAAGAGCATCACGGTCGACCTCGACGGCAAGACGATCAAGAGCGTCGCATTCGAAGGCGGCTGCAACGGCAATACGACGGGCATCGCAGAGCTCGTCGTCGGGATGAACATCGACGACGTCATTGGCCGCGTCAAAGGCACGACGTGCGGCGCGCGCCCGACGTCATGCCCCGACCAGCTCGCGCACGCGCTCGAAGAGGCATACGCGGCAGAAACGTCTGCAAAGTGACGTGCCCCTAAGCCTCTCCCCTAGGGAGAGGACAGGCGCGGAGCGAAGCGCAGCGCCAGGAGAGGGTCGCTTGTAGGTTTGATGAATACGCAAGTATTTTGAAGTCGCCGGTGCGCGCAGGCACTTGCAACTATCTTTCGAAAAGAGGCGGCACGATGATTTTTGACAGCCACAGCCACACAAAATTCTCGGCGGACTCGGACATGACGGCGGAGGACGCGCTTGCGGCCGCACGCGGGCAAGGCATCGGCATGGTGTTCACGGAGCATCTCGATGTCGATTTTCCGGGCGAGCTCGATTTTTCGTTCGATCCTGAAACGTATTGGGCGACGTACGAATCGCTGCGCGGGGACGACTTGCGCCTCGGTGTCGAAGTCGGCATGCAGGCGTCGACGGTCGACGCGAGCCGCGCGTTTGTCTCACGCGCGCCGTTCGACCTCGTCATCGGCTCCGTGCATCTCCTCTCCGGCGTCGACATCTATGAAAGGGAATGCTTCGAAGGCCGCGAGAAAGAAGACATCTACCGCGAATATTTTCGAGCGATGGAGGAAAGTATCGCGTCGCATGACTTCATCGACGTGCTCGGCCATATCGACTACATCGCGCGCACGGCGCCGTACAAGAATCCGGAGCTGTCGTATGGCGCGTTCGCGGACGAGATCGACGCGGTGCTGCGCGCGGCTGTCGATCATGATGTCGTGCTCGAACTCAACACGCGGAGACTCGGCACTCGTCGCGCACTCAAGGAACTCGCGCCGATTTACACGCGCTACCGTGAGCTCGGCGGCACATGCGTGACGCTCGGCTCGGATGCGCACGATGCACAGGCGATCGGCGCGAATTTCGCCATCGCCGAGGATTTCGCGCAGGCGATGCACCTCCGCATTGTGATGTTCTGCGAGCGGAAATGTGAATTTTGCTGAGTTTGCAGATTTTATGCGAAATTTTTGCACAAAAACGATTGCGCAATGGTGAAAAACACGATAGAATAGAAGCAGATGTTTTGAGAGGGGGAGTTTTCCATGAAACACATCCAGACGGTCAACAAGCCGACGATGCAGAAATCGCTCAAGACGGGCGGCTGCGGCGAGTGCCAGGCATCGTGCCAGTCCGCATGCAAGACGAGCTGCACGGTCGGCAACCAGGTTTGCGAAAAGTAATTTTGCAACGAAGAGCCTTCCTTCCACAAAGATGGAGGGAGGGCTTTTTTATGCTGTCCAATAAAAAGAAAACATCCATGCACGTTAGGAGATTTTCAAGAAAGCTATGAAAGACAGAATCCACAAATTTGAGCAGAACGGCACGTACATCCTGCTCGACGTGAACAGCGGCGCCGTGCATGTCATCGACAAGATGACGTACGACCTCATGGACACGTTCGACGGCAAGAACGACGACGCGGTCGTCGCGGCGTGGCGCGGCACGTATCCCGAGGGCGAGATCCGCGAGGTGCTCGCCGAGCTCCACGAGCTCATGGACATGGAACAGCTCTTCGCGCCGGACATCGACGTTCCGCCGACGTTCCGCCAGCACGGCCTCGTGAAGTCGCTCTGCCTCATGATCGCGCAGGACTGCAACCTGCGCTGCAAGTATTGCTTCGGCGACGGCGGCAGCTACGGGCAGGAGCGCGCCGTCATGACGCCGGACGTCGGGCGGCAGGCCATCGACTTCCTCATCGAAAAGAGCGGCCCGCGCAAGCATTGCGAAGTCGATTTCTTCGGCGGCGAGCCGCTCATGAACATGAAGACGGTGAAAGCCGTGACCGAGTACGCGCACCAGCGCGAAAAAGAGACGGGCAAAAAATTCAAGCTCACGCTGACGACGAACGGCATGCTGTTGAACGACGAAAATATCCAGTGGCTCAACGACAACGACTTTTCGCTCGTGCTGTCGCTCGACGGCCGCAAGTCCGTCCACGACGCCATGCGCCCCGATGTCGGCGGCCACGGCAGCTACGACCGCGCCGTGCGCAATTTCAAAAAGTGCATCGCTTCGCGCAAGGGCGGCGACTGGGACTACCGTGGCGTCTACACGTATCTCAGAGGCACGTACACGAGGAGCAATCTCGATTTCACGAATGATGTGCTGTCGATGCATGACGCGGGCTTTGACATCCTCTCGCTCGAGCCCGTCGTGCTGAAGGACAGTCCGTATGCCATCACGGAGGACGACCTGCCGCGCGTATACGAAGAATATGACCGCCTTGTCGATGCCTACATGAAATGCCATCGTGAGGGCAATGGCTTCTGGTTCTTCCATTTCAACATGGACCTCTCGAACGGCCCGTGCGTCGCGAAGCGGCTGTCGGGCTGCGGCGCGGGCCATGAATACTTCGCCGTCGCCGAGAACGGCGACCTCTATCCGTGCCACCAGTTCGTCGGCCGCGAGGGTTACCGCCTCGGCTCGCTCTCTGAGGGTGTGACGAACACGGAGCTGCCGCAGTACTTCCGCGAGAGCCATGTGCTGAACAAGACGAAGTGCCGCGATTGCTGGGCGCGCTTCTTCTGCTCGGGCGGCTGCCATGCGAATGCCGACCTCTTCCACGGCGACATCCGCGAGCCGTACGAGATCGGCTGCGCCATCCAGAAAAAGCGCCTCGAATGCGCGATCCTCGTGCAGTCGCTCCTCGCGCTCGAACGGAATGGACAAAAAGACGAACAAACAGCGAACGCATAAACCATATTTATGAACTTTAGCCACGTCAAGAGGGCATGTGTCCCTTTTGAGTGGCTATTTTTCATGCAGATGTTGAAGAATGACCATAGGAAAGAAAATAATGGAATTATTGTCGCCGTTTATGATTTTTCATTGACAATTCGGCACGAAATATTGTATTATTAGTCATGTAAAAAGCTTCTATATTTTTTAGGGGGTATTTTTCAAATGGCAGTAAAAGTTGCTATCAATGGTTTTGGTCGTATCGGCCGTCTCGCGTTCCGTCAGATGTTCGATGCCGAGGGTTATGAAGTCGTCGCGATCAACGACCTCACGAGCCCAAAAATGCTCGCTTACCTGCTGAAGTATGATTCTTCCCAGGGCAAGTACGAGTATGCTGACACGGTTGAGGCTGGCGAAGACAGCATCACGGTCAAAGGCAAGACGATCAAGATCTATGCCGAGAAGGATGCCAAGAACATTCCTTGGGCAAAGCATGACGTCGACGTCGTCCTCGAGTGCACGGGCTTCTACACGTCCAAAGAGAAAGCCTCCGCTCATCTCGAAGCTGGCGCCAAGAAAGTCGTCATCTCCGCTCCGGCTGGCAAAGACCTCCCGACGATCGTCTTCAACGTCAACCATGAGACGATTCCGGCTGGCACGAAAGTCATCTCCGCTGCTTCCTGCACGACGAACTGCCTCGCTCCGATGGCGAAAGCCCTGAATGACCTCGCTCCGATCAAGAGCGGCATCATGCAGACGATTCATGCCTTCACGGGCGACCAGATGACGCTCGACGGCCCGCAGCGCAAAGGCAACCTCCGCCGCAGCCGCGCCGCTTCCGAGAACATCGTCCCGACGTCCTCCGGCGCTGCAAAAGCAATCGGCCTCGTCCTTCCGGAACTCGATGGCAAACTCATCGGCGCTGCGCAGCGCGTCCCGACCCCGACGGGCTCCACGACGCTCCTCTATGCTGTCGTCAAAGGCGAAGTCACGGTTGACCAGGTCAACGCTCAGATGAAGAAAGAAGCGACGGAGTCGTTCGGCTACAACACGGACGAAATCGTTTCGAAGGATGTCGTCGGCATGCGCTATGGCTCCCTGTTCGATGCGACGCAGACGATGGTTGTCCCGACGGGCGACGGCAACACGCTCGTCCAGGTCGTTTCCTGGTACGACAACGAGAACAGCTACACGAGCCAGATGGTTCGCACGATCAAGTACTTCTCCGAGAAAGTCCAGTAATCTTCTCCGGGAAGCCTGACAGCTGAACAAGACGAAGATCTTTAGAGGTCCGGCCGAAGTTTGGGCCGGACCTCTTTTCTATGGGATGATTCCGGGGAGCGGCTGTGCGCTGCATCCCTGGGTCGTTCCGCGTATTTCCCACATGTTTTTGGAGGCGTAATACAGTATGGATAAGAAAACCATCAAAGACATCGACGTCAAAGGCAAGAAAGTCTTTGTCCGTGTCGACTACAACGTCCCGTTCGATGCTGAAATGAACATCACGAACGATACGCGCATGGTCCGCACGCTCCCGACGCTGAACTATCTGCTCGACAATGGCGCAGCGCTCATCCTCGCTTGCCACATCGGCCGCCCGACGGAAGCCCGCGAGCCGCAGTTCTCCACGAAGCACCTCGTGAAGCACCTCGCAGAGCTCCTGAAGCGCGATGTGCAGTGGGCGTCCGACTGCGTCGGCCCTGAGGCGGAAGAGAAGGCCAAGGCGCTGAAGCCCGGCGATGTCCTCCTGCTCGAGAACCTCCGTTACCACAAAGAGGAAAAGAAGAACGATCCTGAGTTCGCAAAGCAGCTCGCGTCGCTCGCTGACGTCGCGGTCGACGATGCGTTCGGCGTCTCCCATCGTGCGCATGCTTCGAACGCTGGCGTGCCGAAGTACCTCGAGACGGTCGCCGGCTTCCTCATGGAAAAAGAAATCAACTACATCGGCAAGACGCTCGAAGCGCCGAAACGTCCGTTCGTCGCCATCATCGGCGGCGCGAAGGTCTCCGACAAGATCGGCGTCATCAGCAACATGATTGACAAGGTCGACACGATCATCATCGGCGGCGGCATGGCGCATACGTTCGATGCCGCGAAAGGCCTGCCCATCGGCGACAGCCTCTGCGAGCCGGACAAGTACGACCTGGCGCGCGAGCTGCTGAAGAAAGCGGAAGACAAGGGCGTCAAAGTCGTCCTGCCGCTCGATGTCAAAGTCGCGAATATGTTCCCGGCAAAACCGGAATATGCGACGGAAGGCAAGACGAAGATCGTCGACGTCGACAAGGTCGAAGATGGTTGGGATGCCCTCGATTCCGGCCCGAAGACGTCCGAGGCGTATTCGAAGGCGCTCGCCGGCGCGAAGACGATCATCTGGAACGGCCCGATGGGCGTGTTCGAGTACGACGACTTCGCTGACGGCACGCTCGCGGTCGCGAAAGCGGTCGCGAAAGCGACGGAAGAGGGCGCGACGTCCATCGTCGGCGGCGGCGACTCCATCGCAGCGCTGAAGAAGACGGGCCTCACGGAGAAGATTTCGCATGTCTCCACGGGCGGCGGCGCAACGCTCGAATTCCTCGAAGGCAAAGAGATGCCGGGCATCGCTGCCATCGCGGATAAATAAGTCTATCTTTTACTGTTTTTAGGAATGGAGGCGGGAAAATTTTTCCCGCCCGTATTCCGTATAAATTCTAGGGGGATTTTTGAAATGGCAAGAACTCCGATCATCGCTGGCAACTGGAAAATGAACAACACGATCGCGGAAGGCGTTTCGCTCGTGAAAGACCTCGCACCGCTCGTCAAGGACGCGAAGGTCACGGTCGTCGTCTGCCCGACGGCCACGGCGCTCTCCTCGGTCGCGGATGCTGTCAAAGGCACGAACATCCATGTCGGCGCACAGAACGTGCATTGGGAAGACCATGGCGCGTTCACGGGCGAAGTCTCCACGAAGATGCTGACGGAAATCGGCGTTGACTACTGCGTCCTCGGCCACAGCGAGCGCCGTGGCTACTTCGGCGAGACGGATGAGGGCGTCAATAAGCGCGCGCATGCAGCGTTTGCGGCCGGCATCACGCCGATCATCTGCTGCGGCGAGCCGCTCGAAATCCGCGAGCGCGGCTCTTACCTCGAAATGGTCGCCTTCCAGGTCCTCGAAGCCCTCGCTGGTTTCAAGCCGGAAGAAGTCGCGAAGCTCGTTATCGCCTATGAGCCGATCTGGGCGATCGGCACGGGCAAGACGGCATCGTTCGAGCAGGCCGAGGAAGTCTGCAAGCACATCCGCGAGACGGTCGCCGGCAAGTTCGGCCAGGCCGCTGCGGACGGCATCCGCATCCAGTACGGCGGCAGCGTGAAGCCGGCGACGATCAAAGACCTCATGAAGCAGCCGAACGTCGATGGCGCGCTCGTCGGCGGTGCTTCGCTCAAGGCGAAAGACTTCAGCGAGATCGTCAACTTCTGATTTCTGTTCCTGACCTTTTTTTCGCGAATCAGAAGGAGCAACAATTACATGGCAAAACTCAAAAACGCCCCGGTGGCCCTCATCATCATGGATGGCTGCGGCCTCGGCGGCAAGCTCGATCCGAGCAACGCGGTGGAGAAGGCGAAGACCCCGGTCCTCGACGGCCTCCTCGCGAACTACAACTCCAGCCACCTGCAGGCGTCCGGCGAATTCGTCGGCCTGCCGGACGGCCAGATGGGCAACTCCGAAGTCGGCCACACGAACATCGGCGCCGGCCGCCTCGTTTACCAGCAGCTCACGCGCATTACGCGTGACATCAAGAACGGCGACTTCTTCAAGAATGAAGCGCTGCTCTCCATCATGCAAGGCGCAAAGGAAAAAGGCGGCGCCGTCCATCTCATGGGTCTCGTCTCCCCAGGCGGCGTCCACAGCCATCAGGAGCATCTCTATGCGCTCCTCGAAATGGCAAAGCGCGAAGGCGTGAAGGACGTCTACGTCCATGCGTTCCTCGACGGGCGTGACGTGCCGCCGCAGAGCGCGCAGCCGTACCTCGAAGAGCTCGAGGCGAAGTGCAAGGAGATCGGCGTCGGCCAGATCGCCACGGTCAGCGGCCGTTACTACGCCATGGATCGCGACCATCGTTGGGATCGCGAGCAGAAGGCGTACGAAGCGATGGCGCATGCCGAAGGCGTCGCGGCAGATGATCCGGTCAGCGGCCTCAAGGCCAGCTATGACGCGGGCGTCAACGACGAGTTCGTCGTGCCGTTCGTCGTCAAGGGCTACGAAGGCATGAAGAACGGCGACGGCGCCATCTTCTTCAACTTCCGCCCCGACCGCGCGCGCCAGAAGACGCATGCGTTCACGGACGAGACGTTCGACGGCTTCGAGCGCGACGAGAACCTCAAGATTCCGTTCACGACGTTCTCCCAGTACGAGGACGGCATGAATGCGAAAGTCGCGTTCCCGCCGGAGTCCATCGACAAGACGCTCGGCGAAGTCATCCAGGACAATGGCATGACGCAGCTGCGCATCGCTGAGACGGAGAAGTACGCGCACGTCACGTTCTTCTTCAACGGCGGCGTCGAAGAGCCGTACAAGGGCGAGGACCGCATCCTCGTGCCGAGCCCGAAAGTCGCGACGTATGATCTCCAGCCGGAGATGAGCGCCGTCGAGGTCACGGACAAGGTCTGCGAAGCCATCCGTTCCGGCAAGTACGACTTCATCATCCTCAACTACGCGAACTGCGACATGGTCGGCCATACGGGCGTGTTCCCGGCGGTCGTCAAGGCCGTCGAGACCGTCGACAGTTGCGTCGGCCGTTTCGTTGCGGCCATCAAGGAAGCCGGCGGCGAGGTCTGCATCACGGCGGATCACGGCAACGCCGACAAGATGATGGACTACGTCAACAACCAGCCGTTCACGAAGCACACGACGAACGTCGTTCCTTTCATCGTCGTGTCCGACCGCGTGAAGTCCGTGAATGACGGTGCGCTCTGCGACATCGCACCGACGCTCCTCACGCTCGCCGGCCTCGACATCCCGAAGGAAATGACGGGCAAGAACCTCGTCGAACTCTGATCACTCGATTTAGTAGAAGAGAGGAATACGAACAATGATTGCTTATTCACAGAAAGTGGAAGACATGGCTTGTGTCACGCAGGAAGTTCACCACGGCGCAGCCCCGATTCCTGAAGAAGGCAAATGGGTCAAGTCCAAGAATGTCCAGGACATCAGCGGCCTCACGCATGGTGTCGGCTGGTGCGCACCGCAGCAGGGCGCGTGCAAGCTCACGCTGAACGTCAAAGACGGCATTATCCAGGAATGCCTCGTTGAGACGATCGGTTGCTCGGGCATGACGCATTCCGCTGCTATGGCCGCGGAAATCCTCCCAGGCCTCACGGTCCTCGAAGCGCTCAACACGGACCTCGTCTGCGATGCCATCAACACGGCGATGCGCGAGCTGTTCCTCCAGATCGCTTACGGCCGCAGCCAGACGGCGTTCTCCGATGACGGCCTGCCGGTCGGCGCTGGTCTCGATGACCTCGGCAAAGGCCTCCGCAGCCAGGTCGGCACGCTCTATGGCACGCTGAAGAAAGGCCCGCGTTACCTCGAACTCGCAGAAGGTTATGTCACGAAGCTCGGCCTCGACAAAGAAGGCCGCATCATCGGCTACGAAGTCGTGCAGGTCGGCAAAGTCCTCGAAGCTGTCCGCAAGGGCAAGGACGCGAACGAAGCCATCAAGGCCAACACGCGCACGAAGGGCCGTTTCGCTGATGCCGTGAAGACCATCGATCCGCGCGAAGAGTAATCTTTCACGCAAAGAGATACGAGTTTCTGGTAATCGAAAGGAATGAAATCCATGTCATTATTCGAAGGCTATGAGCGCCGCATTGACAAAATCAACGAAGTCTGCAAGAAATACGGGATCGGCAGCATCGAAGAATCCCGCAAGATCTGCCAGGACAAAGGCATCGACCCGTACAAGACGGTCGAAGACCTCCAGCCGATCGCGTTCGAGAACGCGAAATGGGCGTACACGCTCGGCGCAGCCATCGCCATCAAGAAGGGCTGCACGAAAGCGGTCGACGCAGCGAAAGCCATCGGCGAAGGCCTCCAGGCGTTCTGCGTGCCGGGTTCTGTTGCAGATCATCGCAAGGTCGGTCTCGGCCATGGCAACCTCGGCGCGATGCTGCTCGATGAAAAAGCTGGTTGCTTCGCATTCCTCGCTGGCCACGAATCCTTCGCGGCAGCAGAAGGCGCTATCGGCATCGCGATGACGGCGAACAAGGTCCGCAAGAACCCGCTCCGCGTCATCCTCAACGGCCTCGGCAAAGACGCCGCGCAGATCATCAGCCGCATCAACGGCTTCACGTATGTCGTGACGGACTATGACTACAAGGCGAACAAGGTCAACGTCGTCGAAGAGATCGCCTACAGCGATGGCGAGCGCTCCAAAGTCAAGTGCTATGGCGCAGACTCCGTCCCCGAAGGCGTCGCCATCATGCACCTCGAGGATGTCGACATCTCCATCACGGGCAACTCCACGAACCCGACGCGCTTCCAGCATCCGGTCGCGGGCACGTACAAGAAGGAGTGCATCGAGAAGGGCAAGAAGTACTTCTCGGTCGCTTCGGGCGGCGGCACGGGCCGCACGCTCCATCCGGACAACATGGCCGCCGGCCCTGCTTCCTACGGCATGACGGACACGATGGGCCGCATGCACAGCGATGCGCAGTTCGCAGGCTCGTCCTCCGTGCCGGCACATGTCGACATGATGGGCCTCATCGGCGCGGGCAACAACCCGATGGTCGGCATGACCGTCGCGGTCGCCGTCTCCGTGCAGGAAGCCATGAGCAAATAATCTGCTCTACAAAAATTCCATAAGCTTCTGAGATGATTCAGGCGTCGGCCGTGCGATGCCTCATCTTCAGATAAAAGCCTCCGCAGTTTCGCCATTTCTGCGGAGGCTTTTTTATGCTTAAAAGCCGAAAGGAAGATTCCGACAATTTCCATTGTTTTCTGAAATCAAACAAAAGAAAAGAAAATTCTAGCATTGATGTTCTTATTTCGCTTGAATTTCGTCGCGTCGATTGGTATACTAAATACAGGGGAATCAAGCACGTTCGGTTTTTCATTTCCAAAGGATAATTGCAAGTGCAAATTGAACAGTTGTTTTAATCAAGAACATTTCTCAATAGCATAGACTTCATCGAGAAAATGGTCGAAGAGCTCTGCTGGAGTGTGATATCCCAGAATACGGCGTGGACGCTGGTTTAGCTC
>NZ_JALFCU010000043.1 GCF_022771645.1 Selenomonas sp.
TGAAGTAAAAGAGAGCGACCATGACAACGATCATCATGACCGTGCTCGTTGCTTCCTGTGACATGGAGATTCCTCCTTTTATGATTTCCGATGCGGGTCGTATTGCGCGAGGAACTCGGCGCGGAATGTGCCGAACGTTCCATCGAGGATGGCCGCGCGCATGCGCCGCATGAATTCTTCCAAGAACCAGAGATTGTGCAGGGACAAGAGCCGCAAGCCAAAGATTTCGCCCGCGCGCACGAGGTGGCGGATATAGGCGCGCGTGTAGCCATTGCGGCATGCATAGCAGCCGCAGCCTTCTTCGATGACGTGATGATCGTGCTCGAGTGCCGCGTTTTTCATCACGAGGCGGCCGTCCCATGTCATGGCCATGCCGTTGCGCGCGACGCGCGTCGGGTAGACGCAGTCAAACATATCGATGCCGCGCGCGACGCCCTCGACGAGATGGTCGGGCGTGCCGACGCCCATGAGGTAGCGCGGCTTGTCCTTCGGCAAGAGAGACGTCGAGTAGCCGAGCATCTCATACATGAACTCCGGCGGCTCGCCGACCGAGAGTCCGCCGACGGCGTAGCCCGGCAGGTCCATCGCGGCGAGGCGCTCCGCGTGCCAATGGCGCAGTTCCTTGTACATGCCGCCCTGCACGATGCCAAACAGCCCCTGGTTTTCGGCGGTCATCGTACGCGCGCAGCGTTCGACCCATCGCTGCGTGCGCTCCGTCGATGCTTTCGCGTAGTCAAAATCCGCTGGATATGGCACGCATTCGTCGAACGCCATGACGATGTCCGAGCCGAAGCACATCTGCGCCTGCATGGAGATTTCGGGCGAGAGGAATTTTTTCGAACCGTCGATATGCGAACGGAACGTCACGCCGTCCTCCGTGATCTTGCGCAAATCGCCGAGGCTGAACACTTGGAAGCCACCGCTGTCCGTGAGGATCGCGCGATCCCAATGCATGAACTTGTGCAGGCCGCCGGCTTCTTTGATGAGCTCCATGCCCGGGCGCAAAAACAGGTGATACGTGTTCGAAAGGATGACACCAGCGCCCAAGTCCTTCAGCTCGTCGGGCGACACGCCCTTGACGCTCGCCTGCGTGCCGACCGGCATGAAAATCGGCGTCTGGTAGCTGCCGTGCGGCGTGTGCAGGATGCCGGCGCGCGCGCCGGTCGCCTCGTCGCGTCCGACGAGCTCGTACGTGATGGCAGGTTTCGT
Organism: Selenomonas sp.; assembly: GCF_022771645.1. GTDB lineage: Bacteria > Bacillota > Negativicutes > Selenomonadales > Selenomonadaceae > Selenomonas_C. Next base: position 1,210 of record NZ_JALFCU010000043.1, read on the forward strand.
CATCGCGTCACTCCGCCACTTCGGGCGCGTCTGCCGCCGCTTTCTCTGCAAGCGGCTTCATCGTCGGGAACAGCAGCACGTCGCGGATCGACGCCGCGTCCGTCAAGAACATGACGAGACGGTCGATGCCGATGCCGACGCCGCCCGTCGGCGGCAGGCCGTACTCCATGGCCGTGATGTAATCGCGGTCCATGACGTGCGCCTCGTCGTCGCCGGCCTCGCGCTGCTTCAGCTGGTCGAGGAAGCGGCCTTCCTGATCGATCGGGTCGTTGAGCTCCGTGAAGCCGTTCGCGAGCTCGCGGCCGTAGACGAAGAACTCGAAGCGGTCCGTGATGCGCGGATCGTCCGGATTGCGCTTCGCGAGCGGCGAAATCTCCGTCGGATGACCCGTGATGAACGTCGGCTGCATGAGCGATTCTTCAACTTTCGCCTCGAACGCCTGATTGAGAATGCCGCCGATGCCGTGGCGCGGCTCGTAGGCGACGCCGATCTCATCGGCGAGCTTGCGGGCCTCTTCGACCGTCTCGCAGGCCATGAAGTCCTTGCCCGTCGCTTCTTTGACAGCGTCGTTCATGCTGATGCGCTTCGCGCTGCCGAAATCGATGTCCGTGCCCTGGTACGTGACCTTCGTCGTGCCGAGCACCGTCGTCGCGACGCTCTTGATGAGGCTTTCCGTGAGGTCCATCATGTCCGTGTAGTCCGCGTACGCCTGATAGAACTCGATGGTCGTGAACTCCGGATTGTGGCGCACGTCCATGCCCTCGTTGCGGAACACGCGGCCCATCTCGTAGACGCGCTCGAAGCCGCCGATGATGAGACGCTTCAGGTTCAGCTCCGTCGCGATGCGGAGGTACATATCGAGGTCAAGCGTGTTGTGATGCGTAACGAACGGACGCGCGGCCGCGCCGCCTGCGATCGTCGAGAGCACCGGCGTCTCGACTTCGAGATAGCCGTGCTCGTCAAAAAACGAACGGATCGCGTGGATCGTCTTCGTGCGCTTCACGAACGTCTCGCGCACCTCGGGATTCATGATGAGGTCGAGATAGCGCTGGCGGTAGCGGATGTCGACGTCCTGCAGGCCATGGAATTTCTCCGGCAGAGGACGGAGCGACTTGCTGAGCAAATCGAAATCCTCGACGCGCACCGTCAGCTCGCCACGCCGCGTCTTGAACACGATGCCGCGGATGCCGACGATGTCGCCAATGTCGAGGCGCTTGAACTCTTCTTTGTACTTCTGCTCGCCGAGCACGTCGATCTTGAAATAGACCTGGATATTGCCCGTGCGGTCGTTCAGCGTGCAGAACGCCGCCTTGCCGTGGCCGCGGATGGCCATGAGACGGCCGGCGATGCGCACTTCCTCCGCGCTCTCTTCCTCGCCTTCGAGATGATCGAATTTCGCGTGGATGTCCGCTGCATGCGCCGTCACGTCATAGCGATGGCCGAACGGCGCGACGCCCATGGAACGGAACGCCTCCATCTTCTCGCGGCGGACCTTCATCATCTCACTCATGTCCTCCACGGGAGCGGCCTGCGGCTTGCCCTTCTTTTGCTTGTCTGCCAAAATAACTGTCTCCTATTCGAATTTATGCCTTAATCTCTTTGATTTCGTACTGGATGATGCCGTTCGGCGCATGCACGTCGATGACCGTGCCGACCTTCTGCCCGAGCAGCGCCTGGCCGAGCGGCGATTCATTCGAAATCTTGCCCTCGTCTGGATCCGCTTCCGTCGAGCCGACGAGCATGAACGTCTCCGGCCCGTCTTCCTCGAACTCCTTGTCGATGACGACGACCGTCGAGCCCATCTGCACGACATCGCCGGCGCCGGCCTCGAAGATTTCCGTGTTGCGGATCTTCGCTTCGAGCTCCTGGATCTCGCCTTCGAGGAACGCCTGCTCGTTCTTCGCGTCATCGTACTCCGAGTTCTCGGAAAGGTCGCCGAGCGCGATGGCCGCTTTCAGGCGGTCTGCAATCTCGATGCGCTTGACGCTCTTGAGGTAGTTCAGCTTTTCGACGAGCTTGTTGTAGCCGTCTTGCGTCACAAGGACTTTCTTATCTGGCATGGAAATATCCTTCTTTCATGTTTGTTAACTTATTTATTATAGGAACTTTCGTTTTCCTTGTCAACGAGCGCGAGCTTCTGTGCGCGCGTCAGCTGCTTGATGTGCCACTCGCGGCTCATGGCCTCTTCCTTCGTCGAGAATGTTTCGAGGTGCACGAGCACAACGGGCAGGCGCGTGCGCGTGTACTTCGCGCCGCGGCCGCTGTTGTGCGCCGCGAGGCGCCGCTCGATGTCATCCGTCCAGCCCGTGTAGAGCGAGCCGTCGGCGCAGCGCACGATGTACGTGTAAGCCGTCACTCCGCGCTCTTTACCGTAACGTGTTCCATCACGACGTCGTCGACCGGACGATCCGCGTAGCCCGTCTCCGTGCTGCCAATCTTGTGCACGACATCCATACCCTTGATGACCTTGCCGAAGATCGTATGATGGCCGTTCAGCCACGGCGTCGCCGCGAGCGTGATGAAGAACTGGCTGCCGCCCGTGTGCGGACGGCCCGTGTTCGCCATGGCGAGGATGCCTTCACCCGCGAACGTCATGTCATCAAGGAATTCGTCCTCGATCGTGTAGTCCGGGCCGCCCATGCCCGTGCCCGTCGGGTCGCCGCCCTGGATCATGAAGCCGTCGATGACGCGATGGAAGATGACGCCATCATAAAATCCGGACTCGGCGAGGTCGATGAAATTCTTCGTCGTGATCGGCGTCTTGTCTTCGAAGAGCTCGAGCTCTATCGTGCCAAGGTTCGTCTCGATGACGGCGATGCGGTTTGCGGTGTTGGACATGGTGGTTTCTCCTCCGTGGTAGACAGATTTCGTGATGGGCGCGGCTTTCGCGCTGACGGTCGACGCAGGCGAGAGCATCAGGCCGAGGCACAGCATCAGGAGCAGCGTCATCACAGATTTTACAAAATTCATGCGTTTCATTTTATCGAACTTCTCCTGTTTTCGCAAATTCTTTTGTTTCGCCGGCCGTCGTTGGCGACCAGACGGGGATCTCGTGACCGACGCGGAAAAAATCTTTCGGCGGTTGCCAGCGAGGAAAGCCGACGCTGTGCATCGTCACGAGAGCTTTCACATCCGTCACGGCGCAAAATTCTTCTGCGCCTTTCGCCATCGCGCCTTCGAGCCGCCCGTCGACGGGGAAGAACGCGACGTCGGCCGTCATGCCTTGCATGCGCTTCAGCTGCTTGTGGAAGCCGTTCGCCGCGAACATGCGGTTCTCGTGCGTATCACCGAGCCAATCCCAGAAATTGAAATCGCCCGCGTGGAACAGCGCCGTCCCTTCCGCCTCGACGCGGAACGACGTGCCGATGTCCGTCGAGCTGAATGACTCCACGGCGAGCACATCGTCATGCCACGATGCATAATCCTCCATCCAGACGATTTTCTCCGACGGCAGTTTCCGCGCGCCGACCGTATGACGGATGTCGTGAGACAAGATGAAGCATTCCGTCCGCTCCGCGTAGCGCCGCAACAGGTCGCCGTTGAAATGGTCGAAATGGCTGTGCGATGCGAGGAAGTACACGCGCTCGAACGACCGCCGCGCGAAAATCGCATCGAGCACCCGCGCGGGGTCGTCATATGCATCGAACACGAGCAGCGTGTGCTCGAGTTCCACAGCAAAGCCGCTGTTCAAGAGATACGTGATCTGCAAGCCGTCCGCCTCCTATCGTTCTTCCGCATGGATCTCATCGCGTTTTGCGTCGAACCGGTCGAGGATCTTCCTGCCCGGTTGCGAAAAGCCTGGCCCTTCGACTTCGTTCGCCGAGATGATGATCATGAACGCCGTCGGGTCGATCGTGTGCGCGATGAGCTTGACCTTCGCGATCTGCGTGAGGTTCACGACGGCCATCGCAATGTTCTTTTCCTTGCGCGTGAACGCGCCCTGCCCGTGCAGGAACGTCACGCCGCGCCCGAGCTCCGAGAGGATGGCCTCTGCGATGAGCTGCGACTGATCCGACACGATGAGCACGGCCTTGCGCCGCTGGAAGCCGGCAACGACCTTGTCCGTGATCGTGCCGTTGACGTACATGCAGAT
>NZ_JALFCU010000058.1 GCF_022771645.1 Selenomonas sp.
GATCATCGGCCGCGCCGGCGTCGGCGTCGACAACATCGACATCCCGGCCGCGACGGCGCGCGGCATCATCGTCATCAACTCTCCGGGCGGCAACACGATCGCGGCGACGGAGCACACGATGGCCATGATGCTCGCGATGTCCCGCAACATCCCGATTGCGAACGAGACGATGCAGAAGGGCGAGTGGAACCGCAAGAAGTACGTCGGCGTCGAGCTGCGCGGCAAGACGCTCGGCGTCGTCGGCATGGGCCGCATCGGCTCGGGCGTCGCGAAGCGCGCGCTCGCGTTCGAGATGAATGTCATCGCCTATGACCCGTACATCAACGAAGAGCGCGCGAAGGCGCTCGGCGTCAAGGTCGTCACGCTCGACGAGCTCGTCGAGACGGCGGATTTCATCACCGTCCACATGCCGCTCACGCCGGACACGAAGGGCATGATCGGCATGGAGCAGATGAAAAAGATGAAGAAGGGCGTGCGTCTCGTGAACTGCGCGCGCGGCGGCATCATCGTCGAGGAAGACCTCGCGGAGGCCGTGAAGCAGGGCCTCGTCGCGGGCGCGGCCATCGACGTCTACACGAGCGAGCCGGTCGACAAAGAGCATCCGAATCCGCTCGTTGGCGTGCCGGGCATCTTCCTCACGCCGCATCTCGGCGCGTCGACGGTCGAGGCGCAGATCGGCGTGTCGCTCGACGTCGCGCAGGGCGTCATCGCCGCGCTGCACGGCCAGCCCGTCGCGACGGCCGTCAACATGGCGCCGGTCTCGCCGGAAGTCATGAAGGTCATCGCGCCGTACCTCACGCTCGCCGAGCGCCTCGGCTGCACGGTCACGGGCCTTGCGGACGGCCCGGTCGAGAGCGTCGAGGTCAAATTCGAAGGCGAGATCGCGGACGTCAACACGACGCTCCTCACGACGGCGGCCGTCAAAGGCATGCTGAGCCCCGTCATGGAAGGCGAAGTCAATTACGTCAACGCGCCGGGGCTCGCGAAAGAGCGCGGCATCAAGGTCGTCGAGAAGAAGGAAAAAGACGCGGGCTCGTTCCAGACGCTCATCTCCGTCACGGTCAAAGCGGGTGGCAAGGAAGTCGAAGCATCCGGCACGCTCTTTGGCGACGAAGGCCGCATCGTCACGATCAACGGCTTCCGCGTCGACGTCGACCCGCACAAGCGCATCCTCGTCATGCCGCACATCAACCGCCCGGGCGTCATCGGCACGATCGGCTCGATCATGGGCAACGCCCACATCAACATCGGCGGCATGCAGGTCGGCGGCACGAAAGACCAGGAGACGAACCTCATGGTCCTCACGATCGACGATGATATCCCAGAGAGCGTCGTGAACACCATCAAGTCCCTCGACGGCATCTTCGACGCGAAGCTCGTCAATTTCTACGCGATTTAATTTGATATTTCCCATAAAAATTGGGAGGCAGGAAAAATCCTGCCTCCCAATTTTCGTTTGCGATTGCATTCAGTCTTCAATCGCCGTTTCGAGCGCGATCTTGATCATGTCATTGAAGCTCGTCTGGCGTTCGTCTGCCGTGCAGGCTTCCCCCGTCAGCAAGTGATCGCTGACCGTGAAGAGCGCGAGCGCCTGGACGTGCGCGCCGGCCGCAAGCGTGTAGAGCGCGGCGGCTTCCATTTCGACGCCGAGGATGCCATACTGGCGGAGCTTGTCGTTGTCGATCTCGTCGTCATAGAAGCGGTCGACAGAGATGATGTTGCCGACCGTCGCGCGCAGGCCGAGCTTTTTCGTGTTGGCGACGGCTTTCGACAAGAGGTTGAAGTCGGCAATCGGCGCGAAGTTGATCGAGCCTCCGAAGATGTTGCGGATGATGGAGGAGTCTGTCGTCGCGGCCTGCGCGATCAGCACGTCGCGCAGATGGACGTCCTCGTGCATGGCGCCGCACGTGCCGACGCGGAAGAGCTTCTTGCAGCCGTATTCGTGGATGAGTTCGTGGACGTAGATGGAGATGGACGGGATGCCCATGCCCGTGCCCTGGACGGAGACGGGGACGCCCTTGTACGTGCCCGTGTAGCCGAGGATATTGCGGACGTGCGTGTATTCCTTTGCGCCGTCGAGGAAGTTCTCGGCGATGAACTTCGCGCGGAGCGGGTCGCCCGGCAGCAGGATGCGTTCGGCGATCTGGCCTTTTTCAGCGGCGATATGCGGTGTGCTCATGAGATGGACTCCTTCTTTCAATTGTACTTTAGATGCGGATTGTTCTTGTTACGTCTCCATTATACGCGAAGCGGCGCAAGATGAAAAGGGCACTTGTCCGAAATCTCACGTGTTCCTTTCGATTGCTTGACAGCCTGTGACCAAAGTGCTAAAATAATTTCTGTTAATATAAGTAGTCAAGACAATCGCGGCTGCCGAATGGCAGATGAGGAAAGTCCGGGCTCCGCAGGGCAGTGTGCTGGACAACATCCAGCGGGGGCGACCCCAGGGACAGTGCCATAGAAAAGGAGACCGCCAGGTTAATCGCCAGGCAAGGGTGGAAAGGTGCGGCAAGAGCGCACCAGCGGGCAGGTGACTGTCCGGCTTGGCAAGCCCCACGCGGAGCAAGACCTAATAGGGAAGGGTTGAGGCGGCCCGCCGACCTTCCGGGTTGCGTCGCTTGAGCCGTGAGGCAACTCACGTGCCTAGATAAATGATTGTCGCCGCGCAAGCGGAACAGAACTCGGCTTATTGACTGCTTGTATTCTCGTGTCAATCAGGCTGTCTCATGGCAGCCTTGCTTTATATCCAGTTATTATCTGAAAATTCACTGAAATCTGGAATGAATTCGAGAAAATAAACTGGAATACGACGACTTTTTGTCGTATTATATATATGGGCTGATACATGAAGCCGAATCCAGCCCAGGAGCGGGGGAACCAAAAGATTTTGGGGTGAACGTTTTCGCCGGGGAGCGATAGCTCAACGGCAAGAGCGCGGGTGGTCTTCTCTACCCGAACCCGGCAGCTAACCTCGTAGGCGAATAGAGAGAGGAGTGGCTTTTTGAGTAAAGCGCTGCGCATCTTTGCGCTCACCACGATCCTGCTGTGCTGGTCTGCCGTTCTCTGCGGGGCATCCGCCTTCCGCGTCGGTGACCAGGGCAGCGATGTAGCAGAGATCCAAGGGCAATTGGCCAGTCTCGGCTACGACGTCGCAGCAGATGGGGATTTCGGTCCCGCAACCGCTGAGGCAGTAAAAGCATTCCAGATTTCCCGCGGGCTCGATGCGGACGGTCTCGTTGGCCCGTCCACGTATTCGGCGCTGCTCGGGAAATCGATGCCGGAGGTCAGCCGCGGTTCGAGCGCTCTTGGGCGCCGCATCGTGGCGAGCTCGATGCAGTATCTCGGTGTGCCGTATGTCTTTGGCGGCACAACGCCGAATGGCTTCGATTGCTCCGGCTATGTGCGGTATGTGTTCGCGAACGCGGGCATCTACCTGCCACGCACGGCGGATGCCCAGTATGAGTGCGGCTATCCGGTCTCGACGGCTGAGCTGGTACCAGGCGACCTGGTATTCTTCTCGACCTACGAGGCAGGGGCATCTCATGTCGGCATCTATCTTGGGGATGGCAATTTCATCAATGCGTCCTCGAGCCGCGGCGTCTCGATTGCGTCCCTGTACAGCTCCTACTGGGGTTCCTGCTACATCGGCGCGCGTCGTGTCATGTAAACAAAATATCTTGATGTTCGGGAGGCGTACGCCTCCCCTCTTTTTTACCCCATAATGAAAAAGCCCAAGAGTGCAGGACTCTTGGGCGAGGCAGCCGCCTCAGTTGGTGAAAAGCTGATCCCAGAAGGCGTAGGATACCATCAGGAAGATGAGCAGCAGGAGGAAGAGATCACCCATCGTGAGAGCCCCCTTTCCCTCGCAAACAGACACTTGCGGGTTAACGACGAGTTTTCTTCTATCATACTATGTAAATCCCCAAGAGCGCAAGCCGCAGGCGCAGCGCGATTGGCTGGATTTACTGCAAGGACGGGCGCACAATGTCCACGAAGTGGACGTTTGTGCGTTGAGTTTACTATGTAAATCCCCAAGAGCGCAAGCCGCAGG
>NZ_JALFCU010000062.1 GCF_022771645.1 Selenomonas sp.
CTTCTTGAAGCTCATCGACATGAGTCGCCATTAACCTGCCGGGGATTGCTCATCCCACAGGAAAAATGATTGAGCCATTAATTTTCCCGACACGCAAAAAACGCTGCGACCGCCTCCCCTCTTTCATGAAAATATGTTAGAATGAATCCATCGAATACAGAGAGGCGCAGGAGTTTGCGCGCCTCCCAAAAGGAGGAAATGATGTTGAAAAACATATGGATGCCCGCCGCCGTGCTCGCGGCAGCCGCGGCGCTCGCGCCGTGCGCCGGCACGGCCTTTGCCGAAAACACGAGCGCAGAATCGTCGGCCGCTCTCGCGGAGACGAGCGCAATAGGCGATGTAGGGATGCCGAACCCGATGGTGCCATACACATCGTACCGTGAAATGTGCGACGTGCTCGGCTTCCGCCCGCTCGCGCTGCCACGCGCCGAGGGCTACGAACTCACGGACGCCTTCGTCATCGGCGGCACGGTCAGCGACATGCGCTACAGCTCGCGCTACGGCGCACCAGGGCAGCGCAGCACTGTGACCGTCCGCACGGCGATCCGCAGCAGCCTTGACGCCGAGGACGCGGAAACGGCCGCGACGACGCTCTCCGGCATCTACTCCGTCGACTGGCAGCCGCTGACGCTCGGCGCAAACACACTCTTCATCGCGCAGGTCAGCGACACACGCTTCGCCGCCTGCTGGACGCAGGGCGACTACATCTTCACCTGTGAAGGCGAAAACTTCAACCGTTGGGACTTCACGCACCGCATCGTGTATGACCTCATGGATATCACGGATCACTATTACACGGCAGGCTGATCGCGCACCATGCAAAATGGGCTGTTGCAAATGCAACAGCCCATTTTTTATAACAGGGATGGCGTTTTAGGCTTTCAATGCCTCTTCAATGAGGTTGTAGAGCTTGCCGCCCTTCTCCGTGCCGGTGAAGTGGCAGATGGCGTCTTCCATGCCGTGCTCTTTGATGTAGGACTGCACTGCGACGGCTTCCTTGTCACCTTCGAAGTCGAAGTGGAGCGCTGCGGCGATGACGCGGGCGAGAGCTTTCGGCTCGTAGCCGCGCTCGATGAGCTGCTCGGCCGGGCTGACAAGACGGTCTTTCGCGCCGAGCTTGCGCACGGGGCCGCGGGCGACGCGTGTCACGGCATCGGAGAGATGCGGGTTGCGGAAGCGGCCTTCCGTCGTCTTGACGTACGCTTCATGCGTTGCCTTGTCAAAACCGTATTTCTCTTCGAGCAGCGTGCCCGTCTCTTTCCAGACGGCGCGCGCCGCTTCGACGAGCGCGTCGTCCTTCATGGCCGTGTAGATATCTTCGTAGCCCTTCTGATAGGCGAGGTACGCGATGGAGGCATGGCCTGTGTTGACCGTGAAGAGCTTGCGCTCGATGTAGGCCGGCAGGTTGTCAACCCACGTGAGGCCCTGGATCTCCGGGCAGCCGCCCTTGGCCTGCGTGGAGTTCGCATCCCACTCGCTGTACGGCTCGACCTTGACGAGCAGCTTCTCGTCGTTCTGCTGGATCGGGACGATGCGGTCGACAGCGGCATCCGGGAAGCCGATGAGCTCGTCGACTTTCGCTTTCGCCTCTTCGGGCAACGCTTCGTAGACGAAATTCTTCAGCACGGTCGAGCCGCCGACCATGTTCTCGCAGGCGATGACGTTCAGCGGCTTCGGGTTCTTCTCGAGGCGGCGCACGAGGCCTTTCGCGATGTTCGGCGCGATGAATTTCAGGATGTTCGGGCCGATGGCCGTCGTGACGATGTCCGCGCCGGCGATGGCTTCGAGCAGGTCTTCGAGATTCGTCGCGCTGTTGATGGCGCGCACGCCTTCGACGTGGATGCGCTCGGGCTGGTCGCCGACGATCTCGATGTTGTAAGCACCTAAGGTGTTAATGTCATCGACGAGCTCGGCATTGACGTCGACGAACGTGATCTCGTAGCCCGAGGCTGCGAGGAGCTGGCCGATGAAGCCGCGGCCGATGTTGCCTGCACCGAAATGAACTGCCTGTTTCATGATGGTTTCTGCCTCCATAAAGTTTTGGAAAAACGATTATTCTGCTTTCGTGAACATGTCGAAGAGGACCTTCGCGTCCGTCGTCGTGTAGAGGTTCTGCAGCTCGGCGTCCGTGCACTCGTCCATCGTCGTCGCGATGTTCGCGAGGATGGAGAGGTGGTCGTTGCCGAGGCCGGCGATGCCGACGACGAGGTGCGCCGTTTCGTCACCGAATTTGACGCCCTGCGGATACTGGAGGACGACGATGCCCGTCTTCTTGATGCTGGATTTCACTTCGTTTTCGCCGTGCGGGATGGCGATGCCCTTGCCGACATACGTCGAAATGTCGGCTTCGCGGCGGATCATGCCTTCGACGTATTCTTCGCCGACGTAGCCGCTCTTGACGAGGAGCTCGCCTGCTGCGCGGATGGCTTCTTCCTTTGACACCGTCGGGAGGCCCGTGCGGACGTTTTCGATCTTCAGGATGCCGGACGCCGCCGCGCTCGCCTGCTGTGCTTTCGGAGCGGCTTCCGTCGTCTCGACGTTCTGCAGGCGGTCCATGATGATGTCAAAGACGTTGTTCTGCGTGAAATCGCGGACGAAGATGTGCTCTGCCTGCGGCGAATCCTCGATGGCGCGCTGTGCGAGCTTTTCATGCGAAACGACGATCTGCGCGTCGTGCGGGATGTTGCCGATAGCGAAATTGATGACTTCGATGTTGTTGTAGCCTGCTTTGTGGAGCTTCTTGCGGAGGGCAGCGGCACCGAGCGCCGACGAGCCCATGCCGGCATCGCAAGCGTAGACGATCTTCTTGATGTCTTTGCCGGCGACGTGTGGCTCTGCCGCGCCGTCCTTGCCGCGGTTCTTCAGCGCGGCCATGCTCTCGCGAGCAGCTTCGAGGTCTTCTTCGGATTCGTCGTCATCTTTCGATGCCTTGATGAACACGGAAGCCACAGCGCAGGAAACGACGGTCGCGACGAGGAAGTCGGCCATGTTGGCGAGGAACGCGCCTTTCGGCGTCATGGCGAGGACAGCGATGATCGAGCCCGGGGACGACGGAGCGATGAGGCCGCCGCCGAGGAGGTTCAGCGTGAAGACGCCGGACATGCCGCCCGCGATGACCGCAAGGAGGAGCGTCGGCTTCATGAGGACATACGGGAAATAGATTTCGTGGATACCGCCGAGGACGTGGATGATCATCGCGCCCGGCGTGGAAGCTTTCGTCGAGCCTTTGCCGAAGAACCAGTAAGCGAGCAGGATGCCGAAGCCCGGGCCCGGGTTCGCTTCGAGGAGGAAGAACATCGACTTGCCCATTTCCTCGGCCTGCTGGATGCCGAGCGGCGAGAGCACGCCGTGGTTGATGGCGTTGTTGAGGAAGAGGATCTTCGCCGGCTCGATG
>NZ_JALFCU010000083.1 GCF_022771645.1 Selenomonas sp.
TTGGGTACGTCATGTTATTAGGCGCTTACTATACAATTGGCATTGGCCGGATATGCAGGAGAAGGGCACGAAGATTGCGGATGGCTGTTATTACAACCCGCTCGAAGGCTATCGCGATGTCCACGGCGGGAATTTCATCATCCAGCATACGGACAAGGCGAATTTCAACATCCGCCTGCAGATTCCGCGCACGACGATGGATGAGATTTTTGGTTACGACGCTTCACAGATTCGGCCGGAGACCTTCAACGTCCTGACAGCGGAAAAACGGGATATGCTCCTCGGCACGCAGGCGAAGGATGGCGAGCCCGGCACGCTCGGCCAGCTCGATATCGGGCTCGATTACTTGCTCTCGGCCATCACGCTCGTCGGCGCGCAAACGAAGCATCTCGAGTATGCGGATGCGAACATCATCACGGATCAGGAGAGCACGACAGCGTCGGAGTCCACGATCCGCGATGCGGACATGGCGAAGGAAATGACGGCGTTCGCGAAGGCGAACGTCCTCGCACAAGCGTCGCAGAGCATGCTCGCGCAGGCGAACCAGCAGAACAAGAACTTGCTCGACTTGTTGCCGTGAATATGTGGTGAAATTTTGTTTGACAAGCAATCCGTCCCATGCTATACTATCGAAGTGTTCTGAAAGAAGAAGCCACCGCTTCTCACCTGTTGGCGTCAGCCACGCAGGTCCAAGGCATGGAATTGCTCGAGAATATCAGCGAGATTTTGAATTCCAAAGGGTGGCCGTGCGCCACCCTTTTTCTTTTCCAGAACAACATCATTTTTTCAGGAGGTGTCGTCACCATTAGCAGAGATTCTTTGCGGATTAACGAAGAAATCCGCATCCGCGAAGTCCGCGTGACGAGCGCGACGGGCGAACAGCTCGGCATCATGCCGACGCGCGAAGCGCTCCGCATGGCGGAGGAGCAGCATCTCGACCTCGTCGAGGTCGCGCCGAAGGCGAAGCCGCCGGTCTGCCGCATCATGGATTTCGGCAAGTACCGCTATGAGCAGCAGAAGCGCGAGAAGGAAGCCCGCAAGAAGCAGAAGGTCATCACGATCAAAGAAGTCAAGCTCCGCCCGCACATCGAGCAGCATGACTTTGACGTGAAGCTCAAGAATGCCGTCAAGTTCCTCGGCGAGGGCAACAAGGTCAAGGTCACGATCATGTTCCGCGGCCGCGAGCTTTCGCATCCCGAGCTCGGCAAGGAAGTGCTCGGCCGTGTGGCCGAGACGCTTGGCGATAGCGTCACGATCGAACGCGGCGCGAAGCTCGAGGGCAAGAACATGACGATGATCGTCGCGCCAAAGGCGCAGAAGTCGTCGGGCAAGAACAAAAAGCAGAAACAGCAGCAGGAAACCCCTGCAACGCAAGGAGGAAACACTCATGCCGAAAATTAAGACGCGCAGAGCAGCAGCAAAACGTTTCACGGTGACGGGAAGCGGCGAATTCAAACGCAACAAGGCTTACAAGAGCCATATCCTCGAGAAGAAGTCCCCGAAGCGCAAGCGCAACCTGCGCAAGGCGACGCTCGCGTCCCATGCGGATTTCGGCCGCGTGAAGCGCATGCTTCCGAATGGTTAAGCGCCGTCGGGGCAAATCATATCTCGATACAGAATTGCACGGACATTTTGTCGTCCATCCCATAGGAGGAAACAACCATGCCAAGAGTTAAAGTCGGTGTCACGGCACATCGTCGTCATAAAAAAATCCTGAAGCTCGCGAAGGGCTACAAAGGTTCGAAGAGCAAGCAGTTCAAGAAAGCCAATGAAACGGTCATGAAGGCGCTCTACTATGCGCGCCGCGACCGCCGTGCGAAGAAGGGCAACTTCCGTCGCCTCTGGATCGCCCGCATCAATGCGGCGGCCCGCACGAACGACATTTCGTACAGCCGTTTGATCTGCGGCCTCACGAAGGCTGGCGTCGAAGTGAACCGCAAGATGCTCGCGGATCTCGCGATCAATGATGCAGCGGCGTTCACGCAGCTCGTCAACGTGGCGAAAGAGAATCTCTGATTTTTTCGATGAAATCAAAAACTGCGAAGGGAATGCATTCCTTCGCAGTTTTTTTATAGGAGCAGCGTATGCAAAAGATAGAAAGCGCATCGAATCCGAAAATCAAGCTGGCGGCCGGGCTCGCGAAGCGCAGCCAGCGCGAAAAGACGGGACTCTTCGTCGCGGAGGGCGTGCGGCTCGCAGAGATGGCAGCGGCTTCGGATTGGGACATCGCGTTCGCGCTCGTGACGGAGCGGGCAGCGGACGAAGATCGCGTGCAAACGATCCTTGCGCAGCTGGAAGCGCGAGAGACGAAGGTTTTTCTTGTGCCGGAGCTCGTTTATGCCAAGGCAAGCGGAACGGAATCGCCGCAAGGCGTGTTGCTCGTCGTGCGACAAAAACGTTGGGCGCTTGATGACTTGTGCGGAAACTCCCCCTGCTATCTTGTACTCGATCGCGTACAAGACCCTGGCAACCTCGGCACAATCTTGCGCACAGCAGATGCGGCGGGCATGGATGGCGTGATTCTTCTCAAGGGAACGGTCGATGCGTTCAGCCCGAAAGTCGTGCGTGCGGCAATGGGATCGCTGTTCCATGTGCCGGTCGTGGCGGATGTCACGGAGGATGCGTTCCTCGCGTTTGCGGAGGCGCGGGGGCTGAAGGTGTTTGCGACGGCGCTTGATGCGACGGCACGGCCGCATTTCGCGGCATCGTTTCGTGGCGCGTCGGCCATCGTTTTCGGCAACGAGGGCGCAGGCGTGTCGGAGCAGCTGCTCGCGCATGCGGAGCGCATTTATATCCCGATGTACGGCGGCGCGGAGTCGCTGAACGTCGCGGTGTCGTCGGCCATCGTGCTGTACGAGGTCGTGCGGCAGCGGCACGCGCTTAGCGATTGACCCAGCACGCGTAGACGGCGAGGCAGCCGGAGCGGATGGAAATCGTGCAATCGCGTGTGTCCGCTTCGAGTACGTTGCTGACGGCGTTCGGCAGGACTTGTGTGAGCGTCGCGCCCTTGAGCGGCCAATGAAGGCCTTTGGCGGTCACGCCGGTGACGGCGGCTGTCATCGGCAGCAGGGAGATGGCTTTTGGCTGTGTGTGACAATGGAGCGTCAACGTTTCGCCCGCGTGCAGATATGCGATGGTCTCGCGCTCGTCGGCGAGGACACACGGCGTTTTTACTTGCGTAGCGGAAAACATCGTGCTGTACGCATGATCGAAGCGGCCGCCGAACGCGCCGGTGAGCAGCAGGACGGCGTCTTCCTGTGTTGCGCGTTGTAATGCGAGCTGCGTGTCGGTGAAATCTTTTTCGATTGGATGGCGCTCGACGTGCGCAGCGTTTTTTTCGCCCCAGGTCCAATCGTCTTGCGCCGCGCTGTCGGCATCGCCGAGCAAGAGGTCGGGGGCGATGCCGAGGCGGCGGCAGGTCGCGACGCCGCGGTCGACAGCGACGATCGATGCGTTCTTTTGCAGGGCGAGCATTTTTCCTGCCCAAGCATCGGACGGCATGCGCCCTCCGAGAAAGAGCACGCATGTCGCGTCTGGCAACGGCTGATGAAAATCGAACGTCACTTGAGGCAATTCGATGGAATGGTCTGCCATGATGGATGCTCCCTTTTCTTTGGTTTGCGATGTATGGTATAATGTGAACAGATTTATTTTAGCACGCGGACACAGAAAACGGCAATGTGACAGAAAGGGGCTGCATTTCATGTTGACGCTCACATATTACGGACATTCCTGCTTGCTGCTCGATGATGGCACGCACAAGGTGCTGACGGATCCGTTCCTCACGGGGAATCCAACGGCGGCCATCACGGCGGACAAGGTCGCGGCGGACACGATCCTGCTCTCGCACGCGCACGGCGATCATTTCGGCGATGCGCAGGCGATCGCAGAACGCACGGGCGCGGAGGTCGTCGGCGTGCCGGAGGTGCTCGGGCTCTTGCGCCTGCCGGGCGCGAAGCTCCACGGCATGAACCTCGGCGGCACGCTCGCACTCGCGTTCGGCTCGGTGCGCATGGTGCTCGCGCGCCACAGCTCGGGCGTTGCCGGCGGCTGCGCATGCGGCTACATCATCCGCATGGGCGGCAAGACGGTGTATTTCGCTGGTGACACGGCGATTTTCTCCGATATGCGATTCCTCGGCGAGCGCGATGCGATTGATTACGCGCTGCTGCCGATCGGCGACAACTACACGATGGGGCCGGAGGACGCGGCGCTCGCGGCGAAATGGCTCGGCGCAAAGCACGTCATCCCGATCCATTACAATACATGGCCGATCATCGCGCAGGATCCGGAGGAATTCAAAAAGCTCTGCGAAGCGGCGTCAGATGCGAAAGTATCCATCGTGAAACCCGGCGCATCGCTGGAACTCGCATGAAGCCGAACTTCCTCGTGCTGCTCGGACCGACGGCAGTCGGCAAGACGACGCTCTCCATCGATCTCGCGAAGGCGCTCGCTGCGGAAATCATTTCTGGCGACTCTATGCTCGTCTATCGCGGCTGCGACATCGGCACGGCAAAGCCGACGCTCGCGGAGCGGCAGGGCGTCGTGCATCATCTCATCGACGTGCGCGCACCGCAGGAGCGCTACAGCGTGCAGGATTTTCAGCAGGAAGCGGATGCATGCATCCGTGACATCACCGCGCGCGGCAAGCTGCCGTTCCTCGTCGGCGGCACGGGGCTCTATGTGCAAGCGCTCGTCGAGGGCTACGTCTTCAATGAAGCGGGCGGCGATCCAGCGTATCGCGCGGAGCTCGCGCGCGTGCGCGCAGAGCAGGGAGACGCGGCGCTCTACGCGCTCCTCACGCGTGTCGACCCGCAAGCGGCCGCGACAATCGACCCGCAGAATGTCCGCCGCGTCGTGCGGGCGCTCGAGGTTGCGCATGGCGGCCGCGAGTCGATTTCGCGCACGAAAGCGGCAGAGCCGCCGTATCATGCGTTCGTCGCCGGTCTCGCGCGGCCGCGCGCAGAGCTCTACGACCGCATCAACCGACGTGTCGTGCTCATGATGGAGCAAGGGCTCGCCTGCGAAGTGCAAGGCCTTTTGGACGCTGGCGTGCCGCGCGATGCACAATCGATGCAGGGCATCGGCTACAAGGAGACAGCAGCGTATCTCGCGGGCGAATGCACGCGGGACGAGGCGGTCACCGCCATCCAGACGGCGACGCGCCATTTCGCGAAGCGCCAGCTGACGTGGTACCGGCGCATGGCGTACATTCATTGGTACGACGCGACGCAGCCGCAGGCAGAACTTCTCGCAAAGATTCTCGCCGATGTGAGAGGATTTTTCACATCGATGTAGAATGTATATCATAGAAAAATCAATGGGGTGATTTCTTTGGCCATCAAGCAGATCAATCTTCAGGACAGTTTCCTTAACCAGGTGCGCAAGGAAAATGTCGGCGTCACGATCCATCTCGTCAACGGCTTCCAGATCAAGGGGAATGTGAAGGGGTTTGACAATTTCACGGTCATCCTCGACGTGATGGGCAAGCAGCAGATGGTGTACAAGCACGCGATTTCGACGATCACGCCGGCGCGCCCGGTCGCGTTCGCGGGTGCGGACAAGCCGGAAAAAGCGGAAAAGGCCGCGCCGAAAGAAGAGGCGTGAATCACATCGTCATCACCGAGAAGAGCTTTCTCCTGCGGGAGGAGGCTTTTTTCGTGAACAGGAGTATGAGGAACCATCATGCGCAAACGAGGATTTGAACGCGTCTCGCGCTATGGCGCGGACATCCATCTGCCCGAGCGGAAGACGGCGGCGAGCGCGGGCTATGATATCGAGGCGGCTGCGGACGTGACTATCGCGCCAGGCGAAACGGTGCTCGTGCCGACGGGACTCAAGGCATATATGCAGCCAGGCGAAGTGCTCATGCTCGCGATCCGTTCGAGCCTCGCGGCAAAACGCGGCCTCTGCCTCGCGAACGGCATCGGCGTCATCGATGCGGATTATTATGACAATCCGTTGAATGAAGGACACATCCAAGTCGCCATCCGCAACGGCGGCACGGAACCGGTGGCGCTTGCGAAAGGCGAACGCATCGCGCAAGGATTGTTCTTGCCGTATCTGACCGTCGACGGCGACGAGGCAGGCGTTGGCGCGGCACGCACAGGCGGCTTCGGTTCGACGAATCCAGCGGAGGAACAGCGATGAAAGAGCAACATGACGAAGGGCTGAACCTATTTGAGGCGGCGGCAGAAAGCGGCACGGCGGACGGCGGCCTGCATCGATTCGAGCCGCTCGCACAGCGCATGCGGCCGCGGACGTTCGAAGAGTTCGTCGGCCAGCAGGAGGCCGTCGGCGCCGGGCGGTTCCTGCGCCGCATGATGGAGCAGGACCAGGTGCCGTCCATGATCCTTTACGGGCCGCCCGGCACGGGCAAGACGACGCTCGCGCAGATGATCGCGGGGCTGACGCACAGCGCGTTCCGCAAGCTCAACGCCGTCGCCTCGGGCATCGCCGACATCCGCGCCATCGTGAAAGAAGCCGAGGAACAGCGGCGCTATCACCAGCGCCGCACGATCGTCTTCATCGACGAAATCCACCGTTTCAACAAGAGCCAGCAGGACGTGTTGCTGCCATACGTCGAGGACGGGCGGCTCGTGCTCATCGGCGCGACGACGGAGAATCCGTTTTTCGAAGTGAATCATGCGCTCTTGTCGCGCGTGCGCGTCGTGCGGCTGTATAAGCTGACGGACGGACAGCTCGTCAAAATTTTGCAGCAGGCGCTCGCCGATGAGGAGCGCGGCCTCGGCGGCCAGCATCTCACGGCGGCGGACGGCGTGCTCGCGGACATCGCGCAGTTCGCGGGCGGCGATGCGCGCATGGCGCTTAACATCCTCGAGGAAATGGCGGCCATGTTGCCGCCCTCGGGCGGGAAGCTCTCGCAGGAGCTCATGGAAAGCATCGTCGGCGAGCGCGTGCAGTCTTACGACAAGAAGGGCGACAACCATTACGATACGGCATCGGCCTTCATCAAGAGCATGCGCGGCAGCGACCCGGACGCGGCGCTCCATTATCTCGCACGCATGATTGCAGGCGGCGAGGACGTGAACTTCATTGCGCGGCGCATCGTAATCTGCGCGTCGGAAGATGTCGGCAACGCCGACCCGATGGCGCTCGTCGTCGCGATGGCGGCGGCACAGGCCGTGCAGTTCGTCGGCTTGCCGGAAGCGCGCATCACGCTCGGCCAAGCTGTCACGTATGTCGCGTCCGCGCCGAAGAGCAACGCGGCGTATCTCGGCATCGACCGCGCGCTCGCTGACGTGCGCCACAAGAATTGCGGCAATGTGCCGATCCATCTGCGCGATTCGCATTACAAAGGCGCGGAAAAGCTCGGCCACGGCGTGGATTACGTTTATCCGCATGATTTTCCCGGCCATTTTGAGCGGCAGCAATATCTGCCGAAGGAACTCGCGCACGCGCATTATTACGAGCCGACGGACATCGGACGCGAGCAGCAGATGGGCGAATATTTGCGGCGCTGCTGGCCGGAACGGTTTGAGAAATAAGGTGATTCGATGAAACTTTCGACGAAAGGGAGATACAGCGTCACGGCGCTCTACGAGCTCGCGCAGCATTACGGGCAGGGCATCGTGCCCTTGAAGACGATCGCCATGAGCCAGGGGCTGTCGGAAAATTATCTCGAACAGCTCATGGGCACGATGCGCAAGGCCGGTCTCGTCATTTCGACGCGCGGCGCGCAGGGCGGTTACGAGCTCGCGCGGCCGCCGCAGGATATCACGATCTGCGACATCATCACGGCGGCCGAAGGGCCGATCGCGCTCGTGGACTGCCTGCTCGACAATGAAAAGGCCGTGCATTGCGCGCGCGCAAGCGAATGCGTGACGCGCAGCGTCTGGGAGCGCGTCTGCACGAGCATCAACGACGTCCTCGCGAGCATCACGCTCGCCGACCTCTGCAAAGGGAACGAGAAAGGCGTCGGGTGCTGCCAGTGACGTATCTCGATTATGCGGCGACGACGCCTATGGATCCGCGCGTGCGCGAGACTATGACGGACGCGATGGCAACGGTCTATGGCAACCCGTCAAGCCTCTATGCGGACGGACGTGCGGCGAAGGCCGCCGTCGAAAAGGCACGGCGGCAGGTCGCCGCGCTCATCGGCGCAAAGCCCGAAGAAATCTTTTTCACGAGCGGCGGCAGCGAAAGCGACAACTGGGCGCTCAAAGGCATGGCGTTCGCGCGGCGGGCGGCGGGACAGCCGTGCGGCATCGTGACATCGGCCATCGAGCATCCGGCTGTGCTGCGGACGTGCGCATGGCTCGAGGCGCAGGGCATTCCTGTCACGAAATTGCCCGTTGATACGGAAGGGCTCGTGTCGCCCGCAACGCTTGCGTCGGTGCTGAACGATGCATCGGACGATGGCAAAAGCACCGTCGGCATTGTCTCCGTCATGATGGCGAACAACGAAGTCGGGACGATCGAGCCCATTGCGGAGCTCGCGCGCGTCGCACATGCGCATGGTGCGGTGTTCCACACGGACGCTGTGCAAGCGGCGGGACACATCCCCATCGACGCCCAGGAGCTCGGCATCGATGCACTCTCGCTGACGGCGCACAAGTTCTGCGGGCCGAAAGGCGTCGGCGCGCTCTATCTCCGGCGCGGCGTCGCCATCGATCCGCTGATCCTTGGCGGCGAACAGGAGCGCGGTTTGAGGGCAGGGACGGAAAACGTGCCCGGCATCGTCGGCCTTGGCTGCGCGGCAGAGCTTGCGGCGGCTGAGCTGGCTGCAGAAGCCGCACGTCTCACGGAGTTGCGCCAGCTGCTTGCCTCGCGCGTGCAGGCGATCTCTGGATGCACATTGCATCAAGCGGAGGACGATGCACAGCGTCTGCCCGGCATCCTGAATTTCGGCATCACGGGCGTCCGCCACGATGCGCTGCTCATCCGCCTCGACCGCGCAGGCTTCGCGATTTCGGCCGGCAGCGCGTGCAGCGCAGGCTCACTCGAGCCGTCGCACGTGCTCGCGGCCATGAGCGTGCCGGAAGGGCGCGCACAGGAAGCCGTGCGCGTCTCGCTGGGACGCTTCACGACGCGCGAAGACGTGCTCTCGTTCGCCGCGGCGCTGCAGAGGGAGGCCGCAAGCATACGAAACCTTGGGACAACGTAAACAAGCGCCCGACGGGAAATTTCCCCGCCGGGCGCTTTCGTTTGCGCATATGGCTTATTTGAAGAACACGGATTTTCCGATGAATTCGCGTAGCAGCGAGTTGTTCGGGATCTCGTCTTCCTCCGTGATGTCATCGAAGTACGCGCAGAAATCGAGGAGCTTGCGCGCCATAATGTGCTCCGGCGCTTCGGGCGGCACGGCTTCGAGGAGCGGTTTCGCGTATTTTTTCAGCACGCCGAGTTCGTAGATGAGCGCCGAGTTGAACATGACGTCGGCTTCCTCTTGGAACGGGAAGATGTGCTTTTCCTCGCCCTTGCGCACGTCCGGCCATTGCTTCAGCGTCTTCATCGCCGACGAGCCGCGGAACTGGTAATCGCGCACGAGACGGCGCACGAGGCGCGCGCTCGTCGTCGGGATGCGGTTGTGCGCGTCGACGTTCAGCTGCGTCAGCGCACTGATGTAGATCTTGTACTTGTTCTTGCGCGGGATGGCGGCCGACAATTTTTCATTGAGGCCGTGGATGCCTTCGATGATGATTGGCTGGTTCTCCGCGATGGAAAATGGTGCAGAGTGCCCCCATTCGCGCTCGCCGGTCAAAAAATTGTAATGGGGGAGCTCGACTTCTTCGCCGCGCAGGAGCTTGACCATCTGTTCGTTGAAGAGCTTCACGTCGAGCGCTTCAAGCGCTTCATAATCGTATTCGCCCTCGGGCGTGCGCGGCGTGTCGACGCGGTTGCAGAAATAATCATCGAGCGAGATGGCCACGGGCTCAAGCCCGTTGACG
>NZ_JALFCU010000098.1 GCF_022771645.1 Selenomonas sp.
GCGCTGCGGTTCCTGTTTTTTATGGCATCACGATGCATGAAGCGCGTGGTGTTCGGACAAGAGATAGACGCAATATTGGTTCAGGCTGATGCCTTCGCGTTTCGCACGTTCCGCGAGCTTCTTGTGGAGGCTCTTCGGCAGGCGCAACTTGAACTGGCCGGAGTAATCTTCCGTGCGCGCGGGCTCGGGGATGGCGATGCCGCCTTCGAGGGCAGCCGCGAGCCACGCTGTTTTCGCATCCTTGATATTCTCCATCGCCTCGTCGACCGTCTCGCCGCACGACAGGCACCCCGGGAGCTCCGGAACCGCGACCGTATAGCCGCCCTCCACATCGTCCTCATACAACTCGACGCGATAAGGAAGATGGAGATAATATTCGATGTCTTTCATCACTGTTCACGCTCCTTTTCGACCGCATCACGAACCATTTCGACATAGATGCGTTTGATTTTGCCATGCACGGGAATCGTGATCGGCATGCGCCCCGATTTCCGAAAGGTATGATGTAGTATAAAATGACACCGTATGTGGTGTCAAGAAAAAATTCATACGAAAAGCGCCCGAGCGGATGGCTCGGGCGCTAAAATTGGATCTTCAGAAGCTGTCATATCCCGGGATGTCGTCCGTGTCGTCGGTGAGCGTGGCGCTGCCGCTGCCGGCGGTGCCGCCGCCTTCGTGGATGCCTGCGTAGACGTAGTGGCCGCGGCCGCCCTGGAGGTTCAGCGTCCGCGCGACGAGGCTGCCGTTGAACGTGCCTTCGTTCGCGTTGATGAGGACGCCTTCGTCACTCATCGTCGGCGCGTAGACGATGCCGGAAAACGTGTGGCCGTTGAGATTCATGTGAACTTGCGATCCCTTGTCCACATCCGAGGGATCGAGGCAGATGATGAGCGGGCGCGTGGTGTCCGCTTTCACATCAATATTGATGACGCTGAGGCCCGTCGTGGTGCCGGCCTTGATGATGAGATACGCCGGCTTCGTCGCATCGCCGGGGAGATCGTGCTCGATGGCGAGGTTGATGTTATTGTTCGCCTTGTTGAGGTCGTAGTACAGGATGTCGCTCGTGTTCCACGCCGTTTCCTTCGGATTTTGCTCCGTCGTCGACGTGAGGCCGCTGATCATGCCGGAGATATGGTCGTTCCAGTACGCATTGATGTCGTATGTGCCGTCATACTGTTCCTTTGACCACCAGCCGCCGCCCTGCGTCGTGTCCTGTCCGTTCTCATCGTACGACGCGCCGGTTTTCGCCTTGCAATCGCCGACGGAGAGCTTCGAGTTCTGCGCCGTGCGCGTGAAGAAGACGTCGAGCTTGTTTGTCTGCGTGCTGTGCTGGATCTCGACGTTCTTGTTCAGGTAACGGATGCGGCCGTCGAACGTCGTGCGGATCTTGTCCGTCAGCGTGAAGTTGTCCGGGCTGTCGATGGAGTTGACGTTTGTGAGCTTGTCCTTGAAGATGAAGAGGTCGTTGAACCAGTGCGTGCCCTGTTCGGCGTGGAGCTGCGCGATGGATTTCGCAGAGATCGAGACGTTCGTGTAGCCGAAATATTTCATGAACATCGTCGGCACGTCTTCGTCGGCGCGCACGGCGTAGTATTTCGTGCTCTTGTTCGTGCTGTAGAAGAGCTGGTGCTTCTTGAGCGTGAGGTCGCAGCCGTTGTCCTCCGCGAGGTAGCCCTCGGCGGCTGTGCCTGCCGCCGTCTCGTCGAACGCGCCCGTCTTCCAGTTCATGCCGGAGTACGCGCCGCCGATGGCGGCGGCGTCGGCGGCGTTCTGCAGGCGGGACTTGTGCATGTAGACGTTGCCCGCGTCCACGGAGAGCCCGATGCCGGCGAGCGCGACGGGGAGGGCGAACGCGGTGAGGACGAGGATGGAACCGCGCTGCCGGAGGGCGGCCCGGAGGCTGCGCATGAAGTTTTTCATGGGGAGTTCCTTCCTTTCTGTTGAAGTAATGAGATGTATGAGGACGTGCGCGCACCGGCGACATCAAAAGACCTGCAAACTCATTCGCCATACAAGCGACCCGCTCCTGGCGCTGCGCTTCGCTCCGCGCCTGTCCTCTACCTAAAGGATAAAGCGACCACATCGGCGCTAAAGCGCCGTGTGTCTGCTTTTCCCTAAGGGAGAGGCTTTTTAGTTTGAGGTTTCTTCTGGTATAAGCTTCTGTCCAATTTCCAAAGATAATGCATTCGCCGTGCCGCTCGGGAGTTCGATGACGCCGTGGGCGCCGGGGCACCACGAGCAGCCGATCCACGGGCGGAGGTGGCGGGCGATTTTTTGGATGGTGAAGTCTTTGTCGACGTAGACGGCGTCGATGGCGAAGCGCATGAACATCATATGGATGCTCGCGCAGGGGGCGAGGTAGAGGCCGTGGTTCTTCGCGAGGCCCTTCCGCAGCATGAGGCCGCAGAAGCGCTTGAAGAAAGTATCTGCTATTTCCAGAGAGATGAGTTGATTCGTTTGGGTTTTAAATTGACTTTGTGTCATGGGACATTCCTTCGACTGCACAATCGATTGTATTGTTACGTCGTACCTTCGACACCCTTTCCGTCGCCTGCGGCGCCACCTTCCCCTGAGGGGAAGGCTTTTTTTGTCTCTAGCGTTACAAATTTTTCATAAGAGACAAAATGGCCGGCATGAGGGCGACGACGAAGAAGGCAGGGAAGATGAAGGCGACGAGCGGGAAGATGATCTTGACCGGGGCTTTCATGGCTTCGGCTTTGACGTACTGGCGATGGCGCTCGCGGATGTTGTCGGCCTGGTTCTTCAGCGTCTTGCCCATGCTCGTGCCGAGGCGCTCGGCCTGGATGATGGACGTGGTGAAGAGCGAGACGTCCTGGACGTCGCATCTTGCGGCCATGCTGCGGAGTGCCGTGCGGCGCACGATGCCCATGCGGACGTCGTCCTGCATGCGGCGGAATTCATCGACCAATGGGCCTTTCATGCGCTCCGTGATCTTCATGAGCGCGCCGTCGAACGAGAGGCCGGCCTGGACGCTGACGCAGAGGAGGTCCATGCACTCCGGGAGCTGCTGGCGGATGGCCTTCTGGCGGTTTTTGCGCGCGATGTTGAGGAAGAACGACGGCGCGCCGGCGCCTGCGAGCGTGAACATGACGAGCAGCGCGGTGTGCTGGACGAAGTTGTAGTCTTTCCCTTTCAGCAGGAAATAGAACATCACGAACATCATCGCGCCGGAGAGCAGGCTCGTGAAGAGAAATTGCGGCAGCGGCCACTCGTGCTGCTTGCCGGCGATGATGAGGTTTCGCTGGATCTTCTGCAGGAGCTCTTTCGGCGTGAGGCGCATGAGGCGGTCGCCGAGGCCTTCGACGATGGGCTTCACCGTGCGCTCGACGAAGTCTTTCTGCTCCTTCGAGAGGATGGCGCGCGACTTGCGTTTTTTCTGCCCGCCTGCGAGGATGCGTTGCTCCTGCTGGCGCTCGATGAGCGGGTTGACGCGCAGTTGCGTGATGCGCTTCTGCACCTCGACCTGCGGGCGCACCTGCTTCTGCAGGAGCGCGTAGAGGAGCAGGAAGACGACGAGGCCGACGGAGACGGCGAAGATGAATTCGAGGAATGCGAACATCAGAAATCACTCCCGTCGGGGTGGAATGTGGCGCTGCCGTCGTCGCCCTCGAAGAAGTCCATGGGGAGCTCGACGCCGGCGAGGGCGAACTTGTCGAGGAACGACGGTTTCAGCCCCGTCGATGCGAAATGGCCGATGGATTTGCCGTTCTCGTCGAAGCCGGTCTGCACGTAGTTGAAGAGGTCCTGCGTCGTGATGGTGTTGCCTTCCATGTGCTGGACTTCCGTGATATACGTGATCTTGCGGCTGCCGTCGCGGATACGCGACTGCTGGATGATGAGGTCGATAGCGGACGCGATCTGCTCGCGGATGGCGCGCACGGGGAGCTCGAAGCCAGACATGAGCACCATGGTCTCGAGACGCGCGAGCGCGTCGCGCGGCGAGTTCGCATGCGCCGTCGTCAACGAACCGTCATGGCCGGTGTTCATGGCCTGCAGCATGTCGAGCGCCTCGCCGCCGCGGACCTCGCCGACGATGATGCGATCCGGGCGCATACGCAGGGCGTTCTTCACGAGGTCGCGGATCGTGATCTGGCCTTTGCCCTCGATGTTCGCGGGACGCGACTCGAGGCGGACGACGTGGACCTGCTGCAGCTGCAGCTCGGCCGCGTCCTCGATCGTGACGATACGCTCGCCCTCGGGAATAAAGGAAGAAATGACATTCAGCGTCGTCGTCTTGCCCGAACCGGTACCACCGGAGACGAGCACGTTGATGCGCGCCTTGACGCAGGCGCGCAGGAACTCGGCCATCTTGCCGTCGAGCGTGCCGAACGAAATGAGATTCTGCACGGTGAGCGGCTTCTGCGCGAATTTTCGGATCGTGAGCGCGGGGCCGACGAGCGACAGCGGCTTGATGATGATGTTGACACGCGAGCCGTCTTTCAGGCGCGCGTCGACGAGCGGCGACGATTCGTCGATGCGGCGGCCGAGCGGCGTCAGGATGCGCTCGACGATGTTCATGAGGTGCTGCTCGTCGCGGAACTTCACGTCCGTGAGCTCGAGCTTGCCCATGCGCTCGACGAAGACCTGGTACGGGCCGTTCACCATGATCTCGGTGATGGAGCCGTCTTTGCGCAGCGATTCGATCGGGCCGAGACCGAGCATCTCGTCGCGGATGTCCTTGACGAGCTTCGGCCACTCGCCGCGCGGGATGGCCGTCGGATCGTCGGCCGCGACGCGCTGGCAATATTTTTCGATGATGCGCTCGATTTCCTGCGGCGACGTGTGGACATTTGAGAGTTTCGCCTGCTCGCCGGGGTCCATCTCCTGCACGATGCGGTTGTGGACGCGGGTCTTGACGGTTTGGTAAGACTTGTCCGTCTCCTCTTCGGCCTGGGCGGACTCGAAGATGATGACCTGCACGTTCGTGCCGTCTTTGCGCCCGAGACGCGTCAACAGTGACATAAACCAATCCCTCCATCGAGAACCGCTTCGTCAGCGATTTTGTATTTCATCATACATCGTATACGTGATGGCGAGGCCATCGCTGAACGGCAAGCTGTTCCCGGCGTCCGTCTTGCCCGAGCCATCGTTCCAGCGGAAATTGTAGAACGTCTCGAACATCCGCGCGAGGAACGCGCCGGTGTTGAGCTTCGCCTTGATCGTGACGGTCACGTTGTGGATGCCGGTCGCCGCGTCCGTCTCGTAAGCGATCTGATAGTTGTTCGGATCGTATTCCACCCCGTTCTTCGTGAAAAGGAAGATGGGGTCGCCGAGCGCCTCCGAGGGCATGCGGCCAGTCTTCTCGAGCTGCTTCTGCTTGATGACCGTCCCGGATTCGGTGGAGAGCGCCGCCGTGCGCGCCGTGCTGCGCGCGATGTCGTTCAGCGTGACGTAGTCGGCGAAGAGGAAGCCGAAGTACAGGATGCCATAGAGCGCGAGCAGGAAGAATGGAAACACCATGGCAAACTCAAGCAGGCTCTGCCCCTTGCGGTTTCGCAGGCGCTTGCGCCAGCGGCTCAGCGTATGTTCCATCGCACAGAACATGCGGACGCGCCTCCCTTCCATATTATGAAATAACATACAGAAATTCGTTTCGAAAAAAAACTGCCATGCGCCGCATCCGCGCAGCATCATGGCAGCGATCTTTCGATCTTATTCAGTTGCCCGCGAGGGCTTCGACCCGCGTCTGGACGGCGCCGTACAGACCATCGATCATGTCCGGCATCCATCCCGGCGCGGCGAAGACCGTCGCGGCGATGGCACAGATGAAAGCGGCAATGAGCGCGTACTCGACCATGCCCTGCGCTTTCTCGGAGAGGATTCCGCATCGTAGGAAGTGCGATGTCGCGCTCATCCTCGTGGCCTCCTCTGTCAGTGCGATGAATGTTCCGATTACGACTGAGCCTTGGACGCAGCGTTCGAAGCAGCGTTGCTGACCGAGCCGAACGCCGTGTTGATTGCGCTGGAGAAGCTGCCATCGGAAGCGAAGACAACAGCAGCCACGCCGCAGATGAACGCAGCGATGAGCGCGTACTCGATCATGCCCTGTGCTTTTTCAGAGACAAAACGAGCTTTGAGATACTTTGCGATTTCGAGTTCCAACATAATAATACAACCTCCTAGAAATATAAAAACAAAAATATATGTGATTCTCCTCGGGGAGGAGATTCCCAAGCACATCTACGTGATTAAAGCTTCTTTATAATTGTGACTATAGTCTACACCCTTTTTTTTCTCTTGTCAACAGTAAATCAAGCCTTAATATCAACAATTTTTCGGATGACGACAAAGCCGATGATGATCATGACGATGGCGCCTGCAATGGCGATGTGCCCGCGCGGATCCTCGAACAGCGGGTCGAGATACCCAGGCGAGGCCGTGTACAAAAATCCGCCGAGCGCGAACGGCAGCGCGGCCAGCACAATGCCCGTCATGCGGCCCTGCGCCGTGAGGGCCATGACCTCGCCGCGCATGCGCACGCGCTCTTGGATCGTCTCGCTGATCGTGTCGAGGATGTCGGCGAGGTTGCCGCCGACTTGGCGCTGGATGAGCACAGCCGTGACGACGAGCTCGAAGTCCGGGCTCTGCACGCGCTCCTGCATGTGCGTGAGCGCCGTCTCCATCGTACTGCCGAGGTTGATCTCGCGCAAGACTTTTTCGCTTTCGCGCCCAATCGGCGCATCCATCTCGCGCGCGATGAGCTCGAATGCCTGGATGAAGGAGAAGCCGGCACGCAGCGCGTTCGCGCTCATCTCGAGCATGCCGCCGAGCTGGTTCATAAACGCCTTCTGCCGGCGCTGGATGGAAAAGCGCAGGTAAAACCACGCGAGACCGATGCCGCCCGGGAACGCGAGGAACGCGTATGTCGGCGTCATCGTCAACAGCATCGTGACGAGCGCGGCAAACGCACCGAGGAGCAGCGCGATGACTTCAAAGTCACGCCCGAGGAGCGGCCAGTCGGCCTGCTCCATCAAGGCATTGAGCTTGTCCTGGAGCTTTGCGCGCGGCAAGCGCTTCGAGTGCTTCTTGACGAAGCGCAGGAAACGTTCCTGCAACGCTTCCTTTTTCTCCTGGCGTGGGCGCCCCGTGGGAGCTCCGCGCAGGCCGCGCGGCTGCTCGGCATCGGGGCGCTTCGCCGAGACGTTAGAAAACGTCGTCAGGCGTTTTTTCAGACGGTCTTCCTGCCGCTTGCGCACGATGACGAGCGCGGAGAACAGGGAGAATGCGACGATGGCCGTCAGGACGGCGATGAGTACCCGGATCATGCGCGCGCCTCCATCGCGACGTGGCTGCCGCGCGTGAGCTGGTCGGCGAGCTTGTTGACGGCTTGTGTCAAGGCGCTCGACGGCTCGATGTCGACGGCCATGCGGCCGTTGTCGGCCGCCGTCGAGACGATGTCATACGCGTTTGGGATGACGGCCGCGACAGGGAAGCCGAGGTCGTCCGACAGTTTTTCACGGGACGCGGCGTTGCATGGCGTGACGCGCGTGAAGATGGGCTTGACGCGTTCCTGGTAGTCCGGCCAGTCCTTGAAGATTTCGAGCGCTCGCATCATGTGGTAGACCTCGTAGCCGTCGTTCTTCATGGCGCAGAGGAACGTCGCGTCCGAGGCCTCGGCCGCCGCGATGGACGTCGGGTTGAACGCCTGCGGCACGTCGATGAGCACGTAGCGGAACAGCTCGCGCGACATCGCGACGATGCGCTCGAAGCCGTCGATGGCGACGCGGTCGATGAGATTCGGCGTGCGCGTGCCGCAGAGGACGCGCACGTTCTCCGTGACGGGCATGAAGTACGATGAGAGCGAGACCGGCTGCAAGAACTCGCTGTCGCGCACGGCCTCGACAATCGTCGTCGCCGGTTGCAGGTTGAAGAACACGGCCATGTCGCCGAACTGGAGGTCGGCGTCGATGATGCCGACCTGCTCGCGCGTGCGGCGCGCGAGCGCGAGGGCGAGGTTCGCGATCAGCGTCGTCTTGCCGCTCTTGCCTTTCAGACTGAAGAACGTGTAGACGGACGAGTCGCGGCCGCTGCCATTCTTCGCGAAATTCTCGACGGCTTCCTTGAGCTCCTCCGTCGTGAACGGCTTGACGATGTAGCCGCTGCCACCGGCCTGCAGGAAGCGGCTCGCCGTGTCGGCGCGCCACTGGTCGCCCGTGCAGAGGATGGGCAGGCGCGGGAACGCTTCGTGGAATTTCTCGAGGAGGCCGATGGCGTTCTTGCCCGTCGTGTCAAAGAGGATGAGGTTCGGCTGGAACATGCCGCCCTGGCCGATGGCGTCCGTCGCCGTCTGGAACCTCCGCACGACGTGGAAGCCCGCCGTGTTGTTGATGGTTTCCTCGAGCTGGCCGCCCATGATGAGGTCGCGCTCGTACAGGAGCACGTTATATTCCATAGGACGATTCTCCCTTTATTTGCTGAACAGTTTCCCGAGCCACGATTTCTTATGTTCGTGCGCTGGCACGTCGCCTTCGTAACCCTCTTCGTCGTCATCGTCATAGTACGGACGGTTCGTGTAGCGGGAGACGAGGTCGCGCAGCGCGCGCGACAGCTCCGTGCGGCGGTCGGCGAGCACGAGCGGCACGCCGTCCTGGATGGAGCGCGTCGCGGACTTGAAATCGTTCGGCAGGATGTGGTAGAACTCCTGGCCAAGCAGCTTTTCGACGTCGTCCATGCCGATGCGCGTCTTCGCGTTGCTGCGGTTCAGCACGAGGCGGACCTTGTCCTTGTAGTTCAGTTGCGAGAGCAGCGTCGCGCCGATCTTCATGTTCTTGATCGTCGGGATGAAGTCCACGACGCCGAGGAACGTGACGATGGTCGAGAGGTCGAGCAGCATCATGTTGACGTTCGAGAACATCGACGTCGTGTCGATGATGACGTAGTTGTAGATCATGCGGAGTTCGTTGATGATCTTTTTCACGCTGTCCGTCTCGATGTTGTAGGCCTCGTCGAGCCCGTGCGGCGCGGCGAGCACCTGGAAGACGGTGTCTTCGTACATGTAGGGCGTCAGGCACTCGCGGATATCGAACGAGGAGCCCATGCGCTTCATGCTCTCCTGCGCGTCCGCGATCGTCTGATCGGGCGACAGGTGCAGGTAGTTGCAGATGTCACCAAACTGCAGGTCAAGGTCGCAGAGCACGACCGTCGCCCCCTGCCGCGCGAGCTCGGAGGCCATGTTGCAGGAAAGAAGCGTCTTGCCAACGGCGGACGCCGTGCTGAAGAATGTCAGCACGACGCCGCTGACGGCTTGGTCATCGGTAGCCATAAAGAACCTCCTTGGCTCTCAAATAACGCCCCCCGCTGGGGCAATGTCATGAAGTTAACAGAAGATCCAAAGCTAATCAACCTCAGGCCCCCTCTCCGAGGGGGCTGGCGCCGAAGGCGACTGGAGGTGTGTCGAAGGTAATGCATAACTCGATGTAATTTTTGCTGTCGAAGGACGTACCTTCGACATTCATGAAGTGCTGATGCGCTTTGCCTACCTTCGCCACACCCACCACCGCTTCGCGGTCCCCCTCCCTCGGAGAGGGAGGCAAAAGTTCGCGAGTCACCTGCGCTTATCTTAATAACATATTCCAGAAGGAAAGGGGCTGTCTCTAAAGTTACTCCTGATTGGCTCGCACTGCGGCGTCGTGTTCGGCTTTTGTCGTGCCTTTGAGGACGCTTTGGTCGAGGTATTTGCCGAGGATGGAGTCTTCTTCCTGCGTCTTCTTCGGCGCGGGCTGCTCGGCTTCGGCTTTCTTCTGCGCTTTGGCTTCTTCTTTGAGCTCCTTGTCCGTCTTTGGGCGCTCGGAGGCGTTGAGGTCGACGTGCTCGAGCGTCTCGTCCTCCTGCTTCATGCGGGCGTAGTTGTCACGCATCGCACTCGACATCGTCGCCGGCGTCGTCTCGTTGACGATGCGCGGCGTGATGAGAATGATGATCTCCGTCTTTTCTTTTGAATCGTTGTGGTATTTGAAGAGCTCGCCGATGATCGGGATGTCGCCGAGGATCGGGACTTTCGAGAGGGACTTCGAGTCGTCGGAGTTCAGGAGGCCGCCGATGACCATCGTCATGCCGGTCGGGATATTGACCATCGTCTCGGCCGTGCGCGTCGCGAGACCCGGCATGCGGAAGCCGCTCGTCGTGACAGCATTCGACCAGTCGAGGCGGCTGACGGATGCGAGCACGCGGCTCGTGATGTTGCCGGAGCGGTCGACGGTCGGCTCGATGAGGTTCAGGCGGATGCCGTAGTCCTTGTATTCGACGGAGACCTGGCCGTTGTCACCGGTCGAGACCGGATACGGAATCTGGCCGCCAATGAGGATGCCGGCTGTCTTGCCGCTCATCGTCGTGATGTTCGGACGCGAGACGACGCGCGCATGGCCCTGCGTGATGAGCAGGTGGAGCTCCGTGTTGATGTCGGAGAAATGCGTGAAGAACCAGTTTTTGTTATACCAATGGTTGCCCTTGTCACGCACCTGGTTGTTCGTGCTGAGTTCGAACGTGCCCGTCGAGTTCGACGACGTCGTCGTGCCGTCCGACGACGTGCTCGTCGTCGTCTTGCCCGAGTAGAGCGCACCGAGCTGTGCGGCGTCGTTCGCGTTGACTTCGAGGACTTCCGCCTCGATGTTGATCTGGTCAGGGTTGACCATCTCAAGCAGGTTCACGACGTTGTCGTTGTTTTCTTTCGAGTCGACGACATTGACGCTGTCATCAAAGAGGTCGCGGTCGTCCGGCTTGTCCGGTGCCGCATTGCCGCCCGCATACAGGCAGGCGATGCGATACGCCATATCTTTCTCGTACTGGTTCGCGACCGTGCCTTTCAGGAGGATTTTCTTGTTGTCCCCCTCGCCGACGACCGTGACCTCGACGTGCGGCAGGCCGATGGCTTTCTGGATGGCTGCGCCGAGGCCGGAGTCCGCGCCGGTGACGCTGATCGTGAATTCCTGGCGCATGCCGTTCGCCGTCCAGATGGTGAGGCTCGTCGAGCCCGATTTCTTCGCGACGACATTGATGGCGTTCTTGTCGATGACGATGACGTCGGCGATGTCAGGGTTCGTGACGGCGACGCGCTTGATGGGCGAGACCTGCGGCAAGTAGTACGACTGGTTGATCTCGAGGTAGATGGGCTGGCTGTAGGCGTATGCCGGCGCAGGCGCGATGGCGGCTGTCGTCGTCAGGGCGAACGCTGCTGCGAGCGCGGCCTTTTTATGGAAAGAAATGTTCATGAATGCAATTCACTCCACTGATAGATAGCTGATATATCGACAAGGAACGATTACTCTCTCGTGGACTTCGTTCCGCGGAAGACTTCGATGCCGTTGCCGATGTTCGCGGCGGTCGGCGCGGGGGCGGCGGCCGGTGCGGATGCGCTTGGCGTGGCGGCTGACGAGACGTGGTTGGCAAAGTTCTGGGCCGGCGAGGTCGCTGGCGCGGACGCTGCCGGCGCTGCCGCCTGCCTGTCTGCTTCCTTCTGTCCGCTTTCCGTCAGGAGGAAGAAGTCCGTGTTGATCGTGAAGACGTCTTTCGGATGGAACGGGCGCAACACAAGGTAGATCGTGCCGTTCTGCGAGGCAACGGCGAGCTTCAGCGCGTCCTCCGGCGTGACGGCGAGCGTCGCGGTTGCCATGGCTTCGCCAGACGCCTGGACGGTCGCCTGGTCGCCGCTGCCGGCGCCCTTCTTGTCCTTGTCATCCTTCTTGCCGCTGTCCTTGCTGTCCTTGTCTTTGCCGTCCTTGCTGTCAGACGCGGACGCGGCCTGGGCACCGTCGCCGCCCGTCTTGTTGATGGCGAGCAGCATGATGTTCTGCAGGAGGATTTCGCCCGTGACCTTGCCGTTGCCTTTCGTGATGACCATGACGTCGACGTAGTCGCCGGGCTTTGCAAAGCCCGCGATGCCGGTGACGTCCGTGATCGGCACGGACATGGCGCGGCAGTTCTCCGGGATGAGGCCCGTGAAGCCGGCCATGCGCGGGTCGACGAGGACTTTCTTGTCCGTGAGGATGTCGCCCTGCTGGATGGGCACGCTCGTCGGACGGTCGATGACAGAGACCATGTCCGTGATGGCGCCGGCGGGCAGGACATCCGGCGGCACCTCGATGACCTGGAGCATCGACTCTTTCACCATCGTGCGCTGCGGGATGTCCTGCTTCGCGACGACGACCTTCACGCGCGTCTCGTGCATGGCCTGCTCCCGCGCGCTCTTCTCGTTCGCGCTCGGCAGCGCGAAGAACACGGCGAGGCCGAGGAGGATGCTCGCGCCGGCCGCGATCATGATCCATTGGCGGTAGCTGAGCTTTTCGAGCGCATCTTGCAAGCGATCCTTCAGCGATCCCATTTTCGGCATAGACATTCTTCTCCTTCAAAAACCTGTTTGACGTTTCACGGAAAAACGCCCCCCAAGCGTTATGGAAACGATTCTTTACAACATTTCAAGCGTCCATTTTCTTTTCAGACTATGGTATACTAATGTTATAACACATTTTCTGCTGTTTGACGAGGTCTGTTCTAAAAATGAAACAAGATTTTTTTTGGAAAACGAAAAACGATGGGGCGAAAGGGACGGGGTGGCGGCGCACCGTCCCTGTGCTCATTGCGTTCGCAGCCATGATGAGCATGACGGCCGCAGCCACACAGTATCCGTGGGACGCTTTGCCGTTGCTTGCCGCTACACTCGCCGCCGCCTGTTTTGCGCGGCTCACAGGCGCATGGCGGCCGTTCCTCCTTCGCTTCTTGCCGCTCGCGCTCGCGCTCGCGTCCGTCGCACTGATCCAGTCATTCGTGCCGGAAGATGCCGGCGTCGGCTATTATTTCACGCCCTTGCACACAATCGCTCAAGCGATGGCTGCAGCGCTCATCATCCTCGCGCCGCTCGTGCTCGTGCCGCACAGGCATGCGGCGCGCACAATGTCTTTCGCGCTCTACGCGCCGCCCATGGCGTGTGCGCTGTTCCTCTGGGGCTATTTTTTCGCGGCGCGCCGCTGGGCGAGCGGCGACACATTCGTCGCCATCGCGCAGACGCACGCGAGCGAGGCGATGGAATATTGGGCGGGACACATGGGCGCCGCCGGCACGCTCACAATCCTTTCGCTCATCGTGCTTCTCGCGCTGTTCGGGCGCTTCCTCATGCGCATGCCGTCGTGCGCACTCGCAAAACGGCAGCGCGTCTTCGGCCTCGTGCTGTTCACCATCGCCCTCCTGACGTTTTATTTCCTCTGTGCGCCAAGAATCGGCAGCCACTACGCACATATCGGCAGCGAGGGATATTTCGCGCTGAAGAACCTCCACGAATTCCGCGTGCGCCACGCGCTGCACGCGGACGTGCTCGCCGCCGTCCCGCCGATCGCGAAAGGCACGGGCGGCCTGCACGTGCTCGTGCTCGGCGAGTCGGAGAACAAGCAATACATGCATGCGTACGGCTATGAGAAGGACACGACGCCGTGGCTCGATGCGATGAAGAGCGATGCCTCGTGCATTTTTTTCCCGCACGCCTACAGCTGCCACACGTACACCGACCGCGTGCTGACGTACGCGCTGACGGAGAAAAGCCAGTACAACGACGTGGACACGGCTGACGCGCTCTCCATCCTCGAGCTCGCGAATGCGGCAGGCTACCGCACGATCTGGCTCAGCAACCAGGGGAAGAACGGCATCTCCGACACGCCGGTCAGCATCATCGCGAGCGATGCGGAGACGCGCGTCTTCCTCAACGAGCATCAATACCTCGACGCGATCCGCTACGACGAAGAGCTGCTGCCCGCGCTCGACGACGTGCTCGCGCAGCTCGATGCGACGGACGACGTCCTCATCGTCGTGCATCTGCTCGGCTGCCACGAGACGTACCGCGAGCGGTATCCGCGTACGGCCGCCGTCTTCGATGACAGCACGCGCGCGGGTGCGTACGAGAACGCCGTCCGCTACAGCGACGATATCGTGCGGCAGATTTATGAGCACGCAAAACAGGCCGCGGGCTTCCGCGACCTCGTGTATTTCTCCGACCACGGCGAAGCGGTCGCGAGCGGCAGCGGCCACAACCCCGACCTCTACGAGCCGTGCATGACGTACATTCCCTTCTATATATTATCCTCCGAAACGGCACGCGCCGCCCGCCCCGAGGCCTACGCCGCGCTCCGCGCGAATGCCTCGCAGCCCTTCACGAACGACCTCGCCTACGAAGTCCTCGTCACCCTCCTCGGCATCACGCCGCCGCACGCCATCGAGCCACGCAACAACCTCGCGAGCCCCGCCTACGACGGCGACCTCGCGCGGCTGAGGACGTGCCACGGGGAGCGGGAGATCACGCCGGATAACTGAAAATTTTAGTTGATTTCATTCAGTTTTTTCAGTTTATGGTATAATAGTGAAAAACCGAATTGATATCAATCTGTTTTTTCAGTGAGGTGTCCCATGGAAATTCCACGCGAACATTATCTACAAGAATTACGTGACCGCATGCACAACGGCATGGTGAAAATCATCACCGGCATCCGCCGCAGCGGGAAATCGTATTTGCTGTTCCATCTGTTCCAGAACGAACTGCTCCAGCAAGGCGTTCCGAAAGACCATATCATCTGCCTCTCGATGGACGGCCTCGAAAACATGAAATACCGCGATCCCTTCATCGCTTATGATGCCATCATGCAGCAAATCAAAGACGACAGCGATTACTACGTCCTGCTCGACGAAGTCCAGATGATGGAGCAGTTCGAGGAATTGCTCAATTCCCTGCTGCACCGGGAAAATATTGATACTTACGTGACGGGCAGCAATTCGAAGTTCCTTTCCAAAGACGTCATCACGGAATTTCGCGGACGCGGCGACGAAGTGCATGTTTATCCGCTGACCTTCCAAGAGTTCATGCAAGTATACGACGGGGACGTCTACCAAGGGTGGCGGGAATACTTCACGTACGGCGGGCTCCCGCGCACGGTCACGCTGAAAACGGAGAATCAGAAGTCCGCCTATTTGGCACGCCTGTTCCGCGAAACGTATCTGCGCGATATCATCGAGCGCCATCACATCGAAAAAACAGAAGAGCTTGACGAGCTCCTGCAAGCCACAGCTTCCACTATCGGTGCATTGACGAATCCTTCCAAAATCCTCGCGACGTTCCAGAGCAAGACGAAATCCACGATCAGCATCAACACCATCCAAAAATACCTGGAATACTTGGAAGACGCCTTCCTGATCCAGCATGCGCGGCGGTACGATATCAAAGGCCGGAAGTACATCGGCTCGCCGCTGAAATATTATTTTGAAGATGTCGGCCTCCGGAACGCCTGCCTGGGATTCCGCCAGGTTGAAGAAACGCATTTGATGGAAAACATCCTTTACAATGAATTGCGATACCGCGGCTATTCCGTCGATGTCGGGACGGTGAAGAAGCAGGAACGAAAAGAAGACGGACGCCTCACGACGCGCACGCTCGAGGTGGATTTCGTCGCCAATTTGGGCAGCCGCCGCATCTATATCCAATCTGCGCTCCGTATGATCGACGATGAAAAGCGCGCGCAGGAAAAAGCATCCCTGCTCGCGCTGAAAGATTCTTTTCAAAAGGTCATCCTCGTCCGTGACATCGTGCCAAATTACCATGACAACGACGGCGTACTGACCATGAACTTGTTCGATTTTCTGCTGCACCGAAAGCCGTTTGTTTGAGAAAAAAGCAGCGGGACATCACCTTCCGATGGCGATGTCCCGCTGCTTTCACTTTTTCCGATAGATGCGCATCCCCTCCCCTGCGATGCCGGCCGTTTCCGAGTCCCAGATGCAGGTGTATGCGTCGTCGTGGGCGAGGGCGGCGTAGAGGAGGTCGCCGCGGTCGACGGCGAGCGCGTCGAAGGCGTATGGCGCGAGGGCGTCTTCGTAGGCGGTGCGGCCGTTCTGGAGGTCGACGTATTCGTGGAAGACGTTGCGATCGTGGTTCAGCGCGGGCAGGAAGACTTCGGCGCGGCCGTCCATGTAGCAGCGGAAGCCGCGGAACTCGAGGTAGCTGCCGGTGTTGAAACCGGTATAAATGGCGAAGTCCCCGGGCGCGCGGCCCTCGGCCCCGGCGAGGCGCACGAGCTCGTCGGCTGCGGCCGCATAGGATGGCGGCACGGGCGCTTTCTGGTAAACAGGGCGCAGCTGCGCGCCGAAGAGCGCGACATTCGCCGCGAGCAGTACGGCGCACAGCACGCGGCTGCGGCGCGAAGACGGCAAAAAGCCCGGATGCCAGCCGCGCAGCGCGCGGGCGAGCGGAAACGTCGCAAACAGGTAAAACAGCATGAGGCTGCGCACGGAGAGCAGCGCCATCAGCATCGTGCCGCCTGCGAGCAGCAGATGGCGGAGCGGGACGGGACGGCGCACGTAGGCGGCGGCGAGGGCGAAGCAGAGCGTAACGGGCACGATGCCCGTGAAGAAGCCCGTGCGCAGCGTCGTCGCCTGCATCTCGAGGATCGTGCGCTGGACATCCGCATTGCCGTAGGCCATCGTCGTGTACGTCACGCCCTCGATGCCGTACGGGTTCACGAAGCCGCCCGCCACGAGGATCGCGAGCAGCACGGCGAGCCGGCGCACCGTCCATGCGGAATCATGCGGCAGGACGGCGGCGAGCCGCGCGCCGAAGAGCGCCTCCACGAGATACGGCAGGATGAAGACGAGCAGCATCGGCCACATGGCGGCGTGGCAGTTCACGACGAGCACGGAGAGCGCGAAGAACGCGGGATACAGCCAATGCGGGCATTCCATTTTGTTTTTGTAACGTTCCAATAAATATATTTCGATAATGAAAGCCGCCGTCGACACGACTTGCGGTCGCTGGCAGAAGAACGCGCCGCCGAGGCAGATGCCAACGGGCGCAATGATGGCAAACGTCGCTGCGCAGTTGCCGTCCGCCGTCAGGCGCACGAGCCGCTGGAAGAGAAAAAGAATGATCGCACCGGCCGCATACGAAACCGCGATGAGCCCTGCCGTGCCGAACGCGCTGTAGATGTTCCACAGGCCGAACGCGAATAGCCATTGCTGCATGACGTAGTGCCAGCCCTCGTGCAGCGTGAACGGCTCGATGTGCGGGATGCCGTACGATTCGACATAGCGTCCGCAGTTCAGGAGGAACCACGCGTCGTTGTTGATGGCCGTGCCGATGAAGAGCAGCCCGACGAACGGCGCGAGGCGCAGGGCGATGGCGAGGGTGCGCGCAGAGGTGCGTGTGTCTGTCGTCATGCGTCCGCTCCTTTTGCTGCGTCCCGTGTCTCGTGGTAGTCCGTCTCCGTGTTGACGTCCCAGAGCGCCGTCTTGTCCTCGACCCCTGTCTCATCGGCGTGATGGATGGCGCGGACGGCTTCGAGGGCGGTGAGCATGGAGTGGTCCATGTTGTTGTAACGATGCTGGCCGTTGCGGCCGATGCACCAGAGGCCGTGGATGGTGTCGAGCGCGGCGCGGACGGCGGGGAACGCTTCGTAGCTGCCGTAGTAGGCGGGGTAGGCCTTTTGCATGCGGACGACGTGGCCTTCTTTCACCGCGCCCGGCGCGATGACGTGGATGCGCTCGAGCTCCTCCGTCGCGAAACGGAGGAATGCGTCGTCCGCCATCGTCCAGAGCGCATCGCCCTCCTGGCAGAAGTATTCGAGGCCGAGCCAGACGGTGTGCTCCGGGTCGCGCACGAGGTACGGCGACCAGTTGTTGAAGACCTGCAGGCGGCCGAGCCGCACGTCGGGCTCCTGGATGTAGATCCAGCAATCGGGCACGATGCCCCCGAGCGTCTTGTACGGCGTCTCGTTTTTCAACAGCAGGCGGTCGACGAGCAGGCCGGCCGTCATGAAATCGCGGTACGGCAGCGCCGCCGCTGTCTTTCGCACGTCGTCCGAGAACCACGCGGACGGCAATGCGGCGACGAGGTCTTTGACGGGCATGGACGACAGCACGACGTCCGCGGCGAGCGCGTGCTCCGCGCCGTCCGCCGTGCGGTAAATGACGCGGCCGACGCGTCGCCCGTTGCCTGATGCCCCTGCCGCTGACGGAGCAGCCTCCGCGCCGCCCGCTGCGTTCACCGTTTCGTTCGCAGCATCCGACTGCGCTCCGTCCGCCGGCTCGATGCGGAGGACGTCCGCGCCGCGCACGATCTCGCCGCCCATCGCCGTGACCTTTTCCGCGAGCACGTCAAAGAGCTGGCCCGGCCCGTATTTCGGATAGCGGAATTCCTCGATGAGCGAGGCCTCCGTGTTTTTGCCGATGCCGAGCGCGCGCTGTGCGACATTTTTCAGCACGGCCGCGAGCGAGATGCCGCGGATGCGCTGGCTGCCCCAGTCCGCGCCGAGCTCCGCTGGCGATTTGCCCCAGACTTTTTCCGTGTAGCCGGCGAAGAACGTCTCGTAGAGCGCGCGGCCGAAGCGGTTCACCATGAAGTCCTCGAGCGTGATTTCCTCGCGCTTGTGCACGCACGCCGCGAGGTACGAAGTGCCAATCGCGAGCATGCGCGCGAGGCCGAGGCCGCGGATCGTGCGTGCGTTCAGCGAGACGGGGTAGTCGAAGAAATGATGGTTGTAGAGGATGCGGCTGATGCGGTGGCGCAGCAGAAACAGGCGGTCGGCCTGCTCGGGGTCTGCGCCGCCCGGAGTGCCGTGGAACGGCCGCCCGAGCACGCGGTCATCGTACGCGGGCGCGCCCGCCGTCGGCAGCAGCTCGTCCCAGAGCGCCTGCACCTCCGCGCTCTTCGTAAAGAAGCGGTGGCCGCCGATGTCCATGCGGTTGCCGCCGAAATCGACCGTGCGCGCAAGCCCGCCGAGCACGGCGTCGCGCTCGAGCACGACAGGATGGTACGCCCCGCCCTTCGCGAGCTCATACGCCGCCGTCAGCCCCGCCGGCCCGCCGCCGATGATGATCGCCTGTTTCATGAAACCGCCCTTTCGCGTTTTTTCTGTGGATTTTCTGATAAAACTATCATAACAGATGAGAAACGGGAGTACAACGTTTTTATTCTCCCCCATACGCGCAGAACGCCCAAGCGTAGAGAGCGACGCCTTGGCTAGCGTTCGGGTGGATGGCGTCGAGGAGGAAGTCTTTTTGCGGGCGGGCCATGAGGCGGGCGCGGATGGCGGCGTTTGCGTCGACGTAGGCGTCGCCGGTTGTCTGCGCAAAGGCGTGGAGCGTTGCGCTGTAGGCGTCGTTCATCGCGGTCTTTTCTGCATAGGGGAGCGCGGCATTCTGGTCGCCGTCCGTTGAGAGCCACGGCGCGACGAAAATAAAGCGGGCGCCCGGGTGCGCGTCGGTGATGGCGTCGCGAAGCTTTTGCAACTCCGTGGTGTATTCCTCGGGCGTCATGGCGCAGAGGGCAGCGTCGCGGTAGCGCACGTCGTTCGTGCCGATGGCGATGACGTAGGTGTCGGCGGGCGCGTTCACGATGTCCGCGAGGTGATCCCTCAGCAGCGTCTTCGTCGTCGCGCCGCCCCAGCCGCGGTAGATCGCGCCGCCCGCAGCAAACGGCGCGAGCGGCTCGCACCACGGCACGCCGCCGTTCTTCGTCCCCTCCGTGACGGAGTCGCCGACGAAGCAGACGCCCTTTGCCGTGGCGAGCAGCTGTACGGCGCGATGCGCGCGCTCGGCATCCGTCAGCCGGATGGGCGGGACGCGCCGCCGCAAAAAGCCATCCGCATCGAAGTAGCAGCGATGCCCTGCGAGGTCGGGCGCGAGCTCCGTGCCGAGCATCGTGCGCGTGACGTGGCGCACGGCCTCTTGGGCGCGCGCGAGGTCGTCCGTCGTGAGCGCTGCGGCGAGTGTGGGCGCGGGCCCGTCGGCAGCGGCGCGCGCGGGCATGTGCCCGTCGCCGTCTGACGGAAGCGCATCGACGCCAGCGGGCGTTTGATCGATGGCGTCG
The DNA here is from genome assembly GCF_022771645.1 of Selenomonas sp. GTDB lineage: Bacteria > Bacillota > Negativicutes > Selenomonadales > Selenomonadaceae > Selenomonas_C. The sequence continues at coordinate 19,853 of NZ_JALFCU010000098.1, forward strand.
GGCGGGATGGGGCGGTAGTTCCCCGCGACGGCGGAGGCCGTCCAGAGCGGCACGATGGCGCCGCCGATGACTTCTTTCGTCTCGCGGTCGACGTAGGCCTCGACGAGCGCGCTGCAGTCGCCGTCGTGCGCCCGGTAGCTGTTCGCGTAGTTGCCGGGGCTGTAGAGCGTCAGCGTCTGATGCCCGTCGGCGCGCGCCGTCATGGTGACGGGCTGCGTCGAGTGCGTGTGGTCGCCGAAGATGATGTCTGCGCCCTGCTCGGCGAAATATTGCGCCCAGTCCTGCTGCATCGCGTCCGGCGCGTCCGCGAACTGCGTGCCCCAATGCGGCAGGACGAGGATGAGGTCGGGCGCGAGTGCCTTCGCCGCTGCGAAGTCCTCGGCGACGGCCGCCCGCGCGGCCGCGTAATGCGGGCTGCTCCGCGGGACGATGACGGACGTGGCATACGCGAGCGCGCCGTCCGCGAGCGCGTCATCGTCGGCATCATTCACGCCGTACGTATAGGAAAGGATCGCCATGCGCATGCCGCCCTGCTCGACGAGCCGGACGCGGCTGGCTTGCTTTTCCTCCGCGTTGCGGTAGCTCCCCGTGTGCGCGAGCCCGAGGCGGTCGAGCGTATCGAGCGTCCGCACGAGGCCGGTTTCGCCCTGGTCGAGCAGATGGTTGTTCGCCGTCGTCACGAGGTCGAAGCCCGCATCGCGCACGGCCTCGACCCAGGCGTCCGGCGCGTTCAGCGCGAGCGCCTTGCCGTCGTCGAAGTTGCCGACGGCGTACGGCGGCCCCGCGACAGGCGTCTCGAGCACGCCGATGGCGAAATCGGCTGCGGCGATGTCCGCTTTCGTATACGCGAAATTCGCGGCGAAATCGTAGCCGTCGCCTGCCCGGCCGCGCTTCACCTGGTCCTCGAGCAGGATGAGGTCGCCAGCAAACAAAATTTTATATGCGCCGTCGAACCGCGCCTCCTGCTCCGCCGTCATGACGCGGTAGATGGGGTCCGGCATCCGCGCCGCGCGGTATGTGCGCACGTAGCCCGCGAGGACGGGCACGACGAACGTGATGCAGAGCGTCGCGACGATGATGTCGCGCGTCAGGCGGTTCGCGAGCGTCGCGGGCAGGGTCCGCTCCGTGACGACGGCCGCGCAGCGCGCGAGGAAGCGGTCGACGCGCCCCGCGACGGCGTCCGCGCCGCAGACGCCGCAGAGCGCGCCCGTGAGGCAGACGGCGGCGGCGAGCTGCACGCCCGTCGGCATCGGCGCGATCCACGCGGAGAACACCATCGTGACGGGACGGTGCAAGAGATAGATGGCGAGCGTGCTCTGCCCCCAGCGCGTGAGGAGCGGCAGCCTGCGGTTCGGCGCACCGTGCAAGAGCGCGATGACGAAGCACGTCGACGCCGCGAGGATCGCGACGCGCGCGGCGGGACTCCTCAGATCGTACGCCGTGTAGCCCTGCGGCAAGAGGTCCGCATCCGTGATGGCGAGCGCGCCGTGGCTCAAGAACTCGAGGCTCGCGAGCGCCGCGAGCGCGACGAGCGCGATGGCGATGCGCCGCCCCGTCGCCTGTTCGCGGATGGCCTGCATCTGTCCGGCCGTAAAAAAATAGCCCGCAAAGAAATACGGTGCGAATCCCACGACCTTGTGCAGTGACAGCGTCGCATTGTCGCCAATGTCCGGGAAGCAGCCCGCGAGCAGCGCGACGGCCGCCGAGCCCGCGAGCCACGCCGAGGGCTTTCCGCCGAGATGTTCATAGACGCTTGCGGCCAGCCGCCAGACGACGAGCGCCATGAGATACCACTCCGATGCATACGGCCAGAGGACGTGCGGCTGCCGCCCGGCGAAGACGTCGGCCGTCACGAAGAACGCGACGAAAAACAGATAGCCGAACAAGAGCTTCGCGCACGACGCCCACCCGCGCGCGTGCGCGCTTTTGCTGAAATAGCCCGAGACGAAGACGAACGCCGGCATGTGCACGTAATAGATCGCGTCAAAAATCGCGTCATTCCACGGCCGGTCCTGCAGCGGCATCAGGACGTGCGCGAACACGACGAGCACGATCAAGAGCCCTTTGATGTTGTCGAAATCCTGCCAGCGCACCTTCTCCATTGCGACCGCCTCCCGCTGTTTGCTTCCCCTATCCTATACCATTTTCCCCGCCGTCACAACCGGCGCACGAAAAAAGGAAGCCTCCCGCGCGGGAAGCTTCCTTTTTTGATGTCCATGGTTCACGCGTCCTTCAGCAGGCGCGTCGAGATGTTCGGCTTGCGCTTGTCGTACGTGGCCGGCATGATGTCGGCATAGGCGGCGTTGTAGGAGAAGGAGCCGCGCGTGTTGCCGCGGAGCTCGACGCGGTCGGCGACGATGGAGCCGTTGAAGTTGATGAGGCCGCTCGAGGCCTGCGAGAAGCCTTTCGCCGTGTCGTTCGCCTTGCCCGGCGCCTCGAATGTGACTTTGCCGTTCGAGTTGTCGTTCGACACGTCGATGACCGTCGCGCGGAGGGAATACGTTTTCTCTTGTGGAAAAGATACCACATTCCGTACCAAAGTACAAGTTAAAAAATAGGCGCTTTGTCTTATGTTTTGTGAAAATCCTGCACCCGCTTTACGCTGCGCGCGACGCTGTGCTATGATACCGACAGGAAGCGGGACGACACGCGCCGCCCCGCGAAATTTCTCCACGGGAGGAACAGTGAGCATGAAAGCAAGCATCCACATCGCATTCGGCCTCGAGGATCGCGGCGGGGCGTATGCGCCGCACATGGCGGCGACGATGGTGTCCATCCTCGAGCACACGGCGCGGCCCGTGACGTTCCATGTGCTGACGGACGCGTCGCTGGTGGAGCCGAGCCGTGCGCAGCTGCGCACGCTCTGCGGAGCGCATGGTGCGGAGGTCTTGTTCCACGACATCGTGCTGCCGGAGGCGGGCGTCGGCAACGAGCAGGCGCTCGCGCGGCTGTCGCGTGGCTCCCTCTACCGCTTGAAACTCGCGGAAGTCCTGCCCAAAGACGTGACGCGCTTGCTCTACCTCGACTGCGATATCCTCGTCACGCTCGACATCGGCGCGGTCTATGACAGCGCGCTCGACGGCAAGAGCCTCGGTGCCGTGCAGGACGCGGGTGCGGCGAGCCGCTTCCGCCGCTTTCTCTTCCAGCGCCACACGCCGCTTCATGGCACAGCGTATTTCAACTCTGGCGTACTGCTCTTTGACCTCGCGCGATTGCGCGAGATTCATGATATGTGGTCGGAAACGGCGGGAGCGCTGCGCCGCGCGGAAGGAAATGCGTTCCCTGACCAAGCCGCGCTCAATATCGTCTTCGCCGACGACTGGCAGGCGCTGCCCGCCGCGTACAACACGTTCCCCGACGCCGCGTCCCGCGTCGATGTGCCGGCTGTCTATCATTTCGCCGGCGGCCCCGGCAACAAGCCGTGGGCGACGGACAAGTATCCCCTCAGCGACTATTACTGGCACTGCCGCGCGCAGACGCCGTGGGGCGATCCCGCCGCGCTCGCCCTCGCAAAAGCGCAGCGCACACAGGCGCTCGAGGACGCCGTCCTCACCGCGCCCATCGGCAGCCGCAAAGCGTTCCTCCGAAACGTCCTGCGCCGCCTCGCCCGCGAGGCAAAGGCCGTCTGGGACATGATGAAATGAAAAAGAAGCCCTCCTTCGTCGGGAGAGCTTCTATTTTTTTGCATTCAGCGTTGCATGGTGGGGATGTCGTCGCGCCAGAGGTAGGTGGTCTGGTGCTTGCCGATGCGCGCTTCGGGCGGCACGGGCGTCATGTAGTCGCCGTAGATCTGCGTGAGGTAGCTGTCGTAGTCTTCGGGGATCCAGTAGGCGCGATCTTCGAACGGGCATTTCTTGCGCTTTTCAAAAAACGCTTCCGTGATCACAGGCTCGTAGGGGTTCGGCGAGACGACGAATGCCATCTCGGGGTTGCCGCTGTCGTGGTGGCGCTTCGCGAGGCGTTCGGAGATGCGCCCCCAGAACGAGGCGCGCGTGTGGCGGAACACGAGGATCATGGCGTTCTTCACAAACGAGCGCCAGAGGTAGCGGCGGTACGTGGCAAACGTCTTCGGCGCGCCGACGAACGCTGTCGACATGTGGCCGAACGGCGTGACGCACGCCCAGATGATGTAGAGGAGTACCTGCTGGATACGGCTCTCGAACCAGCGCACGCGCGGACTCTCGGGCAGGCGGTCGACGGGGTAGATGTCGATGGAGACGGGCGCGCCGTCGCCGTGCTTCTCGGAGACGGACGTCGTCCACGTGTCGACGAGCTTTGCCCACGCGCCGCTGTAGTCCTCCGTGTTGCAATGGCAGTACGCCTCGTAGCGGTCGGACTGGTAGCCGCAGATCGCGCGCTCAAAGTCGTCGCGCATCATCATGATGTCCATGTCATCGTCCCACGGGATGAAGCCCTGGTGGCGCACGGCGCCGAGCAGCGTGCCGTAGTCGAGCAGGTAGACGTATCCGTGCGCGTCGCAGTAGTTCGTGAAGTCGTCGAGCATGTCGAGCATGACGGTCTGCATCGCCTTGGTGTCGATCGTTTTCATGTGCGTTCTTTCGTGCATCCTTTTCTAGAAAAAATCGTGCGCGGCCGTGCCGCGCCGCTGTCTCTACCATTATATCGGACGCGGGCGGATTGTCAACGCCGCCGCCGCGCAGCGCGGGCACAAAAAATGCCCCTCCGTGCGGAGAGGCATCTGATGCTGTAGGAAAAATCACGCGCTTGCTTTCGCGGCCTTGTCGCTCTGGCCGAGGAGCGCTTTCGTGTGCTCCTCGACGTCGTCGGCCGTCACATCGTCGCGGCGCGCCATACCCGTGTCGATGGCGGCCTGGGCGACGGCTTTCGCGACGGCCGGGGCGACGCGCGGGTCGAACGGGCTCGCGATGACGTGGTCCTCGTCGAGCTCGTCATCGGAGACGAGGCCGGCGATGGCGTGCGCGGCCGCGATCTTCATCGCGAGGTTGATGTCCTTCGCACGGACGTCGAGCGCGCCGCGGAAGATGCCCGGGAACGCGAGCAGGTTGTTGACCTGGTTCGGGAAGTCGGAGCGGCCCGTGCAGACGACGCGCGCGCCGGCGTGCTTCGCGAGGTTCGGCAGGATCTCGGGCGTCGGGTTCGCCATGGCCATGATGACGGCGTCGCGGTTCATCGTGCGCACCATGTCCTCCGTCACGCAGCCGGCGACAGAGACGCCGATGAAGACGTCGGCGCCCTTCATGACGTCCGCGAGCGTGCCCTGCTCTTTTTCCTCGTTCGTGAGCTTCGCGATGGCATCCTTGTACGGGTTCATGCCGTACGGGCGGCCGTTGTAGATCGCGCCCTTCGAGTCGCAGAGGATGATGTGCTTCGTGCCCATGGCCTGCAGCAGGCGCGTGATGGCCTGGCCGGCCGCGCCCGCGCCGTTGACGATGACCTTCGCGTCGGAGAGCTGCTTGCCGATGAGCTTGAACGCGTTGAGGATCGCGGATGCGCAGACGATGGCCGTGCCGTGCTGGTCGTCATGGAACACGGGGATGTCGAGCTTTTCGCGCAGGCGCGTCTCGATGTCAAAGCACTGCGGCGCCTTGATGTCTTCGAGGTTGATGCCGCCGAACGACGGCGCCATGAGCTCGACCGTGCGCACGACCTCGTCCACGTCCTGCGTGTTGAGGCAGATGGGGACGGCGTCGACGCCGGCGAAGCCCTTGAAGAGAATCGCTTTTCCCTCCATGACGGGCAGGCCCGCGCCCGCGCCAATGTTGCCGAGGCCGAGCACGGCCGTGCCGTTCGTGACGACGGCGACCATGTTGCCCTTCGTCGTGTAGTCGTAGATCATCTCCGGGTGCTTCTCGATCTCGAGGCACGGCGCGGCGACGCCCGGCGTGTACGCGAGCGTCAGGTCCTCCGCGCGCCGGAGCGGCACTTTGCTGACAATTTCGTACTTGCCCTGGCATTTTTCATGCAAGCGTAAGGCGCGCTGGTTCACGTCGATGGAACGGGTCTTCTCGGTTTTCTTCGTGCTCATAAAGGAGTCCTCCTTTTTCTTCAGAAAAATACGAATAACTAAGAGAAATGATTGCGTTTGTAAATCTGTAACGGTGCATTCATTATACGCAAGCCGCGCGGATTTGCAAATACCACTTTTTTATCGGGGTCATAAATTGCTTTTATTTCGAAAAAACGGCAACAACAGCAAAACGCCGCCGGCGCATCCTTGGAAAACGGGATGCGCCAGCGGCGTTGTCGCGTGGCTGTGTGTCAGACGTCAATCTTGTGGAAGACGTCACGCGTGTGGATGACGAGGTCGTCGTAAATGGAAACCTTGATCTCCCGATGGATTTCCGCCTGGTCTTCGGGATCCATCTTTTCGTATTCCCAATCGGGGACATCATGATAAACGTTGTCGAGCACGAGCCGCCCGTCCTGCTGGAGATAGACTTCGACGGAGCGCTCGAGCGGCGAGACGATCCAGTATTCCCGGACACCGGCGCGGGCGTACGCTTCGAGCTTTTTCGTGCGGTCGTTCTTCGCTGTTCGCAGCGACAGCACTTCAACGACAAGGTCGGGCGCACCGTAGATGGCATCAGGTTTGATGATGTCCTTGTTGCAGACGATCATGAGGTCGGGGATGAAATGATTTTTTTCATCGAGATAGACGTCGACGCCGTCCGTAAACACTTGGCAGGGCTTGTCCCAGAGATAATTTTCAAAAATGGTCGTGAGTGTGCTGATGACACGGTTATGCTTTGGCCGCGGCCGCGGCGACATCATGCAGACTTTGCCGTCGATGAGCTCGATCCAAGGCGCTTCTTTGAATGCTGGTTCTCCCATAAGGATCGCTCCTTCCCGTTCAGGTGTTTCTTTCATTATATCATGACTCCACGAAAAAAGCTCCCTGCATGGGAGCTTTTTCGTTTTGGGAATGCGACTCAGAACTCGTATGCCGGCTTCACGGCGTCGTAGGTCGTGTGGAGGAGGTGGTGCGCCGCCTCGCTGAGCGGGGCGCCGAGGTGGTCGGCGTAGAGTTTCTTGATCACGGGGTTCTCGTGGGATTTGCGGCGAGGGAGATGTTTGTCGATGTCGTAGATGGCGCGGATGCGCTCGCGCGTGATGGCGCGCGTCGTGCCGATGGGCTGGCCGCCGCCGCCAACGCAGCCGCCGGGGCAGGCCATGACTTCGATGAAGTCGTAGGGGCTCGTGCCCTTCTCGACGTCTTTCATCAGCGTCTCGGCGTTGCGCAGCGTGTGCGCGACGGCGACGCGGACCTGGCGGTCGCCGAGGTCCACGGTCGCTTCCTTGATGCCTTCCATGCCGCGGATGTCCTCGAAGTCAATCTTCTCGAGCGTCTTTCCCGTGGCTTTTTCGTAGACGGTGCGGAGCGCCGCCTCCATGACGCCGCCCGTCGCGCCGAAGATCGCGCCCGCGCCCGTCGCTTCGCCGAGCGGGCTGTCGAAGTCGCTCTCCGGCAGGTCGTTGAACGTCAAACCTACAGATTTTATGAGCTTGATGAGCTCGCGCGTCGTGAGGACGTAGTCGACGTCGTGGCCGTCCTTCGTCATCTGCGCGCGCTCGATCTCGGCTTTCTTCGCCGTGCACGGCATGATGGCGACGGTGACGACGTCCTCGGGCGCGACGCCCGCGAGCTGCGGGTAGATGTGCTTCGCGACCGCGCCGAACATCATCATCGGCGATTTCGCGCTGGAGAGATGCGCGAGCTGGCCGCCGTGCTCCTTTTCCATGTACGTGACCCAGGCCGGGCAGCACGATGTCATCATCGGCAGGACGCCGCCGTGCTGCACGCGGTCGAGGAACTCCATGCCCTCTTCCATGATCGTGAGGTCGGCGCCGAAATTCGTATCAAAGACTTTCGTAAAACCGAGCATCTTGAGCGCCGTGACCATCTGGCCGGTCGCGATCGCCCCGGGCGGCAGGCCGAACGCGTCGCCGAGCGCCACGCGGACGGCCGGCGCGACCTGGCAGATGACGTGCTTCTTGCCGCTCTGGATGGCCCAGAGGACTTTCGCCGTCGCGTCGCGCTCGACGATGGCGCCCGTCGGGCAGACGGCGCTGCACTGGCCGCAGAGCACGCAATCCGTCGCCTCCATCGGCTTGTTGTAGGCCGTCGTGACGACGATGTCGCTGCTGCGATGCGCGTACGTCAGCGCAGCGATGCCCTGGACGTCTTTGCAGGCGCGGATGCAGCGGCCGCAGCGGATGCATTTCGACGGATCGCGGATGATCGAGGGATTCGTCATGATGCGCGGCTCTTGCTTCACGATGGATGGGAGCGGCGAGCGCAGGATGTTGAAGCGGCTGCAGAGGCGCTGCAGGTCGCAGTTCTGGTTGCGCGGGCACGACAGGCAGTCGCGGTTGTGGTTCGCGAGCATGAGCTGGAGGATGGCGACCTGCGTGCTGCGCACAATCGGCGTGTCCGTGTGGACCTCCATGCCCTCCCAGACCTCGGTCGAGCACGCGGCATAGAGGCGGCGGCGGCCGATGACCTCGACGGAGCAGAGGCGGCAATGCGCCTTGATGCGCTGGTCTTCATGGAAGCAGAGGTGCGGGATGTCGATGTGCGCCTGCTGTGCCGCCTGGAGGATCTTCGTGCCCTTCGGCACGGTCACGGGGATATGATTGATGGTCAGGTGCACCATCGGCACTTCTTTCGTTTCAGGCATGGCGGACACCTCCATCATGAACGGTGAACACATCAGGGAAGACGTTGAGCGCGGTCAAAAGCGAGTTCTGCGCCGTCTCGCCGAGGCCGCAGAGCGACGAACGGCTCATGACCTCGGCGATATTCGCCATGAGGTCGAGCTCATCCTGCGTGATCGTGCCGTCGGCGATCTTTTCGAGGTACTTCGCGATGTGGACGTTGCCCTCGCGGCACGGCGTGCACTGGCCGCAGCATTCTTCGGAGAAAAACTCCTGGTTCATGCGCAAAAAGTCAATGACGCTCGTGCGCTCGTCGACGACGAGGAAGCCGCCCGAGCCGACCATGAGGCCGATGGCGCGGAGGTCTTCGTACGTGTACGGCGTGTCGAGCACCGCGTCCGTGCCGGCCTGCACTTTGCCGGACGCGCCGCCGATCTGCAGCACCTGGATGCGGCGGCCGCCCTGCACGCCGCCCGCGAGCGCGATGATGTCGCGCAGTTTCGTGCCAAAAGGAATTTCGAAGACGCCAGGCTTATTCACGTTGCCCGCGACGCTGATCATCTTCGTGCCGACGGAGTCTTCCGTTCCGTATTTCTGGTAGATTTTTTCATCGTCCAAAAGCAGATGCGGCACGAGCGACAGGCTCTCGACGTTGTTCAGGCACGTCGGGCGCGCGAAAACGCCGCTGACCTTGATGAACGGCGGCTTCATGCGCGGACGGCCGGCCTTGCCCTCGATGGAGCGGATGAGCGCCGTGCCCTCGCCGCAGACGTACGCGCCCGCGCCGGAGTAGAGATGGATGTCGAAATTGAAGCCACGGCCTAGGATATTTTCGCCGAGGAAGCCGTAGTTCTTCGCCTGGCGGATCGCGTTTAAGAGCAGCGGGCGGAAGCACGCGTACTCCGCGCGCATGTAGATGTAGCCGTCCGACGCGCCCATCGTGTAGCCCGCGATGATCATGGCCTCGATGAGGTTGAACGGATCGTTCTTGATGAGCTCGCGATCCTTGAACGTCGTCGTCTCGCCTTCGTCGGCGTTGCAGATGATGACCTTGTTGTTCCCGGCGACCTTGCGCGCCTGTGACCACTTGCGGCCCATGTCGTACTCCGCGCCGCCGCGTCCTTTCACCTTGTTCTCCGCGATGCACGCGGCGATGTCCTCCCCGTCCATCGTCACGGCCTTCTTGAGCGCGGAAAAGCCGCCGATCTTCATGTACGAGCCGATGGAGCTCGTGTCGTAGCGGCCGAAATTCTGCGTGAGGAATCTGACTTGTTCCATGTGCGCGCCTCCCTTCAGCGCAGGCTGCGGAGGAGGGCTGTGATCTTTTCCTCCGTGTCCAAGTGATCGTAGACGTGGCCGTTGATGCGCACGGCGGGCGCGCGGTCGCACGCGCCGAAGCACGTGATGCGCTCGAGCGTGAAACGGCCGTCATACGTCGTCTCGCCGTAATCGATGCCGAGCAGGCGCTTCAGCGTCTCCGCAAGCTGCTCGCTGTCATTCACGCGGCACGCGATCGAGCCGCAGACCTGGATCGGATACCGCGCGCGCGGCTTGTCCGACAATTGGTCGTAAAAGCACAGGATGTCAAAGACGTTCGTCACGCGCATCGCGAGCTTTTCCGCGACGTAATACGCCGTCGGCTCCGGCACGTAATGCAGCGGCTCGAGATCCTGCACCTCGAGGAGGATGCCGACGATCTGCGTCGGGTCGTAGTCATGCGACTCGAGGATGAGGTCGATCTTCGCCATCTGGTCCGGCGAGAGCGGATGCTCCGTGGGTGTAATCATGTGGAAGCCTCCCAAAATACACGGTGAACGAAATTGTTCTTGTTTCCCTTCATTATAATGGCTTTTCGACGAAAATGGGAGGTCATGCGAAAAATTTTATCGGTGCGGGAAAAAGGGAACGCAGTCCACACGCGCAAAGAAAAAGCGGCGATGACTTGCGAAAAATATGCAAATCATCGCCGCAGAACGTATGCAGAAGTCACATTTGATATTTTGGATGTAGTACGAAGCCGGAAGGAAACGGAGCACCGCTTGTCGGAGCGTTTACTGTTTTTGCGCGCTTGATTTCCAGCATCTTTTCGTCATAACTTCGTTGCAGGTTCATCCATGTGCCGATGGAGACACCTGTCACGCGGGCAAGCTTTTTCGCAAAAAACAAGATGTAGAGCAAACTCACATATCAAACTACAAAATATTGGAGCGATAACCGCCTGTCCTTTACAGGGTTACAGAAGTGTGATATACTGTACTCGCCGCAAGGTGATTCGTAAATAACACACGACCAGGAAGGGACGGGGATTATTTATGGCAATCAAGACTGTGGAAATGGACCGGCGGGACAGCGCAAGCTACCGCAAGCTCCTGAAGCGCGGCGGCTTCCTCTCTGCAAGCTACCTCTCGGGCAGCGGGCTCGACGCGGCCGCGCTGAAGAAGCTCGCGCAGCAGGGCAAGCTCGACGCCGTCCGGTGCGCGATCGGCAAATCCATCCGTTGGTACTATCGCGAACAGCAAGCAGAGCTCGCACATCTGCGCGGCGAAGTGTGAGGCGTGGACGCCTGCACACTTTCAACAAGGGGAAAGAACATCAGAATCGGTGACAAACGTCAGCCGGTTCTCTTTTTTTGCGCAAAAATTCATGGACGCGGGCATTTCGCGGCAGGAACTTTGCGGCGGGCGTTGAACTATTGTTTCAGGGAAAAGCGCACCGGCCGGGGGAAACGGTGCGGACGAAATGATGTGCGCCGTGCGGCGCATCCTCATAAAAACCACAGGGTTCTGGGACATCCTGCAATTTTCAGGAAAATCTCAGAACCCTTTGCTAGAATCGAAACATCAAAAAGTCAAAACGAAAGGATGAACACCATGTCCCAACGCATGACCATGGACGAAGTGAGGAGCGAATACGGCGAGCCGCTCATCCGCCTCGATGTCCACGCGACGCGCTCCGAGCTCCTGCGGCTCCGCGAGCAGCTCATCGCCATCCGCGACATGTCGAACGCGAGCGAGCAAGGCTACCTCGACATCGACTGCAAGCTCTACATCGACGTCGACGACATCGACCGCTACCTCGATGGCACGCGCGACACCGTCGGCGAGATCTACGCCTTCCCGGAAGACATCAAATCATATAAGGAATGACGTAAGGATTTGCAAGATGTTACGCTCTATTGCCAAGCGTTGCAATTACAGCAGCCTCTCCCTCCGGGAGAGGTGGCGCGCGCAGCGCGACGGAGCGGGTGTCGAAGGTACGACGCAACTATGTGATTTATCTTTTCATCGAAGAAAGATTTTCCAACTGGAGGAGTCTATGAAACCCAACAAACTTTTATCCGTCATCCTGGCGGGCGCGCTCTTTGCCTTCACGCCGGCGGTTGACTTCACTGCGGTGACGGTTTCCCCGTCCATCGCCTACGCCGCGAAAGGCGGCGCGCGCCTCGCGCCGTCGGCGCCGAAAATCGCGCCGAAGCCGTCCGCACCGAAAGCCACGAGCCCTGACACGCACAAGTCCGTCTCCGGCAACGGCGGCAGCTACGCGCCGTCGAAGAGCGCGAAAGACCTCGGCAAAGACGCGCCGAGCGCGAACAGCAAGTCGAACGCGAACGCCAACGCGGCCGCAGGCACGACACCGTCCACGAGCCGCCTCGGCAGCGTCCTGCGCGGCGTCGGCCTGCTCGCCGGCGGCATGTTCCTCGGCTCGATGCTCGGGAGTCTCCTCGGCTTCGGCGGCGGCTTCATGAGCGACCTGCTCGGCCTCCTCATGAACGTCGTGCTCTTCGCAGCCGCGTTCCTCGCGATCCGCTGGCTCCTCAGCCGCTTCCTCGGGCGGAAAAATAGCAACAGCAACACGCAAAACAACTGGCAGCAGCCGACGTGGAATCACACGCAGCAAACGAGAACGACGAGCGCGCCGCTCCACACCATCGACGTGACGCCGACGGAAAGCCATAGCACAGGCAGTGGCGTAAATGGCAGTGACGCCAAAAATATCGCCAACAAATATCGTAACTTGTAACTGCCAAACGTCCCTTATTCAGCAGCCTTCCCCTCCGGGGAAGGTGGCACGCGAAGCGTGACGGAAAGGGTGTCGAAGGTAGGGAGTAACTGATACTTTAGAAATTTTTGTCGAAGAGGGAATGTACCTTCGATGAATCTTCCTCAAGAATTGTAGCTGCCTACCTTCGCCACCCGCTCCACCGCTTCGCGGTCCCCCTTCTACCTAAAGGACAAAGCGACCGCATAGGCGCTAAAGCGCCTTGCGTCTGCTTTTCCCGGAGGGAGAGGCTCCTCATGAAGCTGCGGTCGCAGCTGGCCGTTTCTTGGAGAATCTAGAAAGGACTTTATATGAAAGCCTCTACCCATAATGCTATCACCACATTGATTTCCCGTTCCCCCGTCCTCGCCCCGTGCGAGCCGGACCTCACAGCCGCCGTCGAAGCGCTGATCGCGACGTACGAGCACCATGGCAAGCTCATCGCCTGCGGCAACGGCGGCAGCGCGGCCGATGCCGAGCACATCGTCGGCGAGCTCATGAAAGGCTTTTTGCTGCCGCGCAAGCTCGGCGCGGACTGGCAGGCGAAATTCGAAGCCGCCTGCCCCGCGAGCGCCGACTATTTCCTGAAAAACCTCCAGGGCACGCTCCCCGCGATCTCGCTCGTCAACGCCGTCGCGCTCGGCACGGCCTTCGCGAACGATCAGGCGCCCGACCTCGTCTTTGCGCAGCAGGTGCTCGGCATGGGCAACGAAAACGACACGCTCCTCGCCATCTCGACGTCCGGCAACTCGACGAACGTCCTCTACGCGCTCGACATGGCACGCGCGAAAGGTATGAGGACCATCGCGCTCACCGGCCGCTCGGGCGGCAAAATCGCCTCCGAGCATCGCGCCGACATCACGATCCGCGTGCCGGAGGACGAGACGTACAAGATCCAGGAGCTCCACCTCCCCGTCTACCACATGCTCTGCATCGCCGTGGAGCAAGAATTTTTCGGCTGAAAAAAAAGCCGCAAGTACATGGCTTGCGACTTGAATCATAGAATATCAAAGGCTGCTCGATGGTTCGAGCGGCCTTTTTCGTGTCTCATGCCTCCGAATCGGACGCGAGGACGGCGAGCGCGGCAGCTTCGCCTTGCTCGATGAAACATTCGACGGCACGGCGGGCGGTGGCGAGGAGGTTGTTCGCTGCCACGCGATCCGCATGCGCACGTTGCAGCAAGGTCTGAATCTGCGCCTGCTCTTCGCGCCCGAGCAGCGGAATCTCGACGTTCCGGATGTCATCCATGAGCCAATGCTGGATGATGGAGCCGCCCGCCGCTTGCTCAGCCTGCATCTTCACGACAGAGGAGTTCAGCACGAGCGTGAGGTAGTCGGGATTGCAAGCATCATCGACGAGTGTCAAATGGAGAAGCGCGGAAGACGTGATGCCGTCGAGGTCTTCTTCTACCTTGCACGCGATGCCGATGCTGCCGTCTTTCGAGAGCAGGATCGTGTCTTTCTTCGGACGGAGTGCCGTTGCGTAGTCGCGCGGCGACAGATGCACGGACGGCGTACCGAGCCAGAACGGCGAGAGGTCGGCCACGCGATAGAACGGAATGCCGTCCGCTTGGTATTCGGACGAGCCCGGCTCGATGGATTTTTGGATGGTCACAAGCTCGCCGAGGCTCTTCACGGGATGGCGATGCAAGATGGATTTCAGGTCGTCATACTTCGGCTGGTAATATTCCGCGTCGAACCTGTTCGCTGAAAAAATTTCCTGCATGGAGCGAATGGATATTTGACGATGCGACGGATGATATTCGTTGAATCTGAGTGCTTCCCGCAGTATGTGTTCTGCTTTAACGAATGTATTCTTGGCATCAGACAACAAATCATATGCTGCGGACACCGTTTTATCCACCATTTTTTCCAACCAGCTGCCAGGCAGAACAATCATATCCTTGCCAATCTCTTGGCAGTTCAGATTCACTTGCTCCATCTGTCGCGCCAAGTATTCTAAGTACATGCGACCATATTTGCAATTCATATAGGTCACCAGATACTCTGGAGAGATTTTTTCTCGGTCTGCACGAATCAATGCGATATTTTGATTGATAGTCGCCGGCAAAAGTTCTGGACGTACGAGAGCACATCGAGCAATCACATCATAGGTCGCTCCAATGATAGTGACAATAATATCACCTTCTTGTAGATGAACACGACGCAATGTATCGTATCCTTTTTTTGTCAGCGTATGCGAATACGGGCCTTTGATCTCATTGATTCTCAGATTATCCGTCTTGATAAAACGATACGTTCCATCATAATAACTTGCAACTTTCATTGATGGCGTATGTCCTGTCCTGATATCGCTTGCTACGAGATTTTCTAAATGTTCGCATGTCCTAACTGAAAGTTTTTCCAACAAGTCCACGTATTTTTTCTGGAAATGTTCTGCTTCAATCCGAAGTTCAGGAAGGAGGTTTACCAAAGGAACAATTCTTATTTCCAGCCTCTCCAACCATGATTTCATCACATCATCATCGGAGAGGCCGCTCAGAAAGGGGGCTCGTTCTCCGGGTGGAGGATGGCGTGGAGCTCTTTTTCCGTCGGGGCGAAGCTGAGGTGCTGGTCGTAGGCGAATTTCGCGAAGGCTTCGGCGATGCCGTTCTGG
>NZ_JALFCU010000112.1 GCF_022771645.1 Selenomonas sp.
GGGATGTATAATCTCCTTGTAAAATTTGATTTTGCATATCTATATTTTACGCCTGTTGCCAAGGATTTTTAAGTCCTTGGCAACATTTTTTTGCAAACTAAAAGGGGCTGCTACACGTTGTTGATACGTGCAACAGCCCCCCCTTCAGATGAAATTTTTCACTCAGCCGAGCAGCGCCTCGACCTGTTCCTTCGGCACAAGGCCAACGGATTGATTCGTGACCTTGCCGTTCTCAAAGACGAGGAGGGTCGGGATGCTCATGATCTGGAACTTTTCCGCGAGCTTCGGCTGCTCGTCGACGTTGACCTTGCCGACCTTCACGTCCGCGTGCGCGGCCGCGACCTGATCAACGATGGGCGAAAGCATGCGGCACGGGCCGCACCAGCTCGCCCAGAAATCGACGAGCACCTTGCCCTGCGCATTCACGACTTCGCTGTCAAAATTCTCCGTGGTGATCTCTACCGTTGCCATATGGTTTCCTCCTGTGTTGTCTGACGGAATCCGGCTGTTCCTCCGTCGCGTCATGCAATCATTTTTCTCTTGATGATTGTATGATAACCCCACAGGGGTATCCGTTTCCGTGAGCAGGTCACGCTTGACGAAAAACCTACTTTCTTTGCGTGTCGATTTCTTTTTAGCGCCTCACATGTCTTGTCGGGGGGGGCATTCATGCTATGATATTGGACAGTTAAAACACGTTGAGAAAGGGGCACGGTGCCTTGCTGTTCAATTCCTACGAATTTATTTTTCTCTTCCTGCCCGTCACGGTTGTCGGCTTCTTCCTCATCAGCAAATGCAGTCACACGTTTGGGACGTTGTGGCTCGTACTCGCTTCGCTGTTCTTTTACGGTTGGTGGGACGTGCGGTATGTGCCGCTGCTCTGCGCGTCGATTGGGTTCAATTATCTCGTCGGCGGACGCATCGAACAACTAGCGGCGGGTCATACGATTGCGCCGGGCGAACATGTCGCGAAAGATGTGCCACACGCGGCCGCACGAAAAGGCTGGCTCGCGTTCGGCATCGTCGTCAATGTGTTGCTGCTCGGCTATTTCAAATACATGGACTTCTTCCTCGGCTCGGTGAATACGCTTGCGGGCGCGGACTGGTTTGGCCTGCCGCACATCGTCTTGCCGCTCGGCATCTCGTTCTTCACGTTCACGCAGACGGCGTATCTCGTCGATGCCTATCGCGGGCAAGCGAAAAACGAGTCGTTCCTCACCTACTGCGAATTCGTCACGATTTTCCCACACCTCATCGCCGGCCCGATCATCAATCACCGCGAGATGATTCCGCAGTTCGTCGCCGACACCACGTTTCGCGTCAACTGGGACAACATGGCGCGCGGACTCACGATTTTCACGATTGGTCTTTTCAAAAAAGTCGTTATTGCCGACAGTCTCGCGCCGTGGGTCAACGACATCTTCACGCGCGCCGACGCACTAACGTTCCTCGAAGCGTGGATTGGCGCGCTCGGCTACACGTTGCAACTGTACTTTGACTTCTCCGGCTACAGCGAGATGGCCATCGGCCTCGGCCTCATGCTGAATCTCAAGCTTCCCATGAACTTCAACTCGCCGTACCAATCGCTTTCCGTCATCGACTTCTGGCGGCGTTGGCACATGACGCTCGGACTCTGGGTGAAGAATTATCTCTACATCCCGATGGGCGGCGGCCGCTGCAGCGTGGCGAAAAAGATGCGCAATCTGTTCCTCAGCATGCTCATCATCGGCCTCTGGCACGGCGCCGGCTGGACGTTCGTCTTCTGGGGCGGCCTGCACGGCGTCATGCTCATGATCAATCACCTCTGGCGCAGGACCGGCATCGCGTTGCCGAAGGTGCTCTGTTGGACGATGACGTTCCTAGGGGTTGTCGTGTGTTGGGTGTTCTTCCGAGCGGAAACGTTTCAGGATGCATGGTGCATCATCATGGCAATGACAGATATTCGCGGTATTGTCATGGAATCAAAATTTTCATCCATGCTCGGATTCCTCTCACATCTTGGCGTCACTTTCGCACCGCTCCGTCCTGCATCTCCCGCCCATCTCGCTGCGATTATCTGTTTGCTCGCAGTCACGCTCGCATTTCCGCACCCCGTCCGTTTCGTCCATCGTCATTTCCGCGTTGGATGGAAATGGGCAATTCCGTCAGCCGCAATTCTTTCTTATGCCATTTTCCGTATGAATTCCTATACAGAATTCCTTTACTTCCAATTTTGAAAGAAGGCACGATATGAAAACACACGTTTTCCGTTTTCTATCGCTCACGATTCTTTTTCTGGCGCTCGGCGCAGGGTATAACTATTGGAACGATACACCGGGCATTTTCCATCGTGATTACAACGTTCCCCGACCTTCGATGAATCGCCATTTCGTAAAGGTTCGTTACCTGATCGAACATCCTGATAAATACGATGCTTATTGCTTCGGTTCTTCTCGCGTCGGCCAAATTTCGTTTGAGAACCTTGCCAACGGGCATTCCTATTACAACATGACGTATTCTATGGGCTTGCCCGAAGATTTCCGAAAGGATTTGGAACTCATGTTGCGCCATCATGTGACAGTCCGTCAAATCCTGATTGGTCTTGACGAATTTTCATTTCGCTTGGATCCCGCAATCGTCGATGCGGATTACTACAAAATTCCTTATCAAGAAAACAACCTACGAACATACATCGCCTATCTCTTCCGCACGCCATCAAAACCATACCGATGGGAAAGCGGACAAATTTATGATATCGAGAATACCGGACGCGTCTTGCTCGGCAATCGCGATGAAGCCATCGAACGAAATCCAGAAGAACATCGAAAAAAAGTAGCAACCGACCTCGTGGACATCCGTCCAGGAAACCGCATCCCCGAAACGCTAGAGGCCATGCGTCAGATCAAAAACATCTGTGATGAAAACAATATCGAACTGATTGTTTTCATCAACCCGATTGAACACCGGACATACGAAGCGACCAACCTCGACGAATTCAATGACTTCAAACAAGGACTCGCAAAAATCATGCCTTATTATGATTTCAGCGGTCTGAACCGCATTACGACCGACGACTATTATTACTACGAACCTTCGCATTACCGTCCCATTGTCGGGGATATGATCATCCATCGCATCTTCGATATGCCGAAGGATGCCGAAACCGACTTTGGCAAATACGTCGAACAAGCAAATTAACCTTCTCAAACGAAAGCCGCCGTGCCATATATCGCACAGCGGCTTTGTTATTTTCACCCGAGCGCTACATCGAGCGCCATCATGAGCGTGAAGCCGAAGGCGAAGGCGAGAACGCCGATGTTGCTGTGCTCGCCCGCGCTCATCTCGGGGATGAGCTCTTCGACGACGACGTAGAGCATTGCGCCGGCGGCGAAGGCGAGGAGGTACGGCAGCACGGGGATGACGTAGCTTGCGGCGAGGATGGTCAGGAAACCGCCGATCGGCTCGACGAGGCCGGAGAGGACGCCGACGCGAAACGCTTTCGCGCGCGGTTCGCCGGCCGCGCGCAGCGGCATCGAGACAATCGCGCCCTCGGGAAAATTCTGGATGGCGATGCCGACGGAGAGCGCGAGCGCCGCGCCGGGCGTGATGTCGCCGCCGCCCGCCATCCAGCCCGCGAGCACGACGCCGACGGCCATGCCCTCGGGAATGTTGTGGAGCGTGACGGCGAGCGCCATCATGATGGTCTTCGAGAGATGGCTCGCCGGCCCCTCCGCCTCATCGCTGCCGTCCGTCTTGTGATGAAGATGCGGGATGATGTGATCGAGAAGCAGCAGGAACAGCGTGCCGATCCAGAAGCCCGCGACCGCCGGCACGAACGCGAAGTCGCCGAGGTGCGCGCTCTCCTCCATCGCGGGGATGAGGAGGCTCCAGACGGACGCCGCGAACATGACGCCGGCCGCGAAGCCGAGGAGCGCCTTCTGTACGTGATGCGACAGCTCTTCCTTCATAAAAAACACGCAAGCCGCGCCGAGCGCCGTGCCGCAGAACGGGATGGCGAGCCCTTCGAGGATGATAGGTGAAAAAATTCCTTCGGACAACGAAAAAACCTCCCTGTCGAAAAGATTTGTTTCTTCTTTTCGACAGGGATGTGGAAAATCCTGCTAGATTTACTGGCGATCGTGCAACTTGTCCTCGGCAATGAGCGATTCGAGCCGCCCGACGGTCATGTCTTTTTCGGAATAGCACTTGATGCCGTGCTGCTCGAGCAGCGCGGCGCAGACGCCCATGCCTTTCATCTTCTTGCCGTCGAAGTCGCCCGTGTGGACGAGGTGCGTGCCGCACGACGGGCTGCTCTCCTTGAGGATGGCGACGCGCACATGGTACGCCTCGGCGATCTTCAGGACTTTCTGCGCGCCCGCGATGAGGTACTCCGTCGTGTCCTTGCCCGTCTTGTCGAGCGCGCGGCCTTTGCCCGCGAGGATTTTTTGCCCCGTCGTGTGCTGGAGCTCCATCGGCGGGCGCGGGATGGGCAGCATGGCGAAGCACTCGGGGCAGACCGCGAGGAAACGGCCGCGCTCGTTGTACTTGAGCATGAGCTCGTTCGTCTTGACGCCGCCGTCGTACCGGACACGGTGACCGACGAGGCAAGCGCTGATGAGAATCATTTGATACATCTTCCTTCGTTGCGTTTCAGGAATGACAAAAATCAGTTGAAACCATAGGGCCGCCCCGATAAAACATCGTGTCAGAACGGTTTGACGCGCACGCCGAGGTCGTGCGTCAGCACATCGAAATCGTCCGTGCCGAGCTCGCGCCCCGCGCAGACGGGGATGGCCGCGCACGCTTTCGCATCTTCGAGCGCGTCGTGGTGGCGGAACTGAAGATGCAGGTAGCCGCCGACGGTGTCGAGCTTGTGGTTCGCGAGCGACGGCCAGCACTTCCGCGCAATGGCGACCGTGTCACAGTAGGCAAACGACGGCGCGGCGAGGCCATTATGACGCAGGCATGCGCGCAAAACGCCCATGTCGAATTGCGCGTTGTGCGCGACGACAATGCGATCTGCGAGATGCTCCGCGAGCTCCGGCCAGATGCCGGCGAAATCCGGCGCATCCGCCGTATCGCGCGCCGTGAGGCCGTGGATTTTCGTATTGAACGAAAGATACTTGTTGCCCGGCGGCTGGATCAGCGTATAGTAACTGTCCGCAATCTTCCCGCCCCGGATCTCGACGACCGCGACGCTGCAGGCCGAGTCGCGCTGCGCTGTCGCTGTCTCGAAATCGATGGCTGCAAAATCCATCATAGAGCTTCTGCCCTTACTTTCCTTGTTTCTTTTCCTGGAGATATGCGTCGATGGCGGCCGCGGCCTTGCGTCCCGCGCCCATGGCGAGGATGACCGTCGCCGCGCCCGTCACGATGTCGCCGCCTGCGAAGACGCCGGGCTTCGATGTCGCGCCCGTCTCTTCGTCGGCCGCGATGTTGCCGCGCTTCGTCGTCTCGAGGCCCGGCGTCGTGTGCGCGATGATGGGGTTCGGGCCCGTGCCGATGGCGACGATGACCGTGTCCACGTCGATGTCAAATTCCGAACCCTCGATGGGCACGGGACGACGACGGCCGCTCGCATCCGGCTCGCCGAGCTCCATGCGGATGCAGCGCATAGACTTGACCCATCCTTCGCCGTTGTCTTCGATTTCCACAGGGTTCGTCAAGAGCTGGAAGTCGATGCCCTCTTCCTTCGCATGTTCGACTTCCTCCTTGCGCGCGGGGAGCTCGGCTTCGCTGCGGCGGTAGACGATGGAGACATGCTCCGCGCCGAGGCGCAACGCCGTGCGCGCCGCGTCCATCGCGACGTTGCCGCCGCCGATGATGGCCGCGCGCTTGCCGACCTTGATGGGCGTCGCGTACTCGGGGAATTTGTACGCCTTCATAAGGTTGCAGCGCGTCAGGAACTCGTTCGCCGAGTACACGCCGTTCAGGCTCTCGCCCGGAATGTTCTGGAAGCGCGGCAAGCCGGCGCCCGTACCGATGAAGACAGCATCAAAGCCCTCTTCCTCCATGAGCTCGTCCACCGTGTACAGGCGGCCGGCGACGGAGTCGAGCTCGATCTTCACGCCGAGCGCCTCGATGTTTTCGATTTCCTTCTGCACGACGCGGTCTTTCGGCAATCGGAACTCCGGGATGCCGTACGACAGCACGCCGCCCGCCTTGTGGAGCGCCTCGAAGATCGTGACCTTGTAGCCTTTTTTCGCAAGGTCGCCCGCACAGGCAAGGCCCGAAGGGCCGGAGCCGATGACCGCAACGCTCTGCGCGTCCGCCGCGACCTCGGGCTTCTTGACCGCTTCGCCCTTTTCGAGCGCACGGTCGGCGACGAAGCGCTCGAGACGGCCGATGCCGACGGATTCGCCCTTCTTGCCGAGGATGCAGAACTTTTCGCACTGGTTTTCCTGCGGGCAGACGCGGCCGCAGACCGCCGGCAGCGAGTTCGATTCCTTGATTTTCGCGACAGCGCCGTCGTAGTCGCGCTCTTTGATTTTCGCGATGAACGCCGGAATGTCGACGGACACGGGGCAGCCCTTGCGGCACTGCGGCACTTTGCAGTGGAGGCAGCGCTCCGCCTCAGCGACGGCTGTTTCCTCGTCGTAGCCGAGCGCGACTTCGTCGAAATTATGCGCGCGCACCTGCGCGTCCTGCACAGGCATGGGATGCTTTTTGAGTGACAATGCCATGATTCAGTTCCTCCCCAAGCCGATGCGGCAGACGTGATCTTTTTCCTCGTCCTCCAGGTCGCGGTACATGCGCTGGCGGCTCATGAGGCCTTTGAAATCAACGAGATGGCCGTCGAACTCCGGCCCGTCGACGCAGGCGAATTTTGTCTCGTCCCCGACCGTCACGCGGCAGCCGCCGCACATGCCCGTGCCGTCGACCATGATCGGGTTCAGCGACACGATGGTCTTGATGCCGAGCGCGCGCGTCGCGTCCGCGACGCTCTTCATCATGATGACAGGGCCGATGGCCGTAATCTGCGCGATGTTCTCGCCGCGGTCGACGAGCGCCTGCACGGCATTCGTCACGAAGCCCTTGATGCCGCGCGAGCCGTCATCCGTCGTCACGACGATCTCATCCGTGACGGCTTTCATCTCATCCTCCATAATGAGGATGTCTTTTGTCTTTGCGCCCATGATGGCGATGACCTTGTTGCCGGCTTCCTTCATCGCGCGCGCGATGGGGAACGTCGGTGCGACGCCGATGCCGCCGCCGACAACGACCATCGTGCCGTCGAGCTTCGCGATCTCGGACGGGCGGCCGAGCGGCCCGACGAAATCGAGGATGCTGTCCCCTTCCCCGAGGGCGGCGAGCTCCATCGTCGACGCGCCGATGACCTGGAACACGATGAGGATGCGCCCCGTCTCACGGTCAAAATTCGCGATCGTCAGCGGGATGCGCTCGCCCGTCTCGCTCACGCGCAGCACGACGAACTGTCCCGGCTCCGCCTTTTTCGCCACGCGCGGAGCGTCGATCTCCATCGCGTAGACGCTTGGCGAAAGCTCTTCTTTTTTCAAAATGGTGAACATGGCTTTCTCTCCCCTAAAAACACGTTATCCAAAGACGCCCGCGAGATAGGCCTCGAGGTCCGTCTTGATCGGCATGACGTAAAGGCTCGCGTCGTGCTCGTCCGCGAACTGCATGACCGTTTTCGTGAACGCGATGCTCCAGTCGAGCGTCGGCTCGAACGCCTGCGGGAACACGACCTTGTTCTTGCGTTCCCAATAGCCTTGCGAACGGTCCGACAGCACGGGCGACACGCCCCAGTACACGTCCTGCACGCCGAATTTCGCCATCATGTCGGCGTACATGCCGACGTAGCGGATGTCAAAGAACGGCTGCGTGAAAAAGCCGGCCGCGCCCGCCTGCAGCTTGCGCTCGATGCGGTAGCACTCTTTGCTCATGGAGCCACGGTACTGATCGATGCCCGCATACGTCCGGACCTCCGGCATCTCCTCATGGAATTTCCGCAGCACGTCGACCGTCGTCGTCGGGTACACCTTGCTCCGCATGTCCTGCGGCGGATCGCCCTGGATGACGAGCACCTCGCGGATGTTGTGCTCCCGCAGGTACGATTTCATCGGCAGTTCCGCGTTCAGGTCGATGTCCATCGCCCGGATGTGCGGCATGACAGCAGGGAAAAACTCCTGCGCGATGGCCGCGCCCTCCCAGCTGCGCACGGGCAGCCGCAGGAGATCTGGGACATTGATGACATCGGCGCGCGCAGCCGTCCGCTTCGCGATAGCAAGTGATGCGCGCAACTCCTCCTCGTCACGCGGCACGAGTTCCACGGAAATTCTCTTCATGGAGACACCTCTTTCAGATGGTTTCATGCAATCCATTTGTATATACGTTTCATTGTAAAGTGTTTTCGTCGATTTGGCAAGGTTTTCCATACGACGGCAGCCGCAGCACCGTCGTTCCGCCATCGCCCGCGAGCGTCACGCTGTCGCGGTCGATCGCCGTGACCACCTGCCCGTCGACCGTATCGCCGACGCCGACGAACCGGCGCTGCCCGTACTCGATGACGACGGCCACGGCGTCCGTATCGCTGATGGCCACGCCCTTCAGCACGAGCGGCGGCGCGGCAGGCGCATCAGCTGACGTGCTGCCCGATGCATCCGTACCCGTTGGATGCGTCGGAACGCTCGGCGCCATCGGTGATGCTGCCGCCGTCTGCCGGCTTTGCTTTGCCAAGTCGTCTTTCGCCGGTGCATCCTTCCTCTTCTTCGGCGGCTGCGCCGCCATCTGTGCGCGCGTCTCGTGCTCAAACGAAAACGGATTCGTCAGCTCGCCCTGTTCCGCTGCGAGCTCCGCGCCCTTCACCGCGACGCGCGCCCCTGGCGCATGCTGTTCTTTCTGCGGCGTCGATACAGCTTCCTTCGGCTGCACGGCGATTGTCTCGTCTTCGCTCGAAACATACCACACGCCAGCGACGAAGAGCAGCACAACGAGCAGCGCCGTCTCCGCCGTTTCCTTCGGATGCGCATGGCAGCATTCCGAGAGACGCGCGATCCGTTCCCGCCATTCCTCGCGCCAGTCCTCCATACGCCCCGCCTCTTTTCGTCACTTTCTTCCATAAATTACTGCTATTATATCATTTCTCGTTCAAATTGTCGCTTGTTTTGAAGAGAATCCGTACAGCACCCAGCTCGGCAAGATGTTGTCCATTTCATCCATCAGCAGCGGAATGCCGATTTGTTGAAGAAAAATGGCATTTATGCCAATTTTCTTCAATGCTTTGCTTGAAAGCACTCTCGGTTTTGTGTTATTCTTATTGAAGAAAAATGACGATACTGCCGAAAATCTTCAATGAATCGCTTGCAGGAGTTCCTCATGAAAGAAATCATACGTCAGCATTATCTAGAACAACTCATCTCGCGCGAGAGAAACGGGCTCATCAAAGTCATCACTGGCATCCGCCGCTGTGGAAAATCCTATCTGCTCGATCCGCTCTTCCGCACATCCCTGCGCGAAAACGGCGTCCCTGACGACCACATCATCAAGATTGAACTCGACCGCATCCAGAATCAGAAATATCATCACGATCCGGCCGCATTCAACGACTACCTTTTTTCCTTCATCAAAGACGATGCGATGCATTATTTTCTGCTCGACGAAATCCAGATGGTCGATGACTTCGAACTCGTCTTGAACGGCCTCCTATACGAAAAAAACATCGACGTCTATGTGACGGGCAGCAATTCCCGTTTCCTTTCCACAGACATCATCACGGAATTCCGCGGCCGCAGCGACCAGGTGCGCGTACATCCGCTTGCCTTCGCCGAATTTCTCCCCGCATCCCCCGGCGACCGTTACGAAGCGCTGCAAGACTACATGACGTACGGCGGCATGCCGCTCGTCCTCGCGCAAGACACGCCCGAAGGAAAATCCGCCTACCTCAAGGACCTCTTTTCGCAAACATATTTCCGCGACATCATCGAACGCAATCACATCCACCGCACGGACATCCTCGATGACATCGTCAACATTCTCGCGTCTTCCATCGGTTCTTTGACGAACCCGCAAAAAATTTTTGATACGTTCCGGAGCAACGGCGAAAAAGAACTTTCCCTCAACACGATCAATGCCTATCTCTCCCATCTGGAAGATGCGTTCATCATCCAAATGGCCACACGCTACGATATCAAAGGCCGTAAGTACATCCGCACGCCAGCGAAATATTATTTCACCGATCTCGGACTCCGGAACGCGCGCCTGAATTTTCGCCAGCAGGAAGAAACGCACCTCATGGAAAATCTGATTTACAACGAGCTTCTCGTGCGCGGCTATAACGTCGATGTCGGGGTGGTCGAAATCCGCGAGCGCAACCAGCGGAAACGCACCGAAGTCGATTTCGTCTGCAACCAAGGCAGCCGCCGCTACTACATTCAATCTGCGCTCCATCTCGAAACGCGCGAAAAGACCGAACAGGAATCCCGCCCGTTCCGCCACATCGATGACAACTTCAAAAAAATCATCATCGTCAAAGACATGATTCGCCCCTGGCACACCGAAGACGGCATCCTGATTCTCGGGCTCTTCGATTTCTTGCTTAAAACGGATAGCTTGGATGCTTGATGAAGGAATTTGACGAATACGGCAAAAATCTTCAACGAAATCAGCAAAACATATCGGATACAACAAAGTGGTAAAATCTAAAGCGTACTTTAGATTTTACCACTTATTTTTTATTTTTCCGCGGATCAAGCGTAGCTTGCTCCGTTTTTTGTTTGCGCTTGCAGCTGCTGGTACTCAAACGCCAGCTGGTTGCGGATGCGCGCCTGTGCGTCTGGCGGGAGGGCGCGGTAGCGCATGAGAATCAATGTCTGATCTTCTACGTTCTGTCCACGCGCCGCCTCATGTCCTTTGAGAATGAAGTCCGTGCTGACATGAAGCGCATCCGCAATCCGGACAAGCGTAGAAAAATCGGGCTCGCGTTCGCTCGTCTCATATTTCGACAGCGTAAAATAGCTGATTTGCAATCGCTCAGCAAAATCACGGCGCGTGATGTTGCGCTCCTCGCGCACGATGTTAGCGCCGGGCGAAAAACGCCACTGAGTGTCGGGCGAAATTGACCAATCTTGGTCGGATGAAAATCACCAATCGTGTCCTTCTTGCGCTATACTGAAGCCATCAACGGCTCAGGGAAAGGAGTGCAATGAAAGACACAAACCATACGCAATCCGAAGAGCGTCGCGTCGCAGAGGCTCTGGAGGCCATGCGGAAAGACGCTGGTGACGCCTTCAAACTTGAGGCTGTCAACCTCGCCGAGATGGAACGCCGCACGGGCCTTTCGCGCAGCCGCTTGCGCAGGCTCAAGAAGAACAGCTTCGAGTTCAAGCCGCACGCGAACAAGGGCCGCAAGGCGAAGAAGACCGTACTTTCAGGATTCACGGGCGCTTTGGACGACCTTCTGCGCAAGGGCGTTTCCAATTCGTCGGTCATCCTCGAACGCCTCAAAGAGCTCGGATATCCCGGCGGCCTGACTGTCGTCAAAGAGTATATTGCAAGGCACAAAAACCTCCTGCCGCCCAAGAGGCAGGTCGTTGCACCGCAGGGGAATCGCGGCCGCAGGTACGAGACGCCGCCAGGAGATTCTTTCCAGATGGACTGGGGATTCACGAATGTGGTGGCAAGCACCGGCGGTACCTTCCAATGTGCGTGCTTTGTCATGACCTGCCACCATTGCGGTGCCTGCTACGTCGAGTTCTTCCCGAATGCCAAGCAGGAGAACCTCTTCATCGGGATGATTCACGGCTTCGAACGCCTCGGCGTTCCAGCACACGTGCTCACGGACAACATGAAGAGCGTCGTCCTGCACCGCGACCTCGAAGGCCAGCCCGTCTGGCACTCAGACTATGACGCCTTCATGCACACCGTCGGCTTCCAGACGAAGATCTGCAAGCCGAGGCATCCGTTCACCAAGGGAAAGGTGGAACGCCTGGTGCGCTTTGTGAAGGAGAACTTCCTTGCCGGGCGCACGTTCTACAACGTGACAGACTTGAACCGCGCCGCGCTGGAATGGTGCGACAAGCAGAATGGTATTTTCCATCGCGGCTCTGCCTGCGTTCCAAACGAGGTGCATGGAAGTGAATGCGCCCAGCACCTGCATCTGCTGGATGACAGCCGGGAGCTCCAAGGCTATCTCTGCCCGCTCCGCAAGATTTCCTTCGACGGGTTCGTGAACTACGAAGGCAGGCGCTTCGGCGTCCCCTACCAGTACACGGGATCGTTCGTGCGCGTCATGCGGAAGGATGCCTGGCTCTACATTTACTCGGAAGACCTCCAGCAGCTGCTTGTCTCGCACGAAGCGACGTGGAGCAAGCGCGACCGTTTCTGCAAAGACCAGTACGCCGTCCCCGAGCAGCCGGAGGAGTTCCCGACCGCGCCCGTGAAGACGCAGGCGACCATGCTCCCAGAGGACGAGCTCGACCGCTCCTTCGAGAAATTCAATTTCAGCAAGGGGGCGGACAGCGATGACTGACTCCCTGTTCAGCGCCATCGACCGGTGCAACGAGCTGCTGCGCCTGGACTTCTCGGCAGAAGAATTCGCGAAGTTGGCAGAGGAACGTTCCCTTTCCGCGGAATCCATCGAGGCCGTGTCTTCGGTGTTCGAGTATCTCCGGGACAAGAAGGAGCAGTCCACCATCCAGATGCTCCTGCGCACCAGCCGCCTGCCGCAGAAGCAGGTCAAGACGTTTGACAACTTCGATTTCGACGTCCTGAAAGGCAAGGACATCGACAAGCTCAAGAATCTCCAGACGCTGGCTCCCATCTACGCGCACAAGAACATCGCGTTCATCGGGCCGCCGGGGACGGGCAAGACGCATCTTCGCAGGCGTTCGGCTACGAGTGCTGCCGCCACCGCATGAAGACGTACTTCATCAAGGCGGCCGAGCTGCGCGACAAGTTCACCATCGCCCGCCGCGCGGGTAGAGAGAGCGCTCTCCTCACCAGCCTCGTCCGACCGTCCTGCCTGATTATCGATGAAGTTGGTCACTGCGAATTCGACAAGGCGAACACGCGCTTGTTCTTCGACATGGTGGACCGCCGCTACAACAAGGAGGGTGCGTTCAACATGATCTTCACGAGCAACAAGAATCCCTCCGACTGGCGGGAAATCTTTGGTGAGAACGATGCGCTGCTCTGCTCGCTCGACCGCCTCTTTGATTCCGCTTCTGTCTTCACCTTCCGTGGTGAGAGCTTCCGTGGCAAGCATCTAGAGAACTACACGCTGCGTGCAGAGCACTCCGCTTCCACCACGCAGAACAATCCATTGAACCACTAACCATACCTGAACAGCCAATCTGAGCCGTTGATATTTTATGATTGGCTCTTTTCGATTGACTCAAATTGGCGAATTTCAGCCGACCCGAATTGGCGCTTTTCGACCGACGCAATTTGGCGAATTTCGCCCGACGCGAACAATGCTGCCGAAAGGCAAGCTCGCTGCCGCGCTGGACTACGCCCTGAAAGCGAAAGACAGTTTCTGCCGCTATCTCGAAGACGGCCGCGTCCCCATGACGAACAACCCGGCGGAGAACGCCATCCGCCCCTTCACCGTCGGC
>NZ_JALFCU010000072.1 GCF_022771645.1 Selenomonas sp.
TTTCTCAGAACTCCGCCGGAGCGAAGTCTTCTTCTTCGGCTTCCGCCTGCGGGGGCTCGCCCGTGAGTTCCTGGCCTTCGGCATCGACGATCTGGAGGTCGTGATAGCGGCTCATGCCCGTGCCTGCCGGGATGAGCTTGCCGATGATGACATTTTCTTTCAGACCGACGAGCGGATCGACTTTGCCCTTGATGGCGGCGTCCGTGAGGACGCGCGTCGTCTCCTGGAACGAAGCGGCCGACAGGAACGAATCCGTCGCGAGCGAGGCCTTCGTGATGCCGAGGAGGATCGGTTTCGCCACGGCGGGCTCGCCGCCTTCCTCGATGGCCTTCGTGTTCGTTGCTTCGAACTGGTTGATGTCGATGTATTCGCCCGGCAGGAAATCCGTGCTGCCGGATTCCTCAATCTTGACCTTGCGGAGCATCTGGCGCACCATGACTTCGATGTGCTTGTCGTTGATCTCGACGCCCTGCGTCTTGTAGACTTTCTGCACTTCGTAGACGAGGTAGCGCTGCGTGGCCTGCAGGCCGCAGACGCGCAGGATGTCATGCGGGTTGACGGAGCCCTCCGTGAGCTTGTCGCCCGGCATGAGGTGCTGGCCGTCCTTCGCCGCCATGCGCGCGCCGAACGGGATCGCGTACTCGCGCGGCTCGCCTTCGGACGGATGGATCGTGACCTTGCGCAGGCCCTTGCCCGTGTCTTCGACTTCGGCCGTGCCTTCGATCTCGGCGATGACCGCATGGCCTTTCGGCTTGCGCGCCTCGAAGAGTTCCTCGACGCGCGGAAGGCCCTGCGTGATGTCGCCGCCGGCGACACCACCGGAATGGAACGTACGCATCGTGAGCTGCGTGCCCGGCTCGCCGATGGACTGGGCAGCGATGACGCCGACCGCCTCGCCGACTTCGACCTCGGTCTGATTCGCGAGGTCGCGGCCATAGCACTTGATGCAGACGCCGAACTGCGATTTGCACGTCAGTACGCTGCGGATGGAGACTTTTTCGCGGACGGCCGCGATGCGCTTTGCGAGCGCTTCGTCGACCGTGTCGTTGAGCGAGGCGATCGTCTCGCCCGTCTTCGGATCGACGATGTCTTCCGCGAGCACGCGGCCGACGATGCGCTCCTCGAGCGACTCGATGACGCCGTCGCCTTCCTTGATGGCCTCGACCTCGATGCCGCGCACGTTGTTGTTGCGGACATGGATGGCCTTGGCATCGGACGTGAGGATGCGCTCAAAATTTTCTTCGTCGATGTGCTCGTGCGCGTTCAGGATGACGTTGCCGAGGCTGTCGACGACGTCCTTCGTGACTTCCTTGCCGAGCATCTCGTGCAGCATGCTATCATGCGCCTTCTGGCGTTCTTCATCATCTGGCGTACCGAGCTTGATGACCTCGGAGACCATCGCGCTCGAAACGGACGATGCCGTCACGACGGACGAGCCGCGCACCATGAGCTCGGGGACGCCATGCTCGGCGATTTCCATGAGCTCGTCTTCGCCGAGCACCGTATCCTTTTCGAAGAGGACTTCGTTCGTCTCAGGATTGATGACATCAGCGGCGAGCAGACGGCCGAGCAGCGTATCGTTGAGGATTTCGAGCGCGTCCATCGTGTTTTCCGCGATGGCGGCGCGCTGCAGCACGAGGCTGATGGTCGAGACGTCGCAGTCTTCCTCTCGGACAATGACGTCCTGCGCGACATCGACGAGGCGACGGGTCAGATAGCCCGAGTCTGCCGTGCGCAGAGCCGTATCGGCGAGGCCTTTGCGCGCGCCATGCGACGAAATGAAGTAGTCGGAAACGGAGAGGCCTTCACGGAAGTTCGCCGTGATCGGCACTTCGATGATCTTGCCGGACGGGTCGGCCATGAGGCCGCGCATGCCGGCGAGCTGGCGCATCTGCTGGCGGTTGCCGCGTGCGCCGGAGTCGGCCATCATGAAAATCGGGTTGAACGCGTCCATGTTCGCCATCATGGCGTCCGCGACGTCTTCGGTCGCTTTCGACCAGAGGGCGACGACCTTGTTGTAGCGCTCTTCCTCCGTCACGAGGCCGCGGCCATACTGGCGCTCGACCTTGTTGACGAGCTTCTGCGACTCCTCGAGGATGCCCTTCTTCTCTGGCGGCACGATGACGTCGGAAATGGCGACCGTCATGCCGGCGACGCAGGCGTAATGATAGCCGAGGTTCTTGACGCCGTCGATGATCTCTGCCGTCTTCGTCGCGCCGAAATGGTTGTAGCAATCCGCGACGAGCGCGCCGATCTGCTTTTTCTTCATGAGCTTGCCGAGCGACCACGTGCCGTCCTCGTCCTGCTGGAAATGGCGGAGTTCCGGCGGCAGGATCTCGTTAAAGATCATGCGGCCGAGGCTCGTCTTGACGAGGTTCGTCTCGCCGTCCGGCGTCTGCATGCGGCAGCGGATTGCGGCCTGGATGGCGAGCTCGTGCTGCTGGTACGCGAGGAGCGCCTCTGCGATGCTCGTGACGACCTTGCCCTCGCCGAGCGCGCCCGGCTTCAGGATCGTCAGGTAGTACGAGCCGAGCACCATGTCCTGCGTCGGGACGATGATCGGCTTGCCGTCCTTCGGCGCGAGGATGTGGTTCGCGGCGAGCATGAGGATGCGCGCCTCGGCCTGCGCCTCGGAAGACAGCGGCAGATGGATGGCCATCTGGTCGCCATCGAAGTCCGCGTTGTACGCCGTGCAGGCGAGCGGATGGAGCTTCAGCGCGCGGCCCTCCGTCAGCACCGGCTCAAACGCCTGGATGCCGAGGCGATGGAGCGTCGGCGCGCGGTTTAGGAGCACCGGATGCTCCTTGATGACGTCTTCGAGCACGTCCCAGACCTCGGGACGCGCGCGCTCGACCATGCGCTTCGCGCTCTTGATGTTGTGCGCGGCGCCGGACTGCACGAGCTTCTTCATGACGAACGGCTTGAAGAGCTCGAGCGCCATTTCCTTCGGCAGGCCGCACTGATGGAGCTTCAGCTCCGGGCCGACGACGATAACGGAACGGCCGGAGTAGTCGACGCGCTTGCCCAAGAGGTTCTGGCGGAAACGGCCCTGCTTGCCCTTCAGCATGTCGGAGAGCGATTTCAGCGGGCGGTTGCCCGGGCCCGTGACGGGGCGGCCGCGGCGGCCGTTGTCGATGAGCGCATCGACGGCCTCCTGCAGCATGCGCTTCTCGTTGCGCACGATGATGTCCGGCGCGCCGAGCTCCAGGAGGCGTTTCAGGCGGTTGTTGCGGTTGATGACGCGGCGGTAGAGATCGTTGAGATCGCTCGTCGCGTAGCGGCCGCCGTCGAGCTGCACCATCGGACGGAGATCCGGCGGGATGACCGGCACGACGTCGAGGATCATCCAGCTCGGCTTGTTGCCGGACTTGCGGAACGCTTCGACGACTTCGAGGCGGCGGATGGCGCGGATTTTTTTCTGCGTCGAGAGCTCGCGCACCTGTTTGCGAAGTTCTTCGCTGAGCTTGTCGAGGTCGAGCTCTTCGAGGAGCGCTTTGATGGCCTCAGCGCCCATGCCGACCTTGAACGTGTTGCCGTATTCCTCGCGCGCCTTGCGGTACGCCGCCTCGTCGAGCAGCTGCTTCTTGATGAGGCCGCTGTCGCCCGGGTCGAGCACGATGTACTGCGCGAAGTAGAGGACACGCTCGAGATTCCTAGGCGTGATGTCGAGGATCAGGCCCATGCGGCTCGGGATGCCTTTGAAATACCAGATATGCGACACAGGCGCTGCGAGCTCGATGTGGCCCATGCGCTCGCGGCGCACTTTCGCGCGTGTGACTTCGACGCCGCAGCGGTCGCAGATGATGCCCTTATAGCGGACGCGCTTGTATTTGCCGCAATGGCATTCCCAGTCGCGCGTCGGGCCGAAGATGCGCTCGCAGAACAGGCCGTCGCGTTCCGGCTTCTGCGTGCGGTAGTTGATCGTCTCCGGCTTCTTGACCTCGCCGTACGACCACTCGCGGATCTGTTCCGGCGAAGCGAGCGAGATGCGCATCGAGTCAAATTTATTTACATCCAGCAAAGAGATGACACTCCCTTCTTATTCCTCACCGTCTTGAGCAGGTCCTTCGCTGATCGTCATGTTGCCGATGTCGGCAATGATGTCGTCATCCGCGAGCGTGGCCTCATCATCGGACTGCGCGCCCTCGTCAAAGGAATCAACGCCTGCCTCTTCTTTTGCAGGGGACGCCGGTTCTTTCGTCGGGTCGACGCCTGCGACGTCGAGGTCGAGGTCTTTCGCGCGCGTGTTGATGTTCATGTCGTCATCGTCGTCGTCCTGGATGGTGACTTCCTTCGCATCCTGGTCGAGGACTTTGATGTCAAGGCCGATGGACTGGAGCTCCTTGATGAGCACGCGGAACGACTCCGGGATGCCCGGCTGCGGGATATTCTCGCCCTTGACGATGGACTCGTACGCCTTGACACGGCCGACGACATCGTCGGATTTCACCGTGAGCATTTCCTGCAGCGTGTAGGCGGCGCCGTACGCTTCGAGCGCCCAGACTTCCATTTCGCCGAAGCGCTGGCCGCCGAACTGCGCCTTGCCGCCGAGCGGCTGCTGTGTGACGAGGGAGTACGGGCCCGTCGAGCGCGCGTGGATCTTGTCTGCGACGAGATGATGGAGCTTGAGGAAGTACGTGCAGCCGACCGTGACGCGGTTCTCGAACGGCTCGCCCGTGCGGCCGTCGTAGAGGATCGTCTTGCCGTCCGCCGGGAGGCCGGCGGCCTTGATCGTGCCGAACACGTCGTCGTCGCTCGCGCCGTCAAAGACCGGCGTCGCGATGTGGAGGCCGGCAACGTCCGGCTTCGGCATGCCGTTCTTGTCAAAGTCATAACCGGCGGCGCGGAGGCGCTGCTCGATCGTCGGGTCGCCGTCCTTGATCTGCTGGCCGATGACCTTGACGGCCATGCCGAGATGCGCCTCGAGGATCTGCCCGATGTTCATACGGGACGGAACGCCCAAAGGATTCAGCACGATGTCGACCGGCGTGCCGTCCGGCAGGAACGGCATATCTTCCTGGCGCATGATGCGCGAGACGACGCCCTTGTTGCCGTGGCGGCCGGCCATCTTGTCGCCGACGCTGATCTTGCGCTTCTGCGCGATGTAGACGCGCACTTCGCGGTTGACGCCCGGCGAAAGCTCGTCGTTGTTCTCGCGGCTGAAAATCTTGACGTCGACGACCTTGCCCTGCTCGCCGTGCGGCACGCGCAGCGACGTATCGCGGACTTCGCGCGCCTTCTCGCCAAAGATGGCGCGCAACAGGCGCTCCTCGGCCGTGAGCTCCGTCTCGCCTTTCGGCGTGACCTTGCCGACGAGGATATCTCCCGGGCGCACGTCAGCGCCGATGGAGATGATGCCCTCTTCGTCGAGGTCTTTCAGCGCGTCTTCCGCGACGTTCGGGATGTCGCGCGTGATTTCCTCAGGGCCGAGCTTCGTATCGCGCGCATCGCACGGATATTCTTCAATATGGATGGACGTGTAAAGGTCGCGCTTGACGAGGTTCTCCGACAGGAGCACGGCATCCTCGTAGTTGTAGCCTTCCCACGGCATATAGGCGACGATGATGTTGTAGCCGAGCGCGAGCTCGCCGTGATCCGTCGCCGGGCCGTCAGCAATCGGCTGCTTCTCGGCGACGACGTCGCCCTTGTAGACGATCGGCACCTGGTTGATGCACGTGCCCTGGTTCGAGCGCACGAACTTCTGCATCTTGTAGTGGTCGAGCTCGCCGTCCGCCGTGCGCACGTCGATGAAGTCGGCCGTGACGTTTTCGACCGTGCCGGCATGCTTCGCGAGGATCATGACGCCAGAGTCGCACGCGGCCTTGTACTCCATGCCCGTGCCGACGAGCGGCGCCTGCGTACGCAGGAGCGGCACGGCCTGGCGCTGCATGTTCGCGCCCATGAGCGCGCGGTTCGCGTCATCGTTTTCGAGGAACGGGATCATGGCCGTCGCGATGGAAAAAACCTGGCGCGGCGACACGTCCATGTAATCGACTTTTTCGCGGCGGTGCAGGCCCGTTTCCTCGTGGAAACGCGCCGTGACGCGCTCTTTCGTGAACCACTCGTTCTCGTCGAGCGGCTCGTTGGCCTGCGCGATGACGAGGTCGTCTTCCTCGTCGGCCGTCAGGTAGCGCACTTCGTCCGTGACGACGTGCTTTTCCTTGTCGACGCGGCGGTACGGCGTCTCCATGAAGCCGAACTGGTTCACGCGTGCGAACGTCGCGAGCGAGCCGATGAGGCCGATGTTCGGGCCTTCTGGCGACTCGACCGGGCACATGCGGCCGTAATGGGAGTTGTGGACATCGCGGACTTCGAAGCCGGCGCGCTCGCGCGAGAGGCCGCCGGGGCCGAGTGCCGAGAGACGACGCTTATGCGTGAGCTCGGACAGCGGGTTGTGCTGGTCCATGAACTGCGACAGCTGCGACGAGCCGAAGAACTCCTTGACGGCGGCCACGACGGGGCGGATGTTGATGAGGCCCTGCGGCGTGATCGTCGTGGAGTCCTGGATTGTCATGCGCTCGCGCACGACGCGCTCCATGCGCGACAGGCCGATGCGGAACTGATTCTGGAGCAGTTCGCCGACGGCGCGCACGCGGCGGTTGCCGAGATGGTCGATGTCGTCCGTCGAGCCGACGCCGTCCATGAGGTTCAGCAGGTAGTCGATGGCCGCGAGGATGTCGTCGTACGTCATCGTGCGGTGATGGTACTCGAGCGTCGGCGAGCAGAGCATCTTCATGCGGCTGCCGTCCTTGAGCTTCAGGTAGCAGACGCACTTCTCCTCTTCGCCCGCGCCGAAAATCGCCGCTTCGCGCTTCGCGTCGATGGCGTCGATCATGTCTTCCGTCACATACGTGTCAGCCGGGATGACGATCTCGCCCGTCTCCTTGTCAACCAAGGGATCAGCGAGGACTTTGCCGAGGATGCGGCGGCGCCAGCCGAGCTTCTTCGTGATCTTGTAGCGGCCGACCGTCGCGAGGTCATAGCGCTTCGGGTCGAAGAACATGCCTTCGAGCAGCTGCTTCGCGTTCTCGATGGTGACCGGCTCGCCCGGGCGCTGGCGGTTGTAGATGACCTTGAGCGCTTCCGCAGGCGTATTGATTTCGGGGTCATGGGCGAGCGTCGCGCGAATGCGCTCGTCGCCGTCAAACAGCTGGAGGATTTCGTCGTCCGTGACCTGCGGGTTTTCTTCGTTTTTCGACAGGCCGAGGAGCGCGCGGATGAGGAACGTGACCGGCATCTTGCGCGTGCGGTCGATGCGCACCCAGACGATGTCGCTCGCGTCCGTCTCGAGCTCGATCCAGGCGCCGCGGTTCGGGATGACCGTCGCGTTGTAGAGCTTCTTGCCCGTCGTGTCGATCGTCTCGCCGTAGTACGCGCCGGGGGAGCGGACGAGCTGGCTGACGATGACGCGCTCCGCGCCATTGATGATGAACGTGCCCGTGTCCGTCATGCGCGGGAAATCGCCCATGAAAACCTGGTCCTCGCGGATCTCGCCCGTCGTCTTGTCGACGAGCTGCACGCTGACGCGCATCGGCGCCGCCCACGTGACATCGCGCTCCTTGCACTCTTCGAGGCTGTACTTCGGCTCGCCGAGCGAGAAGCTTTTGAGGATCAGGGCAAAGTTGCCCGTGAAATCCGTGATTGGCGAGATGTCATTGAAGATATCCTGCAAACCTTCATCGAGGAACCACTGGTAGGAATTGCGCTGGATGTCGAGGAGATGCGGCATCTCCATGACTTCCTTGATCCGCGCATAGCTATACCTGGTTCGTTTGCCCACCGGCACAGGATTAAATAACAAATCCTTCACCCCTTAGCCTGTTCATGAAATATCGATCGATAAAAATTTTGGAAACGAAAAACAGCATACGGAACAAAGGAGCAATAAAAAAACAAGGCAAAAACGTTCTGGCCCTGCTTCTCTTTCTGTCCTTTCCGATGCTCGATGCGCACACTTCGCCCTATTCATTTCCTGTGGTTCATTACTGTATCATGCAAAAAAAAATTTGTCAACCCTTGTTTGTATTTTTTCGTTGTCGCTGCCAATAAAAAAGAACCGCCCCAAATGGAGCGGTTCCCGCATTTCGAAAAACGAAATTACTTGAGTTCGACCGTAGCGCCAGCCTCTTCGAGCTTCTTCTTGAGCTCTTCGGCTTCCGCTTTCGCGACGTTCTCTTTGACCGCAGCCGGAGCGCCGTCGACGAGAGCTTTCGCTTCTTTCAGGCCGAGGCCCGTAGCTTCGCGGACCGCTTTGATGACGTTGATCTTCTTGTCGCCAACAGCCGTCAGCATGACGTTGAACTCGGATTTCTCTTCCGCAGCAGCGCCAGCAGCAGCACCGCCGGCAGCAGCAACAGCGACCGGAGCAGCAGCGCTGACACCGAATTTCTCTTCCATAGCTTTCACGAGCTCGGAGAGTTCGAGGACCGTCATGCCCTCAATGGCTTCCATGATTTCTTCTTTCGTCATTTCAATTACCTCCAATAAAATGGTTTTGTCTTGCAGTAAATTTTCTTGATTTATGAGACGAGCCGCAGATTATGCGGATGCCTTCTGTGCGCGGATGGCGTCAAGCACATAGACCGCGTTGCGGATAACGCCCTGGAGGACGTTGACCGTATTCGAGATCGGAGCGTTCATGCTGCCCAGGAGTTTCGCGATGAGTTCCTCGCGGCTCGGGAGCGATGCGAGCGCCTTGACCTCGCTGAGGCCGATGACCTTGCCTTCGACCATGCCGACTTTGACCGTCAGCACCTCGGTATCCTCAAGCTTGTTCTTCTTGATGAAACCGCAGATGACCTTGGCCGGTGCGACCGCATCCTCAGCGGAGAATGCAAACGCCGTCGTGCCTTCGAGATGCTCGTCGAGGCCTTCGATGCCGGCCTCTTTCGCAGCGAGGCGGAGCATCGTGTTCTTGACGACATGATAGGAAACGCCGGCTTCGCGGAGCTCGCGACGGAGCTCCGTGTCCTGCGCGACCGTCAGGCCTTTGTAGCCCGTGAGGACGACGCCTTTCGCGCTCTTGAGCTGCTCGGTGAGCTTTGCGACGATTTCCTGTTTTGCGGGAGTAACACCCATGAATTACACCTCCATTTCGTTCTGTGATGTGTAAAGCGAAGCAAAAGAACCCCCGGCTGCACGCCGGAGGTTCCGAATTTTCTAGTTCAGTGCTCCGGCCTCGGCAGGCGCCAGGATTCACCGACGAATGTCGCCCATCCATCTTGCGCATCTTTTCTGTCCTATCGTCGTCGGCAAATCCTCGACGTAGCTTTGCTACGCCATCGGTTTGCCTCCTAGATATGAGCAGAAAATCTGCTGCAATCTGGACGGCCGCCGTTCATCGGCGCATCCTGTCCGTTAGATGAAAATCTCAAACCTGCTGTCTACAGCCAAGATATTCGATTGTGCGAGGCTGGAGCCTCGTTGACCTGCGCTTAGGCTCAGCCGATCTGGACCGGCACGCCCGGGCCCATCGTGGCGGCGACCGTCACGGAGCGGATGTACTGGCCTTTTGCAGCGGCCGGCTTGACGCGGATCAGTGTATCAATCAGGGCCTGGAAGTTCTGCTGGAGCTTCTCAGCGTCGAACGATGCCTTGCCGATGGCGACGTGCACATTGCCCGCCTTGTCGGTGCGGTATTCGACCTTGCCTGCTTTTACCTCGGAGATGGCCTTCTGGAGATCCATCGTGACCGTGCCCAGTTTCGGGTTCGGCATGAGGCCGCGCGGGCCGAGGATCTTGCCGAGACGGCCGACCGTGCCCATCATGTCCGGCGTGGCGACAGCGACATCGAATTCGAGCCAGCCGCCCTGGATCTTCTGGACAATCTCGTCGGAACCAACGAAGTCTGCACCTGCAGCTTCTGCTTCTTTGACCTTCTCGCCCTTTGCGAAGACGAGAACGCGCTTCGATTTGCCGGTGCCGTTCGGAAGAACGATGGCACCACGAACCTGCTGGTCCGGATATTTCGGATCGACGCCGAGGCGGACGTGGAGCTCAATCGTTTCATCGAACTTCGCCGTGGCCGTCTTCTTGACGAGATCCATCGCCTCTGCGGGCGTGTAGAGCTTGCCAGCCTCGATGAGCTTGCAAGCGTCCTGGTATTTCTTGCCAGATTTTGCCATGATTTGTAACTCCTTCTCGTGGTACTGACGGACGGTGCCTCCCACGGGATGAAATCAGGAAACTCAGTCCACGATTTCAATGCCCATGCTGCGCGCCGTGCCCTCGATCATGCGGGTCGCGGCATCGACGTTGGCAGCGTTGAGGTCTTTCATCTTGAGCTCGGCAATCTTCTGCGCTTCCGCACGCGGGAGCTTTGCGACCTTCTTCTTGTTCGGTTCGCCCGAAGCCTTGTCGAGTTTCGCCGCCTTCTTCAGCAGGACAGCTGCCGGCGGCGTCTTCGTGATGAACGTGAACGAACGATCTTCATAGACCGTGATCACGACCGGGATCACGAGGCCTGCCTGTGCCTTCGTGCGCTCATTGAACTCCTTGCAGAAGCCCATGATGTTGACGCCCGCCTGGCCGAGTGCCGGGCCGACCGGAGGCGCCGGGTTGGCTTTGCCAGCGACGACCTGCAGTTTGACGACTTTCGAAACTTTCTTTGCCATGTGTTTTCCACCTCCTTAAAAGGAGCTGCTTTTGAAAGAACGTTGTTCTTAAAGAGAAGGTGTTTCCTTCTCGACAGCTTTCGTGACTTCATCGAGGTCTGCTTCGACGTTCGTTTCCTTGCCGCCGAAGAGGTGCGTGACGATCGTGACGCGGCGGTTTTCCGCGTCAATCTCGAGAACTTTGCCCTCGAAGCCTTCGCTCGCGCCGGAGAGGACTTTGACGTAATCGCCGACCTCGACGTCGCCCTTCGTTTCCGCCATGCCATGCGGATGCAGGATGCGTTCCGCTTCTTCTTCGGAAAGGGGAATCGGCTCCTTGTTGTCGGGACCGACGAACCCCGTCACGCCCGTCGTGTTGCGCACGACGTACCAGCTGCGCGGGTTCACGATCATGTCGACGAGCACATATCCAGGGAAAATCTTCCGCTCGACGAGCTTCGCCTTGCCCTTGCTGTCCGTTCCTTCCTCGACCATTTCCGTCGGGACGACGACATTGAAGATCTTGTCTTCCATGTTCGCCGACGTAATCTTGCTCGTGAGGTCCTTCTGGACTTTGTTCTCATAGCCGGAATACGTGTGGACGACATACCAGGCGCGCTTCGATTCTTTCTCGAGCTTCTGCGTTTCGCTTTGTGCTTCCATTTCGCCTTACCTCAGAATGATGTGGGACAAACGAGCGAAGAACGTGTCGCAGATCCAGATGAGGGCGCAGACGATCGCGACGGCGATGCCGACGACGACCGTGTAGTTGACGAGCTCCCTGCGCGAGGACCACGAGACTTTCTTCATCTCGGCCACGACCTCGTGCAGGAACTCCATCGGATTCGTGCCTTCTTTGCTCTTCTCTGCCAACGTTTTCACATCCTGTCTGCTGCTCTCGCTTGCGGCGATTACTTCGTTTCCTTATGGACCGTATGCTTCTTGCAGAACTTGCAATACTTGTTCATTTCCAGACGATCCGGGTTGTTCTTCTTGTTCTTGTTCGTGCGGTAGTTGCGGCTATGGCACTCCGTGCACTCGAGCGTGATATTGTTGCGCATGTTTCCACCCCCTGCATCTGCTTTTCAAAATGTCACCAACATAATTTAACACACCTCGCCCGGTGTGTCAATGACGATTTTGAATGCACGCATAAATAAAACCCCTGATGCAGGGGTTTGTCATCGGCTTGGTGGCGGCACAGAGATTTGAACTCCGGACACTGCGGGTATGAACCGCATGCTCTAGCCAACTGAGCTATGCCGCCTTTATGCTGGAGCTGATAACCAGGATTGAACTGGTGACCTTATCCTTACCAAGGATACGCTCTACCGACTGAGCTATATCAGCAAACCTTCTTGGTTGCGGGGACAGGACTTGAACCTGTGACCTTCGGGTTATGAGCCCGACGAGCTACCGACTGCTCCACCCCGCGATCTCGTGGGCGTTCCCTCTTGCGAAAGAACGTATTATATGAAACAAAAATTGTGAAATTGTCTTGGTTGCGGGGACAGGACTTGAACCGGTGACCTTCGGGTTATGAGCCCGACGAGCTACCGACTGCTCCACCCCGCGATTTGAGGTGCCGTTTATATCTGTTCGGCTGACAATGAGATATTATAGTGCACTTCTCCCTGTACGTCAAGCATTTTTTATACCTCGTGCAAAAAAAAATCTGGCAACCACGAAATATGGCTGCCAGACAGATGGCTCTATGGATAGAAGCTTATTTCTTTTCCTCGGCCTTCGCTTCCGCTTTCGGCGCTTCGGCTTTTGCGAAGAGGTATGCGTAACGCTGGTGGAACTCGTCCTGCGTCATGCGGTAGGCGTTGGCGAGGCCCGGGTCGTCGAGGTCGCCTTCTTCGAGGCGCATCATGAGGCCGCGCGCGATCTTGTAGTGGACGGACTCGATGTTGACCTTGCGGACTTTCGTCTTGCCCGTCTGCGGGTCGCGGATATCTTCGAAGCGCAGCGGCACGGCCTGGTTGTCCTGAATCGTGATGAGCGCGCTGGAGTCGCCAGCCATGAGGAACTGGACGGCGGAGTAGCCGAGCGAACGCGCGTAGTCGATGTCATAGGCGATTGGCGCCGTGCAGCGGAGCTCGTAGCCGATTTCCTTGTCGATGATCGAGACTTTGATGTCGAGCTTCTTGACCTCGGCGAGGACGGCCTGCTTCAGGATCTCGCCGAAATCGAGCTCGCTGTAGCGGATGTGGCCGTGCTCGTCCGTGACGACGTTGCCGAGCTTCTTGAAATCTTCCGGCGCGATCTTTTCGATAACGCCTTCGGCGATGACCGTGACGCCGTAGTTCTTGCCCGTGAGGTAGCGCTTGACGATCGAGCCCGTGATGATGTCGACGACCTGCTGCAGGGGGATCTTGTCCTGCGGGAACTCCTCCGGGATGATGGTGAGCGCGGCGCCGGCGCTGCGGCCCATGCCGAGTGCGAGGTGGCCGGCCGTGCGGCCCATGGCGATCGTGAAGTACCAGCGGTTGTTCGTCGTGCGGGCGTCTTCCATGAGGTTCTCGACCTCTTCCGTGCCGAACGCGCGCGCCGTCTCGAAGCCGAACGTCGGGATGCCTTCCGGCAGCGGCAGGTCGTTGTCGATGGTCTTCGGGACGTGCACGACGTTGATCGTGCGGCCCATCTTGCGTGCGTAGTCGGAGACGGCCGAGGAGCTGTAGGCCGTGTCATCGCCGCCGATCGTCACGAGGTGCGTGACGCCGAGCTCCGTCAGCGTCTCGACGACGGTGCGGAGGTCGGATTCTTTCTTCGTCGGGTTGAAACGGCTCATCTTCAGGATGCAGCCGCCCGTCAGATGGATGCGGCTGATATTTTTCGGCTCGAGACGCACGTAGTTCTTCTCGCCGCGCGCGAGCCGCGAGAAGCCGTCATAGATGCCGAGCACGTCCCAGCCATGGCGCGTCGCCTCGTTCGTGATGCCCGAGATGACGCTGTTGATGCCAGGCGCAGGCCCGCCACCGCAGACGATTGCTACGACGTTCTTGATTCCGATCATGGAAAAATCCCCCTTTGGTATTCCCTTGCTTGTGCTTTGTGCGGTTTCACAATCCATTTAATTCTCGTTCTTTTCGAAATCTCCTGCTTTTCGTCGTGAACTTTTCGAAAAAAATCGAGATGGCGCGAAAACGGACGTCTCAAAGATACGTGACCGTCTCCGTAAGCGGCTTGCGGCTCGCGTGGTTCGCGAGCGGCTGGCCGGCCGGGACGTCAGCGGCGTGGCCGAGGTCCATGAGCAGCACGACCTCCTCGTTCTCGGGCAAGCCGAACAGCGCTTTCGCCTTTGCAGGGTCAAAATAGTTCAGCCAGCAGTTCTCTACGCCGTTCGCTGTCGCTGCGAGGCAGAGATGCGTCGCGACGATGGTCGCATCCTCGATGCCGCTCGTCGCGACGCCGCCCGGATACGTGAACACATTCGTCTTGTCATATGTGACCATCAAGACCACGGGCGCACCGTAGCGGCACGGCGTGAGTTCGTCGACCTTCTTCAGCCCTTCCTCAGACTGGATGACGTAGACGTGGTGCTCCTGCAAGTTCTTCGCCGTCGGCGCGAGGCGGCCGGCCGCGAGGATCGCGTCGAGCGCTTCCTTCGCGACGGGCGTGCCGTCGTATTTCTTGCAGGCGTAACGATTCTTGATGACGTCATTGAACTCCATAATGTGACCTCCTATTCGCTCCACTCCGAAAACGGATGTTTCGCGAGACTCGAATTGTAGTAGCGCGCGTCGCCCGTGACCTCCGCGCCGAGCCAGGCCGGCCGCGCGAACGGTTCGTCCTCCGCGCCGAGTTCCACCTCGGCGACGAGGAGGCCTTCGTTTGCGCCGTGGAAGACGTCGATCTCCCACGCATGACCGTCGGCTGCGGGCTCGACGTGGCGCACCTTCTCGATGACGCCGGGCTCGGCAAGCTTGAGCATCGCGCGCGCGTCGGCGACGGGGATCTCATATTCGAACTCCGCGCGCCGCGCCGCGTCCGTGCCGCCGTTCTTGCTCTTGACGGTCAAAAAGCCCCGCCCGCCGCGGATGCGCACGCGCACTGTGCGCTCCGGCACGGATGACAGATAGCCCTGCGCGATCTCGTCGCCGGGGGATTTGGGGCACCAAGAATGCTTGACAAGAAATTTTCGTTCGATTTCTAGACCCATGGGATTCCTCCTTCGACTGCACAATCGATAATTTTGTTGCGCCCTACCTTCGCCACACCCACCACCGCTTCGCGGTCCCCCTCCCTCGGAGAGGGAGGCTAAAGTTTGCGTGATTTTCTACTTTCATTTTCTACAAAAATCGCGAATTTCCTGCTTTACTTCCTCGTCGCCACATTGCGATGCGTCTGTGCATACGTCTCGACCCGCATCCGTTCGCCGTCGGTGTGGAACACGATCGCGCCTTGTTCATCGGTGC
This sequence comes from Selenomonas sp., assembly GCF_022771645.1. Classification (GTDB taxonomy): domain Bacteria; phylum Bacillota; class Negativicutes; order Selenomonadales; family Selenomonadaceae; genus Selenomonas_C. Next base: position 15,014 of record NZ_JALFCU010000072.1, read on the forward strand.
GCAGCGTCTCGATGCCGAGGCTCGCGAAGCGGTCGAGGATGGTTTGCTTCGGATGGCCGTAACTATTGTCGTAGCCGACGGAGATCACGCCGTAGCGTGGCGCAACGGCGCGCAGGAATGGCTCGCTCGATGACGTGTCCGAGCCGTGGTGGCCGACTTTCAACACCGTCGCCGCGACGTCGGCGTCCGCTGCGAGCAGCTGCGCCTCCTGTTCCTTCGTCATGTCGCCCGTGAAGAGGAACGAGGCCTTGCCGTAGCGCACGCGCACGACGTCGCACGCCTCGTTGCCGTCCGCCTCCGTTTCATCCACGGCAGCGGGCGCGTGGACGACCTCGACCGTCACGCCGTCAATCGTGTAGCGGTCGCCCGTCTGGAGCGCCGTGAATTTCGCGAGCGCTTTGTCCGCCGTCGACATCCGCATGCTTTTCGCGTAAGCGTCGCGCCCTTCGCTCGACGTGAAAACATGCTGCACGGGCAGGTTCAGCAGGATGCTGCCCGCGCCCGCTGCATGGTCTTCGTGCGCGTGCGAGAGGAAGATCGCGTCGACCTTGTGCACGCCGACGTGCAGGAGATACGGCACATCGACGCGTGCGCCGATGTCGTACGCGCCGTCGCGCGTGCCGCCCGTGTCGACGAGGAACGCATGACCGTGCGGCGTGACGACGAGCGCGGCATCGCCCTGGCCGACGTCGATGAAATGGACGGCCATTTCGTCCGGCCGCGCGAGATGCGCCGCTGCGAAAAAGACGATGACGGCGGCGAGCGCCGCGAGCTCCTGCTTCCGATGCGCCGACAAAAAAGCAAACAACGCTTGCTTCCGTTCCGAAGGTTGGAGCAACACGCCGAGCCAGGCGTAATAAAGCGCGCACGCGAGCGCCCCGGGCGTCGGCACCCAGACCATGCTGCCAGGCAGCGCTGCGAGCACGCGCGTCAGTTCGCGCACGAGGCCGAGCAGCAAACTGTCAAGCGCGAAGACGATCTTGCCGAGCGGCGCGACGAGCCAGCCGATGAGCCCCGCGAAGAGGCCGAAGACGATCATGAGCTCGACGATGGGCACGACGATGAGGTTCGCGAGCAGGCACGAGAGCGACAGCTGGTTGAAATAATACGCGATAACGGGCAGCGTCGCGCCCTGCGCGCTGATGGTGAGAGCAAAACTCCCCGAAAGCAGTCGCGGCACGCGGTGGTCAACAAACCACGCCTGCAGGCGCGGCGCGAGGTACAACAGCCCTGCCGTCGCGAGGAACGACAGCTGGAAGCTGATGTGAAAGAGCAAGAGCGGCCACACGAGCAGCATCCCGAGGCCGACGACGAGCAAGAGCCGCCGCGCATCGCGCTCGCGCCCGAGCGCCAGCGCGAAGAACGTCAGCCCGCCCATGATGGCCGAGCGCAAGACCGGCGGCACGCAGCCCGCGAGGAACGTGTAGATCGTGATGGCGAAGATGACGCCCGCCGCCGTCACAAGGCGCGGCAGACGCAAGAAACTTCCGAGCCACGCGAGCACGGCCGCGAGCAGCGAGATATGCGAGCCCGAGACCGAGAGGATATGCACGATGCCCGTCGTCGTAAACTGGACGAGCAGCGCCGGGTCGATGCCGTCGTAGCCACCGAACAGCATCGCGAAAATCGCCGCCGCATCGCGCTGGGGCATGACCTCCATCATACTGGCAGCGTAGTGCTCGCGGATCGCGGCGATCTGCCGGTGAAACCGCATGGCAAACGTCGGACGGAGCTCCGACGTCACCTTCACGCCGCGCTTGCCGACCGCCATTGACGCCGTGATGCCCTGCACGCGCAGCAAGAGCTCCGTGTCGAGCTGGCCGGGATTTTGGTAGCCGTGCGGCAGACGCACCTTGCCCGACGCCTCGACGACATCGCCGATGGCGACATCAGGAATCGCCCGCCCCTCGACGGGACGGCTGTAGATGTAGCAGCCGCCCGACGCCGCCTGCTCTCCGCCCTCCGCGCGCACGGACGTGACGTCAATGGCGTAGCGGATTTTGATCTGTCCGTCGCTCCCCTCCGTGAAGCGCGGCGTTTCGCTGAGCCGACCCGTCACATGGATGTCCTGCCGTGCGAATGAAGAAATGTCGTTTGCTGGAAGTCGTGCCGCCGTCTCATAGCGGAACGCGCCGAGCACGAGGAACAGCAAGACGAGCGGCAAAAACGCCAGCCGGTGCTCGCGCCAGACGAGGACGGCAGACAGGACGAGCAGCACCACGAACGCGACAGCCAAGAGCGTCATCGGCAGCGCCGTCTCGCACATCGCCGCGCCGAAAATCCCGAGCGAAAGCACAAAGAGCAGCAGCACGAGAAAGCTCTCTTGCTGCTGCCCTTTTTCGAAACGGACGAGATTTGCAAGCGTCTGAAACAGGTGATTCAACGCGTCCATCGCCCTCGCCTCATTTCCGCACGCTCACACCGTGATCCGGTCTTTCATCTTCTCATACTTCGCCTTGCCGATGCCCTTGACTTTCATGATGTCTTCAGGGCTCGCGAACGGCCCTTCCGTCTCACGATATTCGATGATTTTCTGCGCCGTGGACGGGCCAACGCCTGGGAGCTTGTCGAGCTCCGCTTCGTCCGCCGTATTGATATTGATGAGCTCGCCCTCGCTTGCTTCCTTGCCTGCTGTTGCACTGCTTGACACGCCGTTCGTTACGGTGTTCGACGCTTTCGATGCGCCTTTCTCTGGCACGCGAATCTGCTGTCCGTCCTTCACAGCCTGCGCCATGTTGATTTTCGCTGCGTCCGCCGTCGGCAGCAGCCCGCCGCAGGCATTCACGGCATCCGCGACGCGCGCGCCCGCTGCGACCGAGACGACGCCTGGCTGGTTCACTGCACCCGTGACATAGACCGTGATGCTGTCCTCTTGCGCCTCCCGTGCACTGGAAGACATCGCCTGTTTCGCCCCGGCATCGAGCACCGTCGCATCTTCCGTGCTCTTCATGCCATAGAGCGCCCCACCGCCCGCGACGAGCGCAAGCAGCAAGAGCACGATCATCGACTTTCGGAACATCGGCATGACGTCCGCCTCCCTTCGACAAGCGTCTATCGTTTCTCCTACCAAATTTCGCCATAAAAAACAAATTTCCTGCCATTCATTTTTTGTTAGTGATTTATTTTTCTTGACATATGACAGTAAAAGTTCTATATTGTGATTACGACATATGCCGATGATCATTCAAAGAAGGAGTTCTCCATGGCTAGACCCGCCAAGCCCCGCCGCATCTGTATGGTGCCGCCCTGCACCTCTTTCGCGCCTGTCGCAGCTTCCAAAGTTGCGACGACCGCACACGCTTCCATCCTCCTGACGCTCGACGAATACGAATGCCTCCGCCTCATCGACTACGAAGGCATCGACCAAGCGGCCTGCGCAGATGCGATGGATGTCGCGCGCACGACGGTGCAAGCGGTGTATGCGAGTGCCCGTCAGAAAGTCGCGCATGCTCTCGTCTGCGGCCTGCCGCTTGCCATCACGGGCGGCAGCTACGAGACGTGCGCGTCTCCACGCCAAGACTGCTGCTGCGCTGCGCGCCTGCGCCATGGATGTCCCCGCATTCTCGCAAAGAAAAGGAGCGAACACACAATGAAACTCGCCGTCACGTACAGCCCCGACGGGCAGATTTTCCAGCACTTTGGCAAAACACAGGCTTTCAAGGTCTACGATATCGAGAAAGGCACGATCACGTCCACAGAGGTCAAAGACACGGAAGGTCAAGGCCACGGCGCTCTCGCCGGTCTTCTCAAGGACTGGGGCGTTGACACGCTGCTCTGCGGCGGCATGGGCATGGGCGCGAAAAACGCCCTCGCGGAAGCCGGCATCGACATCTACGCTGGCTGCACGGGTGCAGCCGATGACGCTGTCAGCGCCCTGCTTGCTGGCACGCTCGCGAAAAATGATACGGCCACCTGCGACCACCATCACGGTGCGCATACCTGCCACGCATAAAAGAATCTATATGCAGATAAAACGAGCCTGTGACTGCACCATTGGTATGCAGTCACAGGCTCATTTATTTTTTGTCTTGAGGAAATTGCAACGACTTACACTTTGAACTTCGCGACCTGTTCCTTGAGCTTGTCCGCACCTTCTTGCGATTCGCGGACTTTTTCGAGAATCTGGTTCGCCTTGTCGGCAACCTCGGTGACCTTCTCGGCGACCTGCGTGTTGCCCTGCGCCTCTTCCTGCGTCGCTTTCGCGATCTGCGTCATGGCGTTGTTCATCGTATCGACATCATCGGAGATCGCCTGCGACGCCGTGTTGCTCTTGCGCGAGAAGTCGCGGAGGTAGTCGGCGTCCGTACGGTACTGGTCGGCCGTCTTCAAGATGGCTTCGTAGTCTTTCGTGACGTTCTGCTCCATGAACTGCAGCAGGCCGTTCGCGCCCTCGGAGAGGTTGTTGACCGAGCCCGTGACCTTGCTCGTGAGCGCTTGGATCTTTTCGGCCGTCTGCTGCGACTGCTCGGCGAGCTTGCGCACTTCGTCGGCGACGACGGAGAAGCCGCGGCCCGCCTCGCCCGCGCGCGCAGCCTCGATGGCGGCGTTGAGCGCGAGCAGATTCGTCTGTTCGGCGATGCCCGTGATGTCGTTCGTCAGCGTCGTGATGTGGTCGACGACTTTCGCGGCCTCGATGGCCTCCTCGACCGAGCCCTTCGTCTGGTGATAGACGTCGTACGCCTGCTTGCTCGAGGCGTCCATGTCTTTCTTGAGCTGGCTCGCGCGCTCAGCGACTTCGTTCGTGTACGCCTCGCTCTTCTGCGCCTCGTCCGCGTTCGCCTTCACGCTCGCGCTGATCTGGTCGCTGAGGTTTTCGAGGTTCGACGTCGACGCCGCCGTCTCCTCCATGCCCGCCGCCATCTCTTCCGTGACGGCCGACATGTCCTGTGCGCTGTCGTTCAGCGAGCCGACGAGATCCTGCACCTCGCCGACCATCGCAACGCTGCGCTCCGCTTCGTCGTGGACGTCCTTGAGGAAGCTACGGAGAGACGCCTGCATCTTTTCGAGCGCGCCGATCATCTCACCGACTTCGTCGCGGCGCTCCGCGAGCTCGGGCGGCAGCTCCTGCGTGAGGTCGCCGTCCGCGACAGCATTCAGCAGGCCGACGGACTCCTCGAGCGGGTCGGCGATGCCCTTCGCGATCAGGCGCGCGGCCACGACACCGATGACGAGGCCTGCGAGCAGGATGCCGAGGAAAATCTTGATCGTGCGTTCATAGACGGCGTTCGATTCCTCGAAATGCAGCTTGCCCTGCTGGATGTTGTCCGGCGTGAGCTCGGCGATGCGCGCGCTGATCTCCTTCACGCCGCCGAGGCTCTTCATGAGCTTCGCCTTGTCTTCCGGCGAGTTCGTCAGGCTCTTCGCGCCCTCAGCCGCCGTGAGGAAGTCGTTGATGTTCTGGTCGAGCTTCGCGAGCGATTCCTGCGCGCGCTCGCCGTCGTCGATCTCCTTGATCTTGTCCGCGTCGCCCTGGATGGCCTTCGCCTTCTTGATCATATCATCGATCAAGAGCTTCTGGTTTTCGACGGTGAAATCCTGCAGCAGCAAGAAATCTGCATCGCTCTCCATTGTGCGCAGCTGCACCGTCGCATCATTGAGGTACTGCGTCGTCATGAGGTTGTGGTTGTACATGTCATCCGTCGCCTGCTTCGACTGATGATTCGAATAAATGCCGACGCCGGCGACGATGCACGTGATGACGAGCATGATGACCGCGAGCAGCAGGACTTTGATTTTGACGCTGATGTTTTTCAAAATACTCCCCTCCTGCTCACTTCAAAAACTGTGCGACGTTGTCTTTCGTGATCTCGATGAACGGCACTTTCTCGTCATCTTCCATCTGGCCGCCCTGCAACATCTTCTGGATGAGCTCCACGATCGCCACGCCCGATGCATCGGCATCCTGCTTGATCGTCTGGCTCATCTCGCCTGCGGCCACCGCTTTCACGGCATCATCCGTCGCGTCGACGCCGCCGACGAGCACATGGCCGTCAAAGCGGCCGGCTGCCTTCATCGCGTCGATCGCGCCGAGCGCCATGTCATCGTTGCCGCTCGCCACGCCATCGATCTGCGGGAAGAGCTTCAGCCAGAGCGTCATGTACTTCAGCGCTTCCGTGTGGCTCCAGCCCGCATCCGTCATGGCGAGGAGCTCGACGTCTGGACGCTTGTCGAGGCACGCGGCCTTGAAGCCCTGCCAGCGGAGGTTCGCCGAGGCCTGCGTGCTGTCGCCGAGGAAATAAACGACCTTCGCGCCCTGCGGCAGATGCTTCGCCATGTACTCGCCCTGCAAACGGCCGGCCTGCTCCTCGTCCGAGTGCACCTGCGCCGTCTTGCCGCCCGCGATGTCGCGGTTCGTGATGAGCACGGGGATGCCCGCCGCATTCGCCTTTTCGACCGCCGGCGTCAGCGCGTTCGCCTCGACCGGCAGCAGGATGATCGCGCCCGGCTTCTTCGCGATGACCTCGTTCATCTGGTCGATCTGCTTGTTCGCATCCATGTTCGCATTCGTCGCCTCGACGTCAAAGCCGAGCGCCTGACCTTGCGCTTCGATATTCTTGTGCAATGCGCCCGTGAAATCCTTGTCCACGGTATCATGCGAGACGAACGCGATCGTCTTCGAGCCGCTGCCGCCCGAGCCGCCGCAGCCCGCCGCGACGGCCATCATGCCGGCCGCGAGCAGGCACGCGAGTCCTTGTTTCCATTTCATATACAACACTCCTTATCTGCCGGGTGCCCCCAGTGCGCGGACGCTCCGGACTCCCCCCCTGTCCATCGCGCCCCGCGCAGGCTTCATTACAGAAAATTTACATCGGATATTATATTCTTCATGAACCTGCGAAATCCTTCCTACAACGCGAAAAAAGCAGGAAATCTTAACGTAAGATTCCCTGCTTCCCATGTCAAAAAACAAACGTGCATTCACGCCGACGCCGTGCGGAAAAAATCCTCGACGAACTTGTCCCAGCCGATGTCGTAAATCGTCTGCTCGCCGATCTCGTCCTGATAAATCGCGAGCGCGAGCGTCATGAGCGAATCGGCCGTATAGCCCTCGTCCGCCATGCCGACTTCGGCATAGCCATGGTAAATTTCCGTGACGATGTCCGTGAGGCGGTCATCCGACATCGTATCGATGATGTCATACATGGCATCGCAATATTCCTGCGTGTCACGGCGGTACCCGAAAGGAGCTCGATGGAAGTCCGCCTCGATTTGACGAATGCGACTCAGAGCGATGATCTTGACTCTCATGACAGACAGTTGTCTCGTATCCATACAAGTCCCTCCCTACGGCGCCGTTGCCGTGTCTGGGGACTATTATACGGGATACGATTCCAAAAAGCAAAGATTATACATGTATACATGTAAACCCTGCCGCCGTCACGCGTTCCTCCGCAGCCCTTCGTACACCTGATGCACCATGCCCTGCATGAGCTCCTGCATCGCGTTCTCGTGCTGCGCGAGGAAATCCATGAACGCCCGGTTCTGCGCGAAGCGGGCGAAAAGGATGTCCGTGAACTTGTTCTTGTAGTAGTCGCGGTAGAACATCCGCTCGTTGTTCGCCTTGGCGAAATTGACGGCTTTCGCATCCTCCTTGAAATCATCGATGATCTGCGTGAGCACCTTGTCCATGTTCGTGAACTGCGTGCCGTTCGCCTCGTTGATGCGGTCGATGAGCTCGGCGAGCGGCGCCTTCTGCCGCTGCTTCGTCGTGCCGTCGCCGCCCGTCATCGGCGCGAGCTCGCCGCCCTCGCCCGTGAGCGCGATCGTGCCATCGAAGTCCTTCTTCAGCCGGTAGTACTCGAGCCCGAGCACATCCTCGAGGTCGACGCTCCCCTGATGCTCCTTCGGCAGCGCACGCGCGAGGAACGTCGCGAACACGCTGAACGATTGCATTGCGCGGTCGAACATCCGCGCAATCTGCGTGATGAACGCATACGCGCGGTTGAAGCTGTTCAAAAGCGACTTGAAACGCTCGGCCTCCTCCTGCGGCAGCGCGGCATAGCGGTCGAGGCACGGTTTCAGGAAGCCCGAGAGCCGTCCCATCGCCGCGCCGTCCGCGCCGTCCTCCGCGCCCGCGTAGAACAAGCGCGCCACAGCCGCCACGTCCTCGCGCCCGTAGATGCCGGACTGGTCGAGCGTGCGCTTCATCTGATAAATGATGTCCGCATCCGTCGCCTCTTTGAGCACCGTCCCCTCGTAGAACGGCGCGAACGCGGCTTGGATGTCCTCCGCCGTGTTGACGAAATCGAGGATGAACGTGTCCTCCTTGCCTGCACAGATGCGGTTCAGCCGCGAGAGCGTCTGCACGGCCTTGACGCCGTCGAGCTTCTTGTCGACGAACATCGTGTGCAGCAGCGGCTCGTCGAAACCCGTCTGATATTTTTCCGCGACGACGAGCACATGGTAGTCGTCGCCATGGAACGTCCCGGGGAGCGCCGCCTCGCTGACGTGCTCGCCATTTCGCAGCACGTTGAGCCCCGTCTCCGTGTACGTCCTCCCCTCGTCCTCGACCTCGCCCGAGAACGCGACGAGCACGCCGACGTCATCCGCGAGGCCGTGGCGCTCGATGTAGCTCTGGATCGACTGGTAGTAGCGCACGGCGTGGAGGCGCGAGGCCGTGACGATCATCGCCTTCGCGCGCCCGCCGATCTTGTGCCGCGTGATGCGCAAAAAATGCTCCATGATGATCTCGGTCTTCTGCGCGATGTTGTGCGGATGCAGCGCCTGGAAGCGCTTGATGGCCGCGATCCCCTGCCCGCTGTCGAGCTCGGGATTCTCCGGCGTCTGCTTGATGATGTGGTAGTACATGTGGTACGTCACATAATTTTTCAGCACGTCGAGGATGAAATGCTCCTCGATGGCCTGCCGCATACTGTAAATGTGGAACGGCACATACGCACCGCGCGCGTCCCTCTGGCCGAACAGTTCGAGCGTCTTGTTCTTCGGCGTCGCCGTGAACGCGAAAAACGAGAGGTTCGGCTGCCGGCCGTGGGCGGCGAGCTCCGCGAGCATGCGGTCATCGTCATCCATGCGCGCCGCCTCCGCCTCGCCCTCGAGCCGCGCGTACTCCTCGAGCACGGCCGCGCGGTCGCCGAGCGCCCGCTTCAGCTTCCGCGCGCTCTCGCCCGTCTGCGACGAATGCGCCTCGTCGACAATGATCGCGAACCGCGCGCCCTGCGCACGCACCTCGTCGAAAATGACGGGAAATTTCTGCAACGTCGTGATGATAATGTTCTTGCCGCCGTTGATCGCGTCGCGCAGCTGCTTCGCGTTCCGCGTGATGCGCTCCACGACGCCCGGCACATGATCAAACTGGTAGATCGTGTCCTGCAGCTGGCTGTCGAGCACGCGGCGATCCGTCACGACGATGACGGACTGGAAGATTTTCTCGTCCGCCGCATTGTGCAAGCTCGACAAACGATACGCGAGCCACGCGATGGAGTTCGACTTGCCCGAGCCCGCGCTGTGCTCGATGAGATAGTTCCGCCCCGCGCCGTGCGCGCGCACGTCCGCGAGCAGCTTCGTCACGACATCGAGCTGGTGATAGCGCGGGAAGATCATGCGGTCTTGCCGTTTCTCATACAGCATATATTTGTGGAAAATCTCGAGCAGCACGTCGCGCCGCAAGACATTTTGCCACAGATAGGCCGTGACGAAGCCATCGGGATTCGTCGGGTTGCCTGCGCCGCCGACGCGCCCGGCGCCATTCGAACCTTGGTTGAACGGGAGAAAGCGCGTCTCCTTCCCCGCGAGGCGCGTCGTCATCCAACACTCGTAAAGGTCGACCGTAAAATGCACGAGCGAGCGCTTGCGGAACTGGAAGATGAGCTCGTGCGGATCGCGGTCGTGCATGTACTGGCGCTTGCCGTCCGTGACGCTCTGCCCCGTCAGCTGGTTCTTGAGCTCCATCGTCACGAGCGGGATGCCGTTGACGAACAGCACCATGTCGAGGGAGTTCTCATTCCGCGTACTGTAACGGAGCTGGCGCACGCAGCGCAGGCGGTTCGCCTCGTAGATGCGCTGCGTCTCAGGATTCAGCGACGTCTCCGGCTGCCACCCGACGACGCGGAACGTCACGCCATACGTCGACAGGCCATAGCGCAAAAGGTCGAGGACCGACGCCCCGCCGCGCGCGAGCGACTGGCAGAACGCATCGAGGAACTTCGCCTCCGCGTCGCCGCCGACGGCCGCCGCATACCGCCGCCACGTCCGCGGCTGCGTCTCCTGCACGAACGCGAGCAAATCCGACGGGATCAGCGCCTGTGCACGGTCATACGCTTTCGGACTCCCCTGCGACCAGCCGCCCTCCGTCATCAGCCACGAAGCGATGGCGGCCTCGAAATCCTTCTCCCTGTAGGGCATTCTTGTCACCTCGAAAATATAGCTTTGGTAATCAAACTTACAACATCCGTCGTTGCAAATTACAAGCCGTTCCTTCGCTCATAGAGCATAGCAATAAAAGCCTCTCCCTCAGGGAGAGGTGGCGCGCGTAGCGCGACGGAGCGGGTGTCGAAGGTGAGCCGTTACTATTTGCACGATTGTAATGGCGAAGAAAAACAAAAACTGATACCTTCCTCCGCCAAAACAATCCTACGATTTGCTCCGCCCTACCTTCGACACCCTTTCCGACCCCTGCGGGGCCACCTTCCCCTGAGGGGAAGGCTTCTCAATCCCCCGCGACCTCCCGCTTCCCCGTCACGACCTCGTAAATCAACGACCGCCGGTAGGCCGACAGCCGCTCGATCAGCTTCCGCCGCCGCGCGATATCCGCATCGATCGCCGCGCACTTATTTGCCAAGTATGAGACTATCTCCCGTTGTTCTTCCAACGGAGGAACTGCAAGTGATACACATTTCAGTGCGTAAGAATAAACCACGTCGATTGTCGTCGCGTTGCTTTTCAACAACAACTGTTGCCGCAACAAGTCCGTCTCATTGAAGACGTATTTTAGGAATTCGTCCATGACCTTACTTTTATCCGTTCTGAATCGAATAACGCACGGATGCAATATCCCACATGTTACATCTGGCGGCGCAACAGCAATTTTTCCAATGCTTCCTCGTGTCGTTATCAGAATATCTCCAGCTTCAACAGCAAAACTCTTGAGCTGTTCGTATTTCTCTTGGCTGATGAACGTGTCACCATGGAAGAAATCATTGTCAAGCACCGTCTTCTGCGTAAATACGGGAACACCTTCCTCTTGAAAATCCTGCCCCTTCAACTGCGAACCAAACGGCCCGACGCGCATGGAATCTCTTCCGCTTGCAAGAAGATATTTCAGCGATATGAATTTCCATGACGCTGGAATTTCTCCAACCAACGGATCCCCGCTATCCTTCCGCGCCGCCTCGGGATGCAGCCCCTTCGTCACCGTCTCCGTGATGAGCGATTGCTTGTACAGCGCCAATTTGTCAATCAAGCGGCGCATTTCATTGATTGCATTGCCAATCTCGGAAAATTTTTCTTGTAACGTCTCTGAAATTTTTGTTTGCTCATCGCGCGGCGGTACGGAAATCTGGATGTTCTTCAAGTCTGACGTAGTAATCGCATCAAACGTCGAACCATTCGAAAGATAATCGAACGCACCACCGAGCGTCATCAACGCGAAATAGAGAAAATCCCGGTGCAGATCGCGCGCTTGAATCGCGCAAAGGCCTCGCCCGATTCCATAAGTACGATCAGCAAGATTCAGCGCACCGACAGGCGCACGAACAGAAAGCAATATATCTCCGGCGTCGCACATCTTTTTCGCGTTGTCGCAATAGAGATGCGGCGAAGGATATTGCGTGCCAAAATCTGCATTCCCTTGCATGAATGGTATTTCTCCATCATCGGAGACGTCCGCTGAATCTGGTGATTGTCCCATCGTTATGTTTACGAGATGCTTGAGTGGTGCTACCGTCCACTCTTCCGGGATCTCCCCGATCCACGCAACCCCGCTGTCCTTCATCTTCCGCACCGCGTTCGCCTCCGCTCGTTTCTTTCCTCACACATTCGACGCGCCCGCCGCGAATCCCTGCAAACAAAACGCGGGCGCCGGAAAACTCCGGCGCCCGCACATCTGTTCACAAGCAATCTTTCAACAACTCTGGATGATCCACCGCTTTCACAATCAAGCGGCGCAAGACCCCCGTATAGCCCTCGCCGAGCATCTCCCGCGCCTTGTCAATCGTCTGCTGCGGAATGTGCATCGTGAGATTGTTCTTGGGCTTCGTAGCACGATGGCCGCGCGGCATTGCTGCGACCATCTTCAGTTCTTCCTCTGTCATCGGTGGAATATCATCAAAGTTGATGGGACGTTCTGACGCACGCTCCACTGCATCAAGCACCTCTTGAGGAATTCCCTGTCCCTCATATACAATCCGTTCATGAATCGCCATAATAAGCCCTCCTTTCACTTGCAGTCGCTAAGCGTGCGGAAATCATCCGGGTTACATCTCCTCGTTCCGTATAGACAACGAACTCAAACTTCGCAGGTAAAAATCCCCTGCACCCCTTGAAAGTCCAGGTTTTGTAAACAGAAAAATAGCATGAGTCTTGCCAGTTTGGTATAATTATGTTGGCTCAAAAACATACCAAGCACCGGAGGCTCATGCTATGA
>NZ_JALFCU010000052.1 GCF_022771645.1 Selenomonas sp.
AGGAGCGCCATCGCCGCTTCCTGCTTGGCAAGAAAGCGACGCGCACCATCAAGATGGACAACGGCATCGTCATCGTCGAGGAAGGCCAGGACATCACGGAGGAAGTTCTGCAGAAGGCCAAGCTCGCGAACAAGTTCATCGAGCTCTCCATGAACGTCCAGTAAATCGCAGCAATAAAGACAAAAAGAAGGCAGTCATCGAAACGGATTTCGATGACTGCCTTCTCGTATTCTCTATCTTTCAGGGCCGCAGGTTCAGTGACCGCATCGCCTGCGTGCGCACGCGCTCGACGAAGTTCCGAGGGCGCAGAATCGCGTGGATGGAGCGGTAGAGGCGCGCGTACTCGTTGAGCGCGTCGTTGACGCGATACATGCGGAAGAAGGCGCCGAGGCCGATGTGGTGGAGCGTCTTGTCGAGGTCGCCTTTCCTCTGCCAGGCGCTCTCATTCTTCGCCTGGTCGTCCGCGTCCTCGCTCGCGGGAAACGCCTCCCGCGCCTCCCGCACCGTGAGCTCCTCGAGCGTCTTGCTCGTGCGCTCCATCAGGAGGATGTACGGCGCGAGATTGTGGCGCCAGTTCGTCGGCTGACGGCGGAGCGCTTTCTCCACGCCCTGCACCGCCTGCCGCTGCAGTTCTTTCCGATCCATAGATGACCCCCCTCATCACTTCACTTTCCTTTTATTTTATGCCAAAACAGGCAGAGGAGCAAGGCTCACCCGCTCCTCTGCCTGTTACTTTCTTGCTATCGCCGCGTCACTCGCCGCGTCGGCCGTGGTAGAGGCACCAGGGCTCCTCCGCCATGTAGTCGCCGCCGTGGTAGCACGCGGCGCGCGCACGGCAGCCGCCACAGACGCCCTTGTAGCCGCAGCTGCCGCAGCCGCCGCTGTAATCGAGCGTGCGCAGGCGCTCGAGGACGGGGCTTTTCGCCCAGATCTCATCGAACGGCGTCTCTCGCACGTCGCCGAGCTCCATCTTGAGGTAGGCGCAGGGCTGCACCTTGCCGCGCGGGCTGATGATGCAGTAGCTGAGGCCCGCGAGACAGCCGCGGTGGAAGCGCGACTTCAGCCCGAGCTGATCGGCGATGCGCAGGAACTGCGGCGCACAGGTCGGCTTGAGCTCGATGGGGACCTCCTGCTGCTTCTTCATGATGCGCGTCAAGACGTCCTCGTACTGCTCGGCGCGCAGGCTCTCCTCCTCGATAGTCGCGGCGCGCCCCGTCGGCACGAGGAAGAAGAAGTGATGCGCCTTCGCACCGATCTCCACGGCGAAATCCGTCATCGCCTCGAGCTCGCCCTCGTTCCAGTCCATGACCGTCGTATGGATCTGGAACGGCAGGCCGACCGCCGCGCAGTTCTTCATGCCATCGACCGCGCCCTGCCAGCCGCCCGGGAACGAGCGGAACTTGTCGTGCTTTCCGGGGTCTAAGGAGTCGAGCGAAATGCCCATGGCGCGCGCGCCGGCGGCTTTGAGATCACGCGCCATCTCGGGCGTGATGAGCGTGCCGTTCGTGCCGAAGACGGGGAACAGCCCGAGACTGTCCGCGAACCGCACGAGCTCGAGGATGTCCGGCCGCATGAGCGGTTCGCCGCCCGAGAAGATCATGATCTGGAAACCCGCTTTTTTGATTTCCGTCAAGAGTTTTTTCGCCTGCTCTGTCGAGAGCTCGTCCTCGGCCTTGCAGCCCGCGTCGCGGTAGCAATGGGCGCAGTACATGTTGCAGGCGTTCGTCACATTCCAAGAGACAATGTTCATAGCCCGATCTCCTCATCCGTCAGGTAACACGCGGGGTCGGACGCCCAGAAGTCGCCCGTGACTGCCTCGGCGCGCGTGCGGAAATTGCCGTTGCAGCGATCGAGCCACTTGCATTTGGCGCAGCGGCCCTTGAGGAGCGGCTTGCGGTCTTTCAGCCCTGCCATGATGGGATTCGTGACGTCCTGCCAGATGTCGCCGAACGCGCGTTCGCGCACGTTGCCGAACGTATGGTGCTGCGTGAACTGGTCGGGATGGACGTAGCCCATAGGGTCGACCTCGCCGAACGCGATGCCGGAACGGTTGCCGCCGTTCATTTCGAGGAACTTCAGGATCTGCGCGGCCGTTTTTTCGTCGCCGGCTTCTTTTGCCTTCAGGTACATATAGATGCCGTCGCAATGGTTGTCGACCGTCAGGATCTCTTTTTCCAGCCCGCGCTCCTCGAAGTCGCGCGTGCGGCGGATGATCGTGTCCATCGCGGCGCGCGACTCCTCGTGCGTGAGGTCGTCGTGCACCATGGCCTCGCCGCGCCCGCTGTAGACGAGGTGATAAAAGCAGACGCGGTTGATGTGCTCAGCCTCGATGAAGTCGAAAATCTTGTCGAGCTCGCGCGCGTTGTGCTGGTTGATCGTGAAGCGCAGGCCGACGCGCTGATGGGCCGCCACGCAGTTCTCGATGCCCTGCATGGCTTTCTCATACGCGCCATCGACGCCGCGGAACGTGTCGTTGACGTCCTTCAGGCCGTCGAGCGAGATGCCGACGTAGCCGACGCCGATGTCCTTGATGCGCTGCGCGACCTCGCGCGTGATGAGCGTGCCGTTCGTCGAGAGCGTCGGCCGCACACCGGCCTTTGCCGCGTAGTCCGCGAGCTCGAAGAAATCGGGACGGATGAGCGGCTCGCCACCAGAGAACAGCAGCACGGGCACATGGAACGCCGCGAGATCGTCGATGAACTTTTTCGCCTCGTCCGTCGTCAGCTCGTCGCTGTATTTTTTTGCATCGGACTTCATATAACAATGCATGCACTTGAGGTTGCACGTCTTCGTCGAGTTCCAGACGACGACGGGTCCCATGCCTTCCGCCGCGCCGCTCTTCATGCTGTGCGCGTTCTTCGTATAGCGCAGGCGGTCGCCGAAATACTCGCGCGCAAACAGCAGCTTCGTCACACTGATCATAAAAAGAAAACTCCCCTACTTTATTTTATGCTTTCATGCCCTCGATGAGTAACTGGAATTTCTGCTCGAAATTCTCGCGGAACGGCACGCCCGCGTGGCTGAACGCCGCCGACTGGTATGTCGCGTGCAGCATTTCCGCGATCATCGGCGCGGCGATGTCGCTCCGGATCGAGCCTTCGGCCTGGCCTTCCTCGATGATCTGGAGGAACAGGTCTTTCACCTGCGGCGCGCGGCTCGCTTTCGCGTTCGCGGCGGCCGCCTCCGGGTGCGCGGCCGCGCGGCCGCCCGGATGCGCGTCCGGCTTCTCGCCACGCCCGACGGAGAGGAACAGCGCGAGCACATACTGGTTCTCGTCCAAGAGCCGCGCCATGAGGTGGCAGCCTTCTTTGAGGCGCTCGCCCGCCGGCGCGCCCGCCTTCTTCATCTGCGCGAGCCGCTGCGCGACCTCGCGCATGAGTTTCGCGAGCAGGCACAGGAGGATCTCCTCCTTCGACGCAAAATAATTGTAGAACGTCCCGACGCCGAGCTTCGCCTCGTCCATGATCGCCGCGATGGACGCTTCCTTGTACCCCTTGCGGATGAATTCGTTTTTCGCCGCGTCGAGGATGAGCCTGCGATACAGCACTTTCTTCTCCTCGCGCGTGAGCTTTCGCTCTGCCATACGATCCGCGCTCCCTTCCGAACTTCCGAAAAAATCCTCGCCGTCCACAAAATCATGAACGCTATTCATATTTTACACGTTCGCGCGCCGCCGCGCCACCCCTGAAAAAATTTTTATCGCGCTGCACATTTTCCTGTTGACAAAAGTTCCCGTGACGGCTATACTATTTTATGTTGATTGCAGAGATGCAGGAAACGTTGACCCAGTAGCTCAGTTGGATTAGAGTATTTGACTACGAATCAAAGGGTCGAGGGTTCGAGTCCCCCCTGGGTCACCATTTTGAAAACGCGAACGGCGTTCCGAGAAATCGGAACGCCGTTTTTTTGTGTGCTCGCTGTTTTTTTTACACCTCCGCCACGCCGCCGCTCATGCGTGCGCGACGAGGAACGTTTCGAAGTCTTTGCGCGGCATCGGCTTGCCGTAGAGGTAGCCTTGGCCGTACTCGCAGCCGCAGCGGATGAGAAGCCGTTCCTGCGATGCCGTCTCGATGCCTTCGCAGATGACGGTCATGCCGAGCGTGTGGCCGAGCTCGGCCACCTTCTGCAGGACGGAGCGCATGCGCTGCGAGCCTTCGGACGCGAGGAGGAGCGAGCGGTCGATCTTCATCGTGTCGAGCGGGAGGTAGCTGAGCAGGGAGAGGTCGCTGTAGCCGCTGCCGAAATCGTCCATGTCGATGCGGAAGCCGAGGCCGTGCAGCGCGGCGATGACGGCGAGCGCGTGCTCGCGCTGCGCCGCGCCCGTGAAGTCGAACGCCGTCTCCGTGAGCTCGAGCGCGATGCCGTCCGTCGAATATTTCATGACGAGGTCGCGCATCTTCGCGAGGTAGCCCTGCTCCTGCATGTGCACGCGGCTCTGGTTCACGGACACGGGCACGACAGGCAGGCCTTTCGCGCGGCAGTCCTGCTGGAAGCGCATGACATGCTCGAGGTTGTAAAAATCGAGCTGCGAGATGAAGCCGTTGCGCTCGAACAGCGGGATGAATTTCCCCGGCGGCAAAAAACCGAGCTCTTCGCTGCGCCAGCGCACGAGCGCTTCCGCGCCGACGCATTTTTTCGTCTTGATGTCATACTTCGGTTGGTACCAGACCTCGAACTCCTCGCGCTTCAGCGCCTGCTCCTGCAGGCTTTCGATGCGGCTCGAGAGGTGGGCGCGCGCGAGCATGGCGTCGTCGTAGACGAGGATGTCCTGCGCCTCGTGCAGGGCGAAGTCAGCGCGCTGGATGGCCTCGTTCGGCGTGAGCGGCGGCGCGATGAGCGCGATGCCAGCCGTGAGCGGCACGCGCACGACGATGCCGCCGACGTTCGCGAACTCGTGCTGCTTGAACGCTTCCTTCAGATTTTTCTTGAGCGTCGCCATGTCTTCCGTATGAGCGAGCACGATGACTTCGCCGACGCTGCCGTGCGTCGCGACGCACTCCGTCCAGAGCGCGTCGTCGAGCGCTTTCGCCATCTGGCGCAAGAATTCCATGAGCTTGTCGCGGCCGTACGTGCTGATGAAGATGTCCGTGCGCTGCACGCCGATGAGCACGATGGCGAGGTCTTTCGCCAGTTGCGGGCGCGCGGCGATGAACGCTTTCACCTGCCGTTGGAACCACGCGCGATTCTTCATGTGCGTCGCCTGGTCCTCGTCGAGCAGGCGCACCATGTCGCGCACATGCGTGCGGCGCATCGTGATGGAATTCAGGATGAAGATGACGACGAGCATGAACAGCGTCAGCACGGCGAGCATGACGTACTGCGGATAGGCGTAAGCGATGGACGAGAGCGAGCGGCTGCTCTCGGACGCCTTGTCATGGCGCGCGACGGCATTCGAGATGGCTTCGGGGCCGATGTAGGCGATCTCCTTGTCGAGGATCGTCAAAAGCTCCATCGGCGCATCCATCGAGACGCCCGAGGCCATCTCGAGCGAGAACGCGACCGTGCCGTCCGTCACGAGGTCAGGGAAGTCGCCTTGGAAAATCTGGTACTGCGCCGTGCCCTGGCGCACGAACGTGATGTCGGCCTCGCGCGTCTCGACAGCCTTCATGCAGTCGACGATCGTCGGATAAATGCGGATCTGGTCGTCGCTGTAGCGGCTCCGCAGCACGCGCGCCGTCGTGCGGTTGTCGACGGCGGCGACGATGGGACTCCCGGGCAGGCTCTCGCGGCGCGTGACAGCCGTGTAGTTGCTGACGTAGAACGGTGCTGTGAACCAGAGACGGTGCTCCTGCGCCCAGCCGAGGTCCCAACCGTTGTCGAGGAGCACCTGCGCGCGCCCGCTCGCGAGCTCCGCCTCTGCGGCCGCGAAGTCCGGCACGGGGAGCACGCGCACCTGGACGCCGAGATCCTGCTCGATGCGATCCGTAAAGATGCGCAGCGTCCCCTGGAACGTGCCGTCCTCATCGACGTAGGCGAACGGCTGCTCGCGCGCGACGACGACGACGGGGATGACGGGATGGGGCGCGAGGTAGTCTTTCTCGCGTTGCGACAGATGCAGTCCGAAACGCTGGCCGTGATCGGCATACACCTGCTCGAGCATCGTGTAAAAGCCCGGCCGATTCTCCATGAGGCGGTCAGCCGCCGCATCGAGCTCCGCGAGGAGCGCCGTGTTGCCGCTGCTCACGGCGTAGTACAGCGGGTGCAGGCGGTAATTGCCCTCGTTCGGCAGCTGTGGGTCTTTGAAAAAGCCGCGCTGCCACCCCAGCGGCATGCGCCCGAACGCCATGCCCTCCGTGCCCGCCGTCCCGGGCAGCACGCCCGCCACGACGTCGATCGTCCCGTCCGCGAGCTGCGTGCGGCAATCGTCCCATGTGCTCGGGACAAACTGCACCTCGTAGCCCGCATAGTTCGCGACGGCATGCGCATAGTCCGTTGGCACGCTGTAGAGGTTGCCCGCCGCATCCTGCTCGATGGCAGCCGCGCCCTGCATCGGCACGCCGACGCGCAGATGCGGCCGGGCGTCCGCCGGAGACGCAAAAAAGAGGAGGCCCGCGAAAAGCAGCGCGATGCCAAAAACGTTTCGGATGGCGTGTGCTTTCATGACGAGTCTCCTCCTTGGATCAAACGTGTTCCTTCAGGAATGCTTCAAAATCCGCCCGTTTCATCGGTTTCCCGTACAGATACCCCTGCCCGTACTCGCAGCCGCAGCCGATCAGGAGCTCTTCCTGCGTCGTCTCGATGCCTTCGCAGATGACTTTCATACCGAGCGCGTGGCCGAGGCCGACCATCTGGCGCAGCACGACGCACATGCGCTCCGAGCCCTCGGACGCGAGGAGGAGCGAGCGGTCGATCTTCATGACGTCGAGCGGCAGCTGGTTCAAGAGCGACAAATCGCTGTAGCCGCTGCCGAAGTCGTCCATGTCGATGGCGAAGCCCATGGCGTGCAGCGCGGCGAGGATGGCGAGCGCGCGCTGCGGATACGTGTAGATGACGGACAATGCCGAGCGGTCGCGGAACGATTTCTGCGCTTCCTCCGCGTAGTACGCCTCCGTCACGCTCTGCCCCATGTGGTGGATTTCCTTGTCGAGCACGCGCAGCAGCACGGGATCGCCGCTCGTCGGCACGCCCATGGCGATGCCGCGCGCGAACGCGATGCGGCCGCTCGGCACGAGGTCGGGATACGCGCCGCGCATCGTCTCGTACTGCGCGGCCTCGACGCGGATGTACGTCACGTCGGCCTCGCCATGGCGCACGGCGTCGAGGCAGTCTTGGATGCTTTTATACGTTACGACGCGCTGATCAGGAAAATGCTGCGCGATGAGTTCTTTTGCGAGGCGGTTGTCGAGCGTCGCGATGACGGGATGCTCCGGCATCGCCGTGCGCCGCGTCACGCCCGTGAAATACGACACCACGAACGGCGCCGTCTGGTCGAGATCGCGCTGCGCGCCCCACGCGGGATCGACGAACATGTTGAGCAGGAAATCGGCCTCGCCGTCCTGCATCGCCGCGTACGCTTTTTCATAATCCGTCATCGTCACGATGTCGAGCGTCACGCCGAGGTCGGCCGCGCGAGCATGAGGCGGTCGGCCGCCGCATTCAGGCGGTTCAGGAGCTCCGTGTTGCCTTTTTTCACCGCGAGGTGCGTCGTCGTCACATCGTAAGCTGCCGCCGGCTCCTCCGGGCCGAGCGGCCACGCGTTGACCTCGAAGCCGTCGATCTTCCCCGCGCGATACGCATCCTCGAGCGCCATCGGCGTGCTGTACTCCGCGAGCGTGTACGGACGCTGCTCCATCGCGAGCACCTTGTCGAGCACGGGGCTCTGGTAGCCCGCGCGCACCGCGCCGATGCGGAGCGGCACGCCCGGCGTGTCAAACGCCTGCACGCTGCCCGGGACATATTGCACATCCATGCCCGCATAGCTCGCGAGCACCTGCATGTAGTCCGTCACCGTCTTGTCGAACTGTGGGTGCCCCGTCCCACTCGCTTCGTCCTGCGCGATATACGTCAAGCCGACGCGCAAGACCGGCCGCCCCGCCGCCTCCGCCGCGCCCGTCCACAAGCACACGGCCAAAGCGGCTGCGGCTGCAGAAACGCCAGCCGCAGCTTTCCATCCCTAGCCATACAAACATCCCTCTTCGCCCGCTCCGCCAGATATGTGAGCGAACGCCTGTTCCCAAATGACCTATTTACCATAAAATACGACAACCGCCCTCGAATTTCCTTCTTATTTCGTGAGAGAATTTTGCGGACAAAAAGAAAGCGCGGGTGCAATTTATTCGCACCCGCAAGAGGTTGAGGATTCACATATGCGTTTCCAAGAACGTCGCGAACGCTTCCTGCGGCATGGGCTTGCCGTAGAGGTAGCCCTGCCCGTGTTCGCAGCCGCAGGCGATGAGCATTTGTTCTTGCTCTTCCGTCTCGATGCCTTCGCAGATGACGGTCATGCCGAGGGCGTGGCCGAGGTCGGTCATGCGTGCGAGGACGGATTTCATGCGGTCGGAGTTTTCGCTCGCGAGCAGCAGCGAGCGGTCGAGCTTCATGACGTCGAGCGGCAAGGCGTCAAGGAGCGTGAGGTCGCTGTAGCCGCTGCCGAAATCATCCATGTCGATGCGGAAGCCGAGCTCGTGGAGCGCCGTGACGACGGTCAGCGCGTTCTCGCGCTGCTCGCGGCTCGCGAGGTCGAACGCCGTCTCCGTGAGCTCGAGCTCGACGCCGTCCGTGCCGTAGCGCGTGACGAGCGCTTCCATGCGCGCGAGGTAGCCCTGCTCCTGCATGTGGTAGCGGCTCTGGTTCACGGAGATCGGCACGACGGGCAGGCCGGCCGCGCGCCGCGCCTTCTGGTATTTCATGACATGCTCGAGGTTGTAAAAATCGAGCTCGGAGATGAAGCCGTTGCGCTCGAAGAGCGGGATGAACTTGCCCGGCGGCAGAAAGCCGAGCTCTTTGCTCTGCCAGCGCACGAGCGCCTCCGCGCCGATGCAACGTTTCGTCTTGAGATCATATTTCGGCTGCAGCCAGATCTGGAACTCCTCGCGCTCGGCCGCGACTTGCTGGAGGTTCTCGATCTGGCTTTTTTGCAAGGCCTCCTGCTGCATCTCCTCGTTGTAGACGCGCACGTCGTCCTCTTCGTCGTGGATGGCGAGGTTCGCCTGCTCGAGCGCCTTGCGGATGTCCATCGGCGGGAAACCGAGCGCGCGGATGCCGGCGCGCACGCGGATGTGGACGTTCATCGCGCCGACGGCGATGTACTCCTGCGCCTCCTTGAATGCGCGCACCTCTTCGGCGAGCACCTCGGCGTCCGCCGTCGCCGCGAGGCAGAGCACGTGGCCGATGCTCGCGTGCGTCGCCGCGAGGCGCGCCCACGGTGCGCGCTCGAGCGCGCGGGCGAATTTCGTCACGAAGCGCGAAACGGTCTCCTGCCCGTACATGCCCGTGATCGTGTCGACGTTCGGGATGCCGAACGCGACGACGTACCACGCATGGCCGTCCGTGAGCGGCGCGGCGGCGATCTCCGCTGCGCCGTGCTCGAACCAGCGGTGGCTGTGCAGCCCCGTGTAACTGTCCGTGTCGACGAGCGCCTGGATCTCGTCCGTGTGGCGGCGCCGCACGCGGATGTAGCGGTAGATGAGCAGCAGGGCGACGACGGCTGCTGCCAGGAGGCCGCCGAGGAAGTAAAACGGATACGCGTAAATGAGCGAGCGCAGGCTCAGCCTCTTCGCCGCGCCGCCGTCATGCGTCGCGAGGTAATCTTTCAGCACGTTCGGCCCGATGTAGCCGATCTCCTTGTCGAGGATGGGCAGGAGGGACTGCGCGACGCGCTTCGAGACGCCGATGGATTCCTGCCGCGAGAATACGACCGTGCCGTCGGAGACGATGTCGGGGAACGCGCCCTGCCAGATTTCGTACTGCGCTGTCTCCTGCCGCAGGAACATGAGGTCGGCCGCGCCCGACTGCACGGCGCGCAGGCCGGCTTCGATGTTCGGATACGTCTGCAGCTGCTCGTCGGCGTAGCGCGCGCGCAGCACTTCGTCCGTCATGCGGCTGTCAAGGCAGGCGACGACGGGATGCGCGAGGTCACTGCCGCGCCGTTTCACCACCGTGTAGTAATACGTGTCGAACGGGATCGTCGGCGACAAGCCCTTCGTCTCCGCGTAGCTGATGTCCCAGTCCATGTTGAGGACGATGTCCGCCGTGCCGTCCGCGATGGCGTGGAACGCCTCCTCATGCGACTCGACGGTCTGGATGTCGACCATGACACCGAGGTCGTACGCGATGCGGTCGGCGAGCTTCCGCACTTCGCCGGCGAACGCGCCGTTCTCGTCGTAGTACGCATACGGCCGCTCGCGCAGCACGGCGACGGCATGGATCACGGGATGCTGCTGCAAAAATGCGCGCTCGTCCGCCGTCAAGCGCAGGACGGGAATCGGCGTGCGCTCGCGGTACATCCGCGCGAGGTCGTCGATGAAATGTGGCCGGTTCGCCGCCATGTTGTCGTTCGCCTGCTCGAGCCGCGCGAACAGCGCGCCGTTCTCCGGCCGCATGACGTAATAGAGCGGCGTGACGAGGTGCTGCGTCTCGATGGACATCATGAGCCCGTGGTCGCCGTGCGCCGCGCCAAGCGGCAGCCGCGCGTAAATGAACCGGCCTAGGAACGGCGGCGACTGCGGTACGCCGGCGATGGTGTCGATGTCGCCCGCGTCGAGGCGCGCGACATTTTCTTCCCATGTCCCCGGGACGAATGTCGCATCCATACCCGCATAGCTCGCGAGCGTCTGCATGAAATCCGTTTCCAGGCCGTAGAAATTCCCTTGCGCATCCTGCGTGATGCCGCCGTCGCCGAGCGGCCGGATGCCGACGCGCAAGACGTCCCGTGCATCCGCATGCAACGCGCCGCCGCACAGCACGAGCGCGCAGCACACCGCCGCCGCCACCTGTCGAAGTCCCTTCACGAGCGTCTCCGCCTTTCCTGTCACGAGATGTTTGTTCCATTATAGCGTATCAGGCACAGAAAATCCAGGACGATTTCTTTATGGTGCAGCATACAAGTCTGCGAGCGTCACAGCGCGGACCTGTTCGCTTTCCGCCTGCGCAAGAACGCCCTCCGTGAAGCCGCTCTTCGAAAACAGCAGCCAGCCTGCCGTGTGATAGCGATGGTCGATGAGCCCGTCGCGCATCCGCAGACGGTCGAGCACATTCCGGTCGATGCGCTCGTTTTTGTATTTACACTCGCCGAGCAGCGCTGTATGCTGCATCTCATCGAGCGCGACGACATCGATATCCGTCTCCTCATGTGCCGCCGGATGCGTCCCCCACCACGCGCCGACGCGCGTGAACAAGCCGGGAAACGCGCCCGCCAGTCCCAGCTCGAGCGTAAAGGCGCGGCACATATCCTCAAAGACCGCGCCCATGTAATCCGAAAGCAGCGGACGCACCGCGTATTCGAAGTACGCCGCTCCGTGTCCCGCCTCGACCGCCGCCATCCCTTTCGGCAAAAAGCGGTACCAGAAACGGAACATATGATCGGCAAGCGCGTAACGGACTTTTTTCTTGTTGCGCTCTTCCGTGATGGCGTACGTTTTTTTCACGATCCCCGTCGCAATGAGGTTGCGTGCGGCGTGCGCGACGGTCGATGCGTCGAGATGCGTGAGATCCGCGATCTCCGAGAGCTTCGTCCGGCCGCTCGCCACCGCCTCGATGACAGCGCTGTACGTCGCGATATTGCGGAACTCCTGCGTCAAAAGATTCGCCGGCTCCTCATAAAGATAGCCAGACGGGTCAAAAAACAGCTCGACGAGATTGTCCGCGAGCGGCCGCCGGTCGTCCAAGAGCGCGAGATATTTCGCAATGCCGCCCGTCACGCCATAGCAAAGCGCCTGTTCCTCGCGTGAATACGACGGCACGAATGCCGCCGCCTCCCGATAGGAGAACGGTTGCACGCGCATCTGCATCGAGCGCCGTCCGAAGAGCGGGCTCTTCTCGCCGAGGACCTCGTTCTCCATGAAGCTGATGGACGAGCCGCAGAGCACAAGCATCATGCGTCCAGATGACCATGAGAGATCGATCGTCTTCTGCAAGACCGACAGCAGCGACGGCTCCTGCTCCACGAGGTATGGCAGCTCGTCGATGACGAAAACGACGCGCTCTTCCGCACACCGCCGCCCGAGAAACGCAAACAGTTCCTCGTAGGACGCGAAGCGCGCGCCGGCGAGCTCCGGCGCCAGTGCCTCGAGCACACACGCGCCCAACAGTTCCAGATTTCGCTGTGCCCCGCTGCGGATCGCCATATAATACACGCAACGCTTCCCGTCGGCAAAATGCTGCAAGAGCGTCGACTTCCCCACACGCCGCCGGCCATACATCACGAGCATCTGGAAACCGTCTTTCTCGTACAGCCGTTCCAGCGCCGCGAGCTCCTTTTCTCGTCCGATGAATCGCTCCATCACATCACGCCCTCCCGCAAAATTTTATTGAATCGTATTTCAATGAATTGTATTTCAATGAAATCATATCACAAATTCCTTTCCGCGTCATGCCCCTCCTTTTTGCACAAAAACGGGCTGCGCCCGGGGAAATGTCCCGAGGTGCAGCCCGTTGTGTGATTGCGTGTAATTCTGTGCGTCAGCGCATCAGAGCAGGAAGTCGACGCGACCTCCAGCCACAGCCGGCGAGCTGCTCGGGCTGCCGGGGAAACTGGTGGAGGATCGGCAGTGAGGGGGCTCGTGCAACTCCGCATGGTTACATCTGTTGCGAACCTGCTGTATGCGTTACGGTCGGCAATTTTATGGCACCATTCCAATACCTGCAACAGTCCCTTGTTATCTCTATTCATCCAACCTTTCACGCATGTTCCCGCAGGAACGCTTCGTAGTCCGCGCGGCGCATGGGCTTGCCGTAGAGGTAGCCTTGGCCGTATTCGCAGCCGCAGGAGATGAGCATCTGCTCTTGCTCCTCCGTCTCGATGCCTTCGCAGATGACGTGCATGTCGAGCGCGTGGCCGAGGGCGATCATCTGCTCGAGGACGATGCGCATGCGACCGGAGCCCTCCGAGGCGAGCAGCAGCGAGCGGTCGATCTTCATGACGTCGAGCGGAAGCTGGTTCAGGAGAGCGAGGTCGCTGTAGCCGCTACCGAAATCGTCCATGTCGATGGAGAATCCCATGCCCCGGAGCGACTCGACGACGTCGATGGAATGCGCGCGCATCGCTTCGCCGAGCACGTCGAACGCCGTCTCTGTGAGTTCGAGCTCGACGCCCGTCGTGCCGTACTCGGCAACAAGCTTGCGCACGCGCTCGATGTAGTCCTCCTCGCGCATGTGCTGGCGCGACTGGTTGACGGAAATCGGGAGCACGGGGAGTCCTTTCCCGGGCGCTTCGCGCTGGAACTGCATGACATGCTCGAGGTTGTAAAAATCGAGCTGCGAGATGAAGCCGTTGCCCTCGAAGAGCGGGATGAATTTCCCCGGCGGCAGGAAGCCGAGCTCCTTGCTCTCCCAGCGCACGAGCGCTTCCGCGCCGATGCAGCGCTTCGTCTTGAGCTCGTATTTCGGCTGGTACCAGACGTGGAACTCGCGCCGCGCGAGCGCGTCCTCCTGGATGCTCTCCATGCGGCTCATGAGCAGCGTCTCGCGCTGGAGCTTGCTGTTGAAAATGCCGACGGGGCGCGCGCCGTGCGCGGCGAGCGACGCGTTGTTCATCGCGGTCTTGAGGTCCATGGGCGGGTCGCCGACGTAGCAGACGCCGGCTTCCAAGGGGATGCGCACGAGCATGCGGCCGACGCGCTGCGCGTCGTGCTTGCGCAGCATCTCGCGGAGCGCCGGGACGAGCACGGCCTCCTCTGCGCGCACGAGCGCGAAGACCTCGGCGGACGACGTGCGCGTGCCGACGTGGACGGCCCACGGCGCGAGCTCCATGTCGCGGCCGAGCTCGCGGCAGACGGCGGCGAGGACTTCGCGGCCATACGTGCCGGCGATGATGTCCGGGCGCATGGCGTGGACGGCGACGGCCGCGAGGTACGGGTCTTTGCCGCCCTTGCTCACGGTGACGATGGGCGAGCCGACGCGCTCGATCCACGCGAGGTTGTGGAGCTCCGTCGCCGGGTCGCGGTCGATGATGTCCTGGAGATGCGCCTCCGTGCGCTTTTTCATCCGACGGTAGCGCCAGAACGACAGCGCGATGACGAGCGCGACGATGCCCGCGCCGAAAAAGAAGTACTGCGGATAGTTGTAGAAATACGCGCCGATGGACTGGTTCTTCAGGAACTTTTGCCGTTCCTCGGCGATCGCGCCGTTCGCGACCTCCTGCCCCATGTGCGCGATTTCCTTGTCGAGCGCGGAGAGCAGCGCCGGGTCGGCGTCCTGCGGCATCGTCATGGCCGTGCGCGTCGTGAACGCGACCGTGCCATTCGCGATGAGGCCGGGGAACTGGCCGGCGAACGTCTCGTACTGCGCCGTTTCCTGCCGCAGATACGCGGCATCGGCCTTGCCATCCGCAACGGCCTGCAGCGTATCCTCCACGGAGTCATAGTGCTGCAGCTGGTCTTTGTCAAAATGCTTTGCGAGCGTCGTATCGCCGATGCGCGCGCTCCAGTAAGCGACCATCGGATGCTCCGGCTTGCCGCTGCGGCGCGTGACCTCCGTAAAATACGACGTCATGTACGGCGCTGTCTGCTTGTAGTCGTGCGTGACGGCCCATCCGGGGCTCCAGCGCGAGTTCAGCAGCACGTCGGCCGTGCCGTCCGCGAGCGCGGCGTACGCGTCCTCGGCACTCGCGACGGGGACAATCTCGATCGTGACGCCGAGGTCGGCACTCACGCGGTCGACGATGGCACGCAGGCCGCCCGCGAACTCGCCGTTGCCGTCCATGTACGAATACGGCCGCTCGTTCACGATGGCAGCGAAATGGAGCGTCGGATGCTCCTCGAGATAGCGGCGCTCCCGATGGTCGAGCATGAGCGCTTCGCCGCCCGTGTTGATGTGGTAAAGGTCGTACAAATCAGCGTACAGCATCGGCCGCGCCATGGCGAGGCGCGAGGCCGCGCTGTTCAAGCGGTCGAGCAGTTCCTGGTTGCCTTTTTTCACGACGAAATACACGGGGTCGGCCTGGAGCGCCGCGGCCGGCTGCAGGCTCTTCGGCATCGCCGTGTCGAGCGAGCAGCCGTCGATGCGGCCGGCCGCGTACGCCGCCGCGAGCGCCTTGCGGTCCTCGTACTCCTGGAGCGTGTACGGGAAGCCCTCGGCCGCGAGCACCATGCCGAGGTACGGGCTCGTGTACTGGTCGCGGATGACGCCGATGCGGAGCGGCGTCGTGCGATCCGCGCGGTCGAACATCTGCGTGCCGCCGCGCAGGTACAGCATGGACTTTGACGTGCTCATCGGGATGCGGCCGTAGTCGAAGAACGCATGGCGCGCCGGCAGGTCCGTGATGTTCGCGATGACGTCGATCTCGCCCGACTGCAGGCGCGCGAGGTTCTCCTGCCACGACGCCGAGACGTAGACGGCCTTCATGCCCGCGTAGTTCGCGAGGATGGCCATGTAGTCCTGGTTGAGGTCGCGCGCGCCGTCGACGGGGTCGGCGAGCACGGGCAGCACGTTGACGCCGATGCGCAGCTCCGCCGCCTGCGCTGTCCCTGCGAAAAAGAAAGCGACGCCCGTACACACGAGCGCCGCTGCTGTCTTCCAAGTAAAGTCACGCATAGGGAACGCTCCTATCCTTGGCGTGCGGCAGAGCGTCCGCCACACGCACGTTTCCTTTACGTCCTATCTTATCAGATATGCGAAGATTTTGCTTGTTTTTTCTATAAAAATTTGCTTGCTTTGATGTTTTCTATCAAAGGGCGCGGTTTATTCCGCTTCCATCGGCTCGATGCCTTCGGATTTCATGAAGGCAGACAGCTTTTTCACGCCGTCCATGACGCGCTGGAAATGTTCCGGCGTCAGCGACTGCGGGCCATCGGAGAGCGCTTTCTCCGGCTGCGGGTGCATCTCGATCATGAGGCCGTCCGCGCCAGACGCGATGGCAGCGAACGCCATCGGCTGCACCATGCGCCATTTGCCCGTGCCGTGCGACGGGTCGACGATGATCGGCAGGTGCGACAGGTGCTTGATGGCCGCGACGGCCGAGAGATCGAGCGTATTGCGCGTGTACGTCTCGTACGTGCGGATGCCGCGCTCGCAGAACACGACATTCGGGTTGCCTTCGTTCATGATGTACTCGGCGGCGTTCAGCCACTCGTTCAGCGTCGCCGCGAGGCCGCGCTTGAGGAGCACCGGCTTGCCCGCTTTGCCGACGGCTTTCAGCAGGCCGAAATTCTGCATGTTGCGCGCACCGACCTGCAGCATGTCCGCATACGCCGCGACGCGGTCGACGGCCTCGACCGTCGTGACTTCCGTGACGACGCGCAGGCCCGTCCGCTCGCGCGCCTCGGCGAGGTACTTCAGGCCCTGCTCTTCGAGGCCCTGGAATGAATACGGGCTCGTGCGCGGCTTGTACGCGCCGCCGCGCAAGAACTGCGCGCCCGATTTTTTCACGATGTCGGCCGCCTCGAACAGCTGCTCGCGCGACTCGACGGCGCACGGGCCGCTCATGACGACGGGCGTGCCATCGCCGATCTTCACGCCCGCGACGTCGATGACGCTCGACTGCGGATGGAACTCGCGGCTCGCCAGCTTGTAGCTCTTCGAGATCGCAACCGTCGTCTCGACGCCCTTCATCGACTCGAACGTCACATCGCCGAGCTTCCGCTTGTCGCCGATGACGCCGACGATGCGCTGATCCGTGCCCTCCATGACCTTCGCTTCGAGGCCTTTTTCGTGGATGACGTTGATGACAGCTTTGATGTTTTCGGCCGTTGCGCCGGGATCCATGATGATGACCATAGGACAACCTCTTTCTTATGTATTCTGTATTATTTCTTTGTTGCGAAAAATATTATCACTCGGGGCTAACGCCGTCAAGCAGTTCCGGGTGGAGCGGCCGGACGTCCCAGTCCTCTGCCGCAGAAAGGTCGGCGGGGGCCAGGCGGCCGAAAGCGACCGGGAGGCCGCACTGCGCGACCCATGTCCGGCAGGCGAGCAACGCATCGCCGGAGAGGGGATGGTTCAAAGGGCCGTAGGCCTGGAGCAGCCGATGACGCCCGTCGAGCTCGATGCAGATGGCATAGCCGTCTTCCGTCCGCGCCGTCATGATGATGGATTCCTTGCGGAGCACCTTCGTCCGGTAGCCGGCCACGCAGTTGCGCATCTCTCCCCCGATGCGCAGGAGCTCGCGCGTCTGCCGCACGAGGCGGAACTCGTACGCGCCGATCTGATATTCGAGCGCTTCCTCTTCCGGCGTGTAGGCGATCTCGACATTCCGCAGCCCCGTCTGCAAATCCATCACGGCCTCGCTGATGAGGTCATGCACCTCGCGCGTCAAGCCATGCTTCAGCAAGCGCCAGCGCAGCGGCAGCGGCAAGCGCTCCTCGTACTGCGCAAATTGCTGCAGGGTGTCCATCTGTTCCTGCGTGATGCCCTTCTGTTGCAGGCGGTAGAGCTCGCTTGTCATCGCGTGCTCGTTCTTGTTCCGGCGGATCCAGTACAGGTAATGGCGGAGCGCCGGCACGTCGACGCGGGCGCTGTTCTCCTCGGGAATCTGCACGGCGCCGTCCGCCCAGCGGAGTTCCGAGAACGGGATCCCGACGAAGTCCTGGTCGAAATCATAAAATTTCTGGATGAGGTTCAGATCCTCGACCTCCCAGCCTTTCAGCAGCAGGTACCAGAGGACTGCGTACGGATTTTTCGCATAGGCGCGGCGCAGGCTCTTCGTCGGATGGATGCCGAGATACGTGCAGAGCGGGTGAAAATTGTCTTTCTGCTCGCGCGGGAACAGCCGCTTGTAGGGCGCGTCCCCGAGGAACGAGCGGAACACGGTGATGTTCCAGTCGAACGGGTGCGTCGCAAAGGCCAGCACAGCGCGTTTCCCGTGGCGCGCCCACGTGATGGAGGGATAGATGCCCGACCACTGCCGCGTGCTGATCCGCAGCGCTTCGACCGCGAGGTCGGAAATGTTCTCGGGGATCTCGAGCGTGGTCGCGTCCGTCCAGGCGCCGCGATGCCAATGACGGATATAATGAGGATGGTTTTCCTTCGCGGGATACCGCATCTTCGAGACGACGAGCGCGCCGCTGCGCATCTGGATGTTGATCGTGAAGCATTCCCGTGTCAGCACGAGGCCTTGCTGCTCCGGGACGAACCAGAGGACGTCGGCCGCGAGGAAGAGCGGGGCGTCAGCAGATGCCTGCCGCAGGCGCCAGCGGAGCGGCACGACCGCCGTGTTCCAATCCGACCAATGATACCCATAGGCCATGCGGTAACGGCCGAAGCCGACGAGGTCCGCCTGTGCGCACACGGTTTCATACAACTGCCGATCTTCTTCCGGCGTCCCGGTGGGAAACGCCTCCGCCTCGGCCTGCCCCGGGCGATGCAGCCGGAAATATTCCTGATTTTTCTTTTCCTCGAAGTAACGGATCAGGAGCGCGCAGTCAAGTTTCTCAATATCGTCATGTGCCAATCGCTCGTCCGTGCATTCCAGCCACGGGCCGTCCAGTTCTGTCTGCAAAAACGCTTTGTCCATCACGGCCACCCTTTCGTCAGCCGTCTGCGGTCAGCACGGGAAAGCCGCCGAGATTCTTCAGCCACGAGCACTTCGCGCGGACGGCGTCGAGCGCCGCCTCCATCGTCTCCTCCCCCGCATCCGTGTCGAGGTCGAGGAAAAAGATGTAGTCGCCGAGCTGCGTGCGCGCGGGGCGCGACTCGATGCGTGTCATGTTGATGCCGCGTTTCGAAAATTCGAGCAGCACGTCGACGAGCGAGCCTGCGCGCGAGCCGTCAAGCTGGCAGATGACGAGCACCTTGTCGGCGCGGACGCCCGCAGCGGCCTCCGCGCTTGCCGCGCCCGCTGCAACGGCATCGCCCGCCGTCGCGGCGGCCGGCCCTACGTCTTTCCGCGCGACCTCGAAGAACCGCGTGGCATTCGCCATGTTGTCCTGGATCTCGTGCGCGAGCGGCGTCAGCCCGTAGAGCTCGCCCGCGCGCGCCGTGCAGATGGCCGCGATGCCGTCCTCCGCGCGCGCCGCCGCCGCGATCTTCGCCGCGCGCGCCGTCGACGCGACCTTCATGATCTCCGCCTGCGGGAAATGCGCCTCGAGATACGCGCGGCACTGGCTGATCGGCTGCGCGTGCGAGACGATCTTGTGCACGTCCTCGGCCTTGCAATGCGCCATGAGCTCGTTGTGCACGGGCCAGATGACCTCGCGCACGACGGCGAGCGTCTCGGAACGCGCGAGCATATCGAGCGTCACGTGGATCGTGCCCTCGAGCGAGTTCTCGACGGGCACGAGCCCCGTCGCGACCTCGCCGCGTTCCACGGCGACGAGCACGTCGTCGATGTCCGGATACGGCACGAGCTTGCGCGCCGGCGCATCCTGCTGCGCCCCGGCCCTGAGCCAGCCGCGCAGCCACAGCGCCGCCGCCTCGCTGTGCGTGCCGGCTGGGCCGAGGAAGCCCATTTTATGCGGTCGTTCCATCGAATCTCTCCTACAAAAAAGTAAAATAGGTAGCAGAAAGCCAGCGCATCTGCTATACTTTCCATAGTGGCTGATGAGTCAGCCCCCTCGAGGCGAGGGAGGTGGTCATCATGACGACTTACGAAAAGATGGCGCTTGCGCTGGCTTTCCTGCAAGTTCTGCTGATGATTTTCCAGCTCATGCGGTAACGCATTGAGCGAATCCTAGATCAACGGGAGGTGTGACACGCGGTCGCTCAGTCCCTATCAATCTTGGAATCTCGAAGGGCTGACGCACCACACATCAGCCACATCTTTGTGTCTATTATTATACAGAGTTACAATGAAACTTTCAAGGGGTCACCGCATTCTTTTGCGTGGCTCCTCACAGCGCCTTCACGAATGCTTCGCCGAGGTCTTCGCACTTTTTGATGTCTTCGTCCGTCGGCCCGTTCTCGACGATGAGGCCGTCGGCGAAGAGTTTCGCGCCGTCGGCTTTCGTGCGCGCGGCCCACGTGTCCATCCACGCGCCGCCGCCCCAGCCGTACGAGCCGAAGAGCGCGACAGGGACGCCCGCGAGCTTCGTCTCGATCGATGCGAAGAACGGCTCGAACGTGCCTTCCTCGAGCACTTCGTCGCCCATGGCCGGGCAGCCGAAGAAGAAGCCGTCGTAATCTTTGAGGTCGCTCGCGCCGAACTGCTCGACCTCGAACAGCTGCGCTTCGGCGCCCGCTTTTCGCGTGCCCATCTGGATGGCCTTCGCCATTTCCTCCGTGTTGCCCGTGCCGGACCAATAGATGATTGCTGTTTTTGCCATGAAAATACCCCCTAGAGAGAAAATCAGCTCGCGATGACGAGGTCTTCAAATCTTGCCCCATCGTCGAGCTTTTTGCAAAATTCTTCGCTGCATGCCGTGTAGCGGGCGAACAGCGCGCGCGCCGCGTCGGGATTGCCATAGACTTTCCAATAGCCCGACAGCGCGAAGTCTTTGCCGCGGTGCTCGATGAAGCCGCGCACGTCCTCGGGCGGATAGCCGAGGAAGATGCCGATCTCGTGCGGGAACGTTTTCTTGATCTCCATGCGGCGCTGGAGCTCGGCGAGGAGTTCCGCGAGCGGCGCATCGTCATCGTAGCCGCACGACCGCAGCAGCGCCCGCGCGTCGGCGCGCTTCACGAAACGCGCGATCCGCCGTGCCCGGTAAAAGAGCACGAGCACGTATTCCTCCCCTTCCACGAGGCGGAGCACGGAGATGCCCTTGCAACGGAAGCACGGCGTGAACGACGCGAGCATCGCATCGAAGTCCTCGAACTGGCTCTTCTTGAACGAGAGCAGCACGGCCGGCTTCTCCCCCGCGAATGTCGGCGCGCCATGGAAGCCTAAAAGCGCCTCGAACGATGAACGGCTCATACACATCGCATCCTTTCTGTTTGCAAATGAGAACTTTTCTCTTTTTTTGATATCATTATATTGCAAATAGTTCTCATTTACAAGTGGAATTTTGTCTATGATACACGAAACCTCCATGCATGAGCGGTGCATGGAGGTTCTTTCGTGCTGTGTATTTAGTAGGAGAGCTTTACGAGATGCCTTTCTTCACCCCGCTTCGAAAGCCACGTTCAATATACCATAAATGAAAATGAATATCAATACTCTTGTGAAAGTTTTTTGCCGGATTTTTGAAAAACAAAGCATGGGCGAGAAATGTGGCGAAAAACTGCGCTTTCTTGCTGAGAATAATTCTAAATGCATTTTGCATATCACTATCATGCTTTGATAGAATGCACCTGTGCGAAGCGCAACCGCCACCCGAGGAAACAAGGAAACTCCCGAGGCGCGCGCATCGCTGCCGATTTTTTTAGGAAGTTATTTGCCTAGCGGCAAATGACTAAGCTTTCCGTAAGCGCTAAAGCGCTAACGGCTAGCTTAAAGGAAGGAGTTTTCCTCATGAAGAAAACCATTGTTTCTGCTCTGACGACGGCGCTCGTCGTCGGCGCTGCCTCCACGACGTTCGCTGCGGCGAACCCGTTCTCCGACGTCCCGGCCGACCATTGGGCGTATGATGCGGTCTCGCAGCTCGCTGCCGATGGCGTCATCGAAGGCTACGGCGACACGACGTTCCAGGGCGACAAGAACATCACGCGCTACGAGATGGCGCAGATGGTCGCAAAAGCCATGGCGAAGACGGACGTCTCCGCGGCCGACAAGGCCATGATTGACAAGCTCGCTGCGGAATTTGCAGATGAGCTGAACAACCTCGGCGTTCGCGTCTCGAACCTCGAGAAGCATGCCGACATGGTGAAATGGAACGGCAAACTCGAGTACACGTACAACAGCCACCGCTCCTATAACGATGACGGCGTGAAGGAGAAGGACAACGAGAACTCGCTGCTGTTCCGCCTCGAGCCGCAGGCCGAAGTCAACGATCATTGGACGGTCAATGCGCGTCTCGATGCGAAGCTGAACCTTGCAAAAGACAACGGCTTTGGCGATGACGCAGACGAAGACAAAGTCGATCTGAAGCGTGCTTGGGCGCAGGGCGACTACAAGAACTTCTCCGTGAAGCTCGGCAAGTTCGCTCCGATCGATGACGACAGCGTCTTCGATACGACGTTCTCCGGCGCAGAGGTCGCGTTCGGCAACCAGCTCACGCTGACGCTCGGCGCCGGCCGCAACCATGACCTCAACGACGATAACTGGACGGCAAAAGCCGACGATACGGCCAACTATCAGTATGCCGGCCTCGGCTATGGCATCGGCAAGTTCACGACGGGCGTGGACTACCACCACCTCGGCATCGAGAACATCGAGTATCCGAAGACGTACGATGGCAGCAACTACAGCACGACCGACGTGAAGACGAAGGATGATGCAAACATCTGGCTCTTCAAAGCTTCCTATGACTTCGACGGCACGAGCGGCCTGAACGGCTTCTTCGCGCAGAACACGTCGGCGGAGAACGAGGCGAAAGCCGGCAGCATCGAGTACACGTACAAAGGCGCAGACGAAGAGAACGCCGGCACGTGGGGCGCTTGGGTCGCTTACCGTTACCTCGGCAAGTACGCCGCTCCGTTCAGCACGTTCGATGCTGTCGGGCAGGGTGAAAAAGCTTGGGAGATTGGCTTCGACTATGCGCCGTTCAAGAACGTCATCGGCACGATCCGCTATGCAGACGGCAAGACAATCGAGACGGACAAAGATGCGAACACGCTGTTCGGCCAGGTCGACTTCCTGTTCTGATTTCTACTAACTTTCCCCTATGAAAAACTGCCGCAGCCACACGATGGCTGCGGCAGTTTTTTCTGTCCGCACAGTATGAAAAAACGGATGGACAATCGCGCGAAAGTATCACGCTTGCTGTGCCGCGTATTCTTCGACGAGCGAGCAGCATTCTTCCATATCGGTCACGATGCGGTCGACGCGCTGTGTGAAGTAGGCGTGGACGATGAGCGCAAGGATGGCGACGCAGAGGCCGAAGGCGGTCGCGACGAGGGCTTCGCCGACGCCGCCCGTGATGGCCGAGGCCTGTGCGGACTGGACGCTAAAAACGCTGAACGCCGAGATCATGCCGCTGATCGTGCCAAGGAGGCCGAGGAGTGGCGCCATCGTGACGATGACGGACAGATAGTAGAGCCGCGCGCGCAGACGCGAGAGCACCAGCCCCGATTGGATCTCAAGGAATGAGGCGATGCCGGTCGCTCGCTCCGTTCCCTCCATTCCGTCCGCTTTCTTTTCCACGCGCGCCATGGCTTTTGCGAGGAGCGCGGGAAGCGCACCGGACGACTGCTGTGCGAGCGCCCCTGCCGCATCCCAGTCGCCGCGCTCCGCCGCCGCGGAGAACGTGTCTGCAAACGCGCGGCCGGCGTCAGCGCGGCAGAAATACCCCCAGCGCTCGACGCCCGTCGCGACGACGAAAAGCGAACAGAGCAGCAAGACGTACATGACGATGCCGCCTTTTTGAAAGAGCTCAAAGCCTGCTACAATGCTGTCCATGAAGGGTCTTCCTTTCAAAAATTCTCAAACGGACGCTGCCGCATGTCTGGCAAGAAACGGAAAGATGCTGCAATCACCGCGGCCCCCGCGTCTGGCGGCGCAGGAGATAGAGGAAATACGGCGTGCCGATGAATGCTGTCATGATGCCGACGCGCACTTCCGTGCCGGGCAGGATGACGCGGCCGAGCGCGTCGCAGAGGACGAGGAACGCGCCGCCCGCGAGGAGGCTCGCCGGCAGCAGCCGCCTGTGATCGGGGCCGAGCAAAAGCCGCATCATGTGCGGCACGACGAGCCCGACGAAGCCGATGTTGCCGCTGATGCAGACGCCCGTCGCCGTCGTGAGCGCCGCGAGCGCAAGGAACATCATGCGGTAGCGCGTCACAGGCATGCCGACGGCGCGCGCCTCCGTGTCGCCGAGCGCGAGCACATCGAGATGGCGCGCGAGCAGCAGCATGACGGCGATGCTCGCCGCCATCGGCCCGAGGCCGAGGAACACATGATCCCAGCGGCGGTAGTCGAGGCCGCCGATCGTCCAGAAAAGGTACGCTTGCATCTTGTTCTCGTTCACCGCCGTGAGGATCGCGGCCGTGACGGCCGAGAGGAACATGCCGACGACGACGCCCGCGAGCAAAAGCGTCAGCACCGGCACGCGGCCGTGGCGCATGGCGAGCGTCACCGTCAGCGCGACGGCCGCGAGCGCGCCAATGAGTGCGCAGAGCGGCAGCGCGTAGAGGCTCCCAGCGGAGAGCCCCGTCGCGATGGCTAGGATCGCGCCGACGGACGCGCCGCTCGACACGCCGATGATGCCAGGGTCGGCGAGCGGATTGGCAAAAATGCCCTGCAAGACCGCGCCCGAGGCCGCAAGCCCTGCGCCGACCATGAGGCCGACGAGCGTGCGCGGCAGACGAATCTGCCAGAGCACGGCATCCTCGTCCGGCGGCACGACGACGTCAGAAAACAGCGGGAGGTCCATGCCCTGTGCCAGCGACGCGAGCACATGAGAAAACGGGATGTCCATCTGCCCCCATGCAAGTGAAACGACGAGCGCAAATAACACGAGTGCGCCAAGCATCCCGAAAACGCCACCGTGCCGCAACATGATAGGACCTCCTTTCGACCGGAAATGAACGAGCCCCAAACGTTATGGTGCAAGCAACTGCTCCAAGAGCGCCTGCCGCCCGCTGCGCTTCTGTCCGTCTGCGACGTAGACGTCATAGTGTCCCGTCGGCAGCGCGTCGACAGCGATGGGAGCGTCGTAGGCGGCAGTGAGACGCGCAGGCGTCAGGACGTCCGCTGGCGTGCCATCGGCGAGCAGATGCCCGCCGCCGAAGAGCAGCAGCCGCGAGCAGAAGCGCGCGGCGAGGCCGAGCTCGTGCACGACCATGAGCACCGTGCGCCCGGCGGCGCAGAGCTCCTGGCAAAAGCGGAAGAGCTCTTCCTGATACATGAGGTCGAGCCCCGTCGCCGGCTCGTCAAGCAGCAGCACGGGCGTCTGCTGCGCGAGCACTTTCGCGAAGAGCGCGCGCTGCCGTTGGCCGCCCGAAAGCTCCTGCATCGGCCGGTCGGCGAGCGCCGTCATGCCGACGTACGCAAGGCTCGCGTCCACGAGCGCGCGGTCGCGCCCGCCCTCGCGCTGCCACCAGCCGAGATACGGATAGCGCCCGGTCATCGCGATGTCGCGCACCGTGTAGCCGAACGGGATTTCCGTCTGCTGCGACAGATACGCCGCCCGCTGCGCGAACGCGCGCGGCGAAAGCGACTGGATGCCTGTCCCGAGGAGCGCGACCGTACCGCCGAGCGGCGCGAGCAGCCCGCGCACGGTCTTGAGGAGCGTGCTCTTCCCCGCCCCATTTGCCCCGATGAGCCCGACGAGCTCGCTTGGGCGGACGGCAAAGGAAACGTCCGTGAGCACCGTGCGGCTTTCGTAACCGACAGAAAGGCCGTCGGCCTGCAAAACCGGTTCATTCATAGAAGGATGCCTGCATCAGAACGTGTATGTCATGCCGATCTGGAAGAAACGGCCGGGGGCCGGATAATTCCAGCCCGCATAGCGCGAGTACGCCTCGTTCGTGAAGTTCAGCGCTTTCGCGTAAATCGTCAGCTGCGGCGTCGCAGCATAGCTCGTATTGAAGTCAAACACCGTGTAGCGGCTGTCGCCATAATACGTCTTATCGAGCCCCGTGCCCATGCGGCCTTCGAGGTTCGCCTTCCACGGGCCCTGCTGGTAATGGAGGCCGACGCGGTAGCCGTTCGGCATGCTGTTATGCTTAACATACTCTGCCGTTGTCGATGTGTTCGTAGCAGGCGTTTCCGTATGGGTATAAGTATAGCCAAGTTCATAACTCCACGGCTTGGAAATCTGTTGCTTCCAGCTCAGCGTGAAACCATGCTTCTTCTCTTCATAGACATTCAACGGCGTCCAGGAACCCGACGCATCTGCGCCCCAAACAATGGCGTCATGCAAATTCGAATTGAAATAGCTCATATCAAGCGATGTCCCTGCGCCAAACGCATGACTGAAACCAATCGTCTCGACATGGCCCGTTTCGGGATCGAGATTCGGATTCCCGTGCATCCATGGATCTTCATAATATAAATCGTCTGCCGTTGGTGCCTTGAACACGCGTCCCCACGATGCATAAATCTTCGTATCGCGATCCGGACGATAATTCAGCGCAGCTTTTGGCGACCAGTGCGTACCAAATTCGTTGTGGTGATCCATACGAACCCCTGGCACAAAAATCCACTTGTCAGCAAGACGCATGGAATCTTGCAGATAAAGCGCCGTTGTCGTGATGTTCTTGCCTTCATAGCCAGACTGCTTGTTCGACGAATCGCTCCGATGCCATTCCGCGCCCGCGACAATCTTGTTGTTCGCGTCTAGCCGCCAGCCATCTTGATAGTCAACGCCTTGCAAACGTGTCTGGAACTTGCCGCTAAAATCGTTTGCCTTATAATGGTTGAAATACCGCAGATAGCCCGGCAGCTTCGTGTCTTCCTTGAAGCGATACGTCACGGAGACATCGTTCATGATCTGTTGCTGGTTTTTGGAGTAGAACTCGCCTGCCGGACCGTAATAGCCCCACCTGTCGTATGCCGGTGAGCCGCCGTCCATCGTGCGGTGCGCGAAGCGCAGGCCGATGGAGTTGTCGCCCTTCAGCTGCTGGCGCAGGTTCAGCGACATGCCGTTGTTGCTGTAGTCGCTGCCGCCCATCTTCGTCGTGTCGCCCTGCTGGTCTTTGTAGTCAAAGTAGCCGCGCTTCTGCAAGCCCGCCGCAATCGTCCAGCTCAGGCCGCCGATGTCGGAGCCCTGATTGTAGATTTCGTAGTTGTGCGTCTTCCACGAGCCCGTGTTGAGGTCGATCTGCGTGCGGTTTTCTTTCGCCTTTTTCGTGATGATGTTGACGACGCCGCCGACCGCATCGCTGCCGTAGAGCGCCGAGCCTGCGCCTTTCACGACTTCGATGCGCTCGATGTCCTTCATGGACGGGATGCGCGTGAGCGTCGCGCTCGCGCGGCTCATCGAGCCCTGATCGTCGTTGAGGCGCTCGCCGTCGACCATGACGACGACGCGCTCCTCGCCATTGATGCGCACGACCTGGTCGTTGCCGCTCGCGCCGTTCGTCATGACGACGCCCGGCACATGGTTCAGCGCCTCGGCGACGTCGGCGTAGTGATTCGCCTCGATGTCCTCCGCCGTGATGACGGCCACATCCGCCGGCGTGCTCATGGCCGTGGTCGGAATCCGCTCCGCCGTCACGACCGTCTCGCCGAGATCCGTGGCCTCGTCGTCTGCTTCTGCCGCCAGCGCCGTGCCGGACGTGCAGAGCGTCCCGGCGGCAAGCGCGGACAAGATGGCATACGTGAGTGTTTGTTTCTTCATCGATGTTCCTACCTTTCTCGTTTGGTCCCTTAAAAATAAATCAATCGTCCACGGCCGAGAGATGCTCTCCGGCCCCCTGCCGGAACGCGTCGCCGTAGACGCGATACGCGATTTCCTGCACGCCGAACACGAAGTCCTGCGAACAATTGTAAATGTAGGCCTCGCACGGTTCTTCGAGCCGCCCGTCCCGGATGGCGCGGATCGTCTGGAGCGACGGATCACTGAGGTACCGCGCGCGGAACGAGGCGACATCGTATGCGCCGTGGTCGTTGTACGTCGGCAAAAACAGCACGTCAGGATTGATGGCGACGAGCTGTTCCTTGCTCATCGTCTGCCCGTCGCGGATGCCCGCCGCCGCGCGGCCGTTCGTGACGCCCGCGTACGTGCACGCGTCGTCAAACGAGCTGCCACTGCCGCCGTACGTGCTCATGAGCGAGATGAGGACGACGGTCTTGCGCTCGCTCTCGGGGATGGCTTTCGTCTGCTCCGTGATGGCTGCGAGCTTCGCGTCCATTTTTTCGACGAGCCGCTCGCCGCGCTCCGGTTCGCCGACGGCCTGCGCGATGAGGCGCACGGTCTCCTGGATCTCCGCGAGATTCCGCGCGCCCTTGCAGACGACGACGGGGAGGCCGAGGTCGCGGAGCGACGCGACGCGCGTGATGTCGCCCCAGTCCGGCACGATGACGAGGTCTGGCTGCATCGCCGCGATTTCTTCGACCGTCGGATCTTTCACGCGCCCTTTGACCTGCTGCGCGAGCTCGACGACATTCGAGCTCACGGGATCGTCTAAAAGGCTGTTCACCGCGGCCATATGGTCAGGCGGCACGAGCCCGAGCACGACCTCGTCCGTGCTCATCGAGAGCGTCAGGATGCGCGTGGGCTTCTGTGGCATCCGAACGATCGTGCCTTGCACGTCCGTGACCTCGTAAGCTGTATCGCCTGACGATGGCGCGGCTGTCTGTCGCACGTCCTTGCAGCCGACGAGCGCGAGCAGCAGGACCACCAACAAGAGGCCGCCGAGCAAGCGCAGCGCTGTGCAACGTGTATGCGTTTTCAAATATTTTTTCCTCCTTCGCAGGCGCCGAGCGCCCGCCGTTGCGTGCGAACTTTTTGCTCCCAGTCGTCCATCGATGCTTGGATGAACTCATGCACGAGCACCTGCGGCGCGATTTCCTCAACGAGCGTTTGCACGACTGCCGTCTCGAACGGTTGATGCTCGTCGACGTGGCTGACGTAGTCGAAGATTTCCGCAAATCCGTGCGGGCGCAGGCCGTGCGCCCGCGCCTCCTCCATCGTCCGCCGCACGTACGCGCCTGAGAGGGCGCGGTGGAGGTGCATGGCGCGGATGCGGCGCCGCACGTCATCGCCGAGCGCACGAAGCGTCTGCAATACATAGCGAACGCCGTCACGCTCCGACGCGAGCGTGGTTGACGTGTTCATGAGGTGACCGACATCGAGGACGAAGCCCGTTTTTTCATGCGCCGTCCGCTCGATGAGGCGCGCGGCGAGCGCAGGATCGCGGAACGTCAGCCCCGGCCACCAAAGATTTTCATACAGCAGCCAGCTGTCCGCAGGCAGCGCCGTCAGGACCTCGTTTGCAAAGGCGATGGTCGCGTCGATGACGGCAGCATCGTCGTAATGATGCCGCCGCGTATAGAGCTCGCGCGTCCGCGCGTTCGCGACGTGGAGCACGACGTACCTCGTTCCCGTCCGCGCCGCCTCCGCGATATGCTGCCGGAAAAACGCGAGCCACGCGTCCCGCGACGTACCAAAGGGCGACGCAAACGCTTCCTGCCACGCCGCCCGACTCCCGTAGTCTTCCGTGAGCGCTGCCTCGTCCCCATACCAAAAATCCATCCAGTCCGGCCAGAAACGCAGATGCACGCCCTGAATCCAGACGGGTGGGAACACCGCAGCATCCCACGGTTCATACAGCGTGAGTTCGATGCCATCCAGGCCGTTGCGCTGGAAAAACGCCGACAGCTGCGACGTATCCCCGCCGAGGACGTGCTCGATTTCCCATGAAACATTGGAAACATTCACAAGCTCCAGCATCTGCCGTCACCTCCCGCAGGCAGGCCATCGCCCCATCACCAGTCGTCCCCGGCATCCTGCAGCTCAAAGCGGTACGTCGTCCGGTAGCGGCCCGGATGACCGTTCATCGAGAAGCGACAGGACCAGCCGGCGGCGACGGCAGCCGCGTCGAGCGCGGGGTAGCCCGACGAGCTCACGACGGAGACGTCCGTGATGCTGCTCTCGGGCGAGACCGTGATGAGGATGGTAACGCTGCCCTCGGCGCCGGCGCGCACCATGCTCGCCGGATACGACGGTACAGCGCGATACGTACAGTACGCACCGGCATCGACGGGCGCGGGCGGTTCGGCAGACGCGGAGCCGGCGCCTTCACCGGTCCCTGCGCCGGAGCCGGCGCCTTCGCCCGTGCTTGCGCCATCGCCTGTGCCGGATCCTGTGCCGGGACCATCCCCCATGCCCGTGCCGCTCCCCGCGCTGCCGCTGCCTGCACCTGCACCCGCGCTCTCCTGCAAACCGCTCGCAGGCGACGGTGCGGCCGGCGCGGCGGGCGTCTCTGCATGATGCTCCTGCCGATATTCTTGCTGCCGCTCCGGATCTTTCGTGTACGTCTCCGCGATCTCTGGGAGCGCCGTCTCCGCTGGCAGGGCGATGACCGGTGCGGCAGCTGCGGTCGGTGGTGCGCTCGGTGCACCTGAGGTGCTTGGGGGAGCGCCGCCCGCATTGCCGCCGCCCGCGAGCATCGTGATGTCGACGACATCGTCCGCAGCCTGCGGCGGCTGCTCGCGCACGAGCAGGAAAAATCCCGTCGCCGCGAGCACGCAGAAGATAGCGGCATGCACGGCGAGCGAGACGCCCCAAGCTTTGAGCTCCTCCATCTTCCTGCTACGCGTCCGCGCCGGCGGCAAATGCAACGGATGCTGGTCCATCGCCGCCATCTCAATGCCCTCCATCCGACGCCGCGAGACCGATGTGCGTGATGCCGCGCGCCTTGAACTTGTCGAGGAGACCGACGACCATGCCGTAATCGAGCCCTTGATCCGCGCGCACGACGACGGAGAACTTCGCGCTCCGCTGCTGCTCTGCTGCCGCGCGGGCGAGCAGCGCGTCCTCGGAGATGGACTGATCCTCGAGATAGAGCGAGCCGTCTTTTTTCATCGTCACGACGTACGACACCGAGAGCTGCGTCTCGGCGCTCGCCGCCTGTGGCATGTCGACGTCGACCGTCTTCACCTGCACCATGTACAGCGTACTCATCATGAAGAACACGAGCAGGAAAAACATGATGTCAATCATCGGGATGATGTTGATCTCTGGCTTTTCTGCCATTCGCCGGTTTCTGAGCCGCATCCGCTTCCCGCCTTTCTGTCGTTTCCGGTGCTCCGAATAACCGAAAGTTATTGTAACATTATTTTTTTGCCATCGCAACAGGTTACGCATGAATTCAATGCATTTGCG
This sequence comes from Selenomonas sp., assembly GCF_022771645.1. Classification (GTDB taxonomy): domain Bacteria; phylum Bacillota; class Negativicutes; order Selenomonadales; family Selenomonadaceae; genus Selenomonas_C. The sequence goes on from NZ_JALFCU010000052.1 coordinate 30,900, forward strand.
TTATAGAAAATCGAAGCACAAGAAAAAGCCGTTGCAACGCCCCTCACTCCCCACGGGAAGTCGGGGCCGTTGCAACGGCTCATCGTCTGTGTCGTGCCTTTACAATTCTTCCGACAGCTTCAACAGCTCCGGGCAGAGGTCGCCGATCGACGTCGCGACCTCTTTCGGCTGCAGGATGTCGAGCACGGGCTGCATCGTCCTCTTGAACTTCGCGTCATCCTGCATGAGCGCGAGGATGGCGCTCGTGTTGATCGCGTCGTCGAGCGCCGTGTGCTGCTTGCCTTCGAAGTTTTTGTCCATCGCGCCGAGCGCATGCTTCAAAGCGAGGTTGTTGTGCAGGCCGAGGCGGTCGTCGAATGCTTGCTGCAGGTCGACCCAGCGGCTGTCGAGCCACGCGAGGTCAAACGCGGGGAGCTTCACGCGGCATTCGGACTTCAGCTGCTTGATGTCCGACATGCTCCACGAGTAGATCGTCGTCGGTGCGTCACCGACCCAGTCGACGAATGCCTGGAAGCTCGGCACGAAGACGCCTGCAGTGTCGACCATGGCCTGCGTGATGCTCGTGAGGCGCGTGATATGCTTCTTGATCGCGCCGTACTCTGGCCGCACGTAGCATTGGAACGTGTCCTCCTGCTGGAAATTCTCGCCGAGCCGCACGGCCCCGAACTCGATGACTTCTTCGCGCATCCGCTGACGGACCTCGCGATGCTCGCGATCCACCGGATTCATCTCGAGATCGATCACCACATGCTTCATACTGTTCCCCTTCGCTTTCCGTATCCATACTGTAACTGTTATTTTACGGCAAAAAATCATGCGTTGCAATAGAAAGGTATGATATACTCATCAGGAAAGGCTCTCCCTCCGGGAGAGCTGTCGCCGCAGGCGACTAAGCGGGTGTCAAAGGTACGACTTGGCAATCCGCACGACTCTAACTGCGAAGGAGTTTTTATCAACCATGTACAGCCTCTACCTCTTCGACTTCGACTACACGCTCGTGAACTCCGAGCAAGGCATCGTCGGCTGCTTCCGCCGCACGATTGAAAAATGGAACCTTCCGCCCGTCGATGACGACACCATCCGCCACACGATCGGCCTGCCGATGGAAAAAGCCGTCGCCATCATCACAGGATTGACGAATGCGAGCGAAATCAACCGCTTCATCGACGACTACCGCCGCGACGCGGACATCCACATGACGCCCGGCACGCACTTCTTCCCCGACACGCTGCCGACGCTCCGCGCCCTGCGCGCACGCGGCGCAAAGATCGCCATCATCTCGACGAAGACGCGCAGCCGCATCGAAGAAAAATTCATCGCCGACCACTGCACGGACCTCATCGACCGCATCATCGGCTGCGAGGACGTCACGGCCATGAAGCCAGACCCCGAAGGCATCGAGAAGGCCATCACATTCTTCGGCGCAAAAAAAGAAGCCGTCCTCTATACCGGGGACAGCCTCGTCGACGCCGGCGCGGCAAAAAACGCTGGCGTCGCCTTTGCCGCCGTGACGACAGGGACGACGCCAGCCGAAGCCTTCGCAGACGTGCCGCATGTGCGGATCATGAATCGCCTGAGCGAACTGCTCGATTTCTCTGAAAAACACTAACGCCCAAAAGCCTTCCCCTCCGGGGAAGGGGGGACCGCGTTAGCGGTGGAAAGGGTGTCGAAGGTAGGAAGCGACGCCTATCACGACCGTTACGGCGAAGGGAGCTATAAGTCATTACATTCCTTCGCCAATACAATCCTGCAACTTGTTACACCCTACCTTCGACACCCGCTCAGTCACGCTTCGCGTGCCAGCTCTCCCGGAGGGAGAGCCTTTTATTTGCATGACTTTTCCTACAAGATATGATAAAATACAAGTAAGCTAAGACGTGAGAAGATGTCATGCTGAACAAAGCCCCCAGGACTGCAACCTAGGGGCTTTTCTATTTCCATTTTCCAATTTATAGCATATTCTTCAGGAACGCCTGCGTGCGTTCCTCTTTTGGATGCGCGAAAAACGTCTCGGGATCACCCTCTTCGACGATGACGCCGTCGGCCATGAAGATGACGTGGCTCGCGGCTTCGCGCGCGAACGCCATCTCGTGCGTGACGACGACCATCGTCATGTGCTCGGCGGCAAGCTCCCGCATCGTGCGCAGGACTTCGCCCGTGAGCTCGGGATCGAGCGCGCTCGTCGGCTCGTCGAACAGCATGATGTCCGGTTTCATGCAGAGCGCGCGGGCAATCGCGACGCGCTGCTGCTGGCCGCCGGAGAGCTGCGCGGGGTAATAGTCCGCACGCTCTTCGAGGCCGACTTTTTTTAAGAGCGCCATGGCTTCTGGCAGCACGTCCTCTTTTTTGCGTTTTTTCACCTGCACGGGCGCTTCGAGCAGGTTCTCGAGCACCGTCATGTGCGGGAACAAGTTGAACTGCTGGAACACCATGCCCGTGCAGCCGAGCAGCCGCCGGCTGTCGGCGTCGCTCGCATACGTGACCGTGCCATCGCCCTTCGTCGACGCAAGCGTCTCGCCCTCGATCTCGACCGTGCCCGACGTGATGTCCTCGAGCCGGTTGATGCACCGGAGCAGCGTGCTTTTCCCCGAGCCGGACGGCCCGATGATGGCGAGCACTTCGCCGCGCCGCACGGAGAGGTCGATGCCCTTCAGCACTTCCACGTCACCGTACGATTTGCGGATGGCCCGCATGCGGAGCATGACGTCATCTTGCGTATTTGCCATAATGCGCCTCCAGCTTCTTGAATCCCCACGTCAGCACGGCCGTCATCGCGAGATAGAACACGGCGGCGATGACGAACGGCGTCATGTCGAACTCGCGCTGCACGATCGTGCGCGCGACGCGCAGCAGGTCGTTCATCGCGAGGATGTAGATGAGCGACGTGTCCTTCACGAGGTTGATCGTCTCATTGCTCACCGGCGGCAGCACCATGCGGATGACCTGCGGCAGGATGATGCGCCGCATCGTCTGCGGGTACGTCATGCCGAGCGTCTTCGCTGCTTCGTACTGCCCGCGCGGCACGGACTGGATGCCGGCGCGGAAAATCTCCGCGAAATATGCCGCATAGTTTAGCGTGAACGCGAGGAGCGCCGCCGCGAGGTCCGGCAAGAGGATGCCGACCATCGGCAGCGCGAAATACACGAACAAGAGCTGCAGCATGAGCGGCGTGCCGCGCATGAGCCAAACGTAAAATTCCATGAAACGCGCGAGCGGCCGGAAACTCGACAACCGCCCAAGCGCCGCCAAGACGCCGAGCGGCAGTGACAGCACGAGCGTCACGAAAAAAATCTCAAGCGTGACCTGCGACCCATCCAGCATCAGCACGGCCGTGTCCAACAATTTATCCATCAGGATCCCCTACTTTTGTCGGTTTAATTCGGTAAAGCGATAACTTCTTTATTTTACCCGATAACGCTAGGGATGTAAAGAAAAAAGAACCGCGCTCGCGATGAGTGCGGTTCTTTTACATGCAATCGTTCATTCGACCTCGGTCTGTGTCGCCTGCAGGCGCGCGATGGCGCGGTGCAGGGCGAGTTCGGCGCGGGCGAAGTCGATGTCTTCGCTCGCGGGCGGGCCTTGGTGGAATTTTGCGATGCGGTCTTTCGCTCTCGCATACGCCTGCTTCGCGCGGTTGACGTCGATGTCGATCGGCTGCTCGGCGGCGCTGGCGAGGACGGAGATCTTTTCGGGCGTGACTTCCATGAAGCCGCCGGCGACGGCGATGAGCTGCTCGTCGCCCTCCGGCATCTTCACGCGCATGGCGTGCGGGACGAGGCCAGTGACGAGCGGCGCGTGCTTCGGCAGGATGCCGAGCTCGCCGCCCGTCGAGCGGACGATGAGCATGGCGATATCCGCTTCGTAGACGACCTTGTCGGGAGAGACGATCTGGAGCTGGATGGTGGACATGGATTATCCCTCCTCAGCCTGGATCTTCTTCGCTTTCTCGACCGCCTCGTCGATCGTGCCGACCATGTAGAAGGCATTCTCGGGGAGGTCATCGTATTTGCCTTCGAGGATTTCCTTGAAGCCGCGGATGGTCTCCTTGAGCGGGACGTACTTGCCGGGCGAGCCCGTGAAGACTTCGGCGACGAAGAACGGCTGCGAGAGGAAGCGCTGGATCTTGCGGGCGCGCGAGACCGTGAGCTTGTCCTCGTCGGAGAGTTCTTCCATGCCGAGGATGGCGATGATGTCCTGCAGGTCTTTGTACTTCTGGAGGACGGCCTGCACGCCGCGGGCAACCTTGTAGTGCTCCTCGCCGATGACGTGCGGGTCGAGGATGCGGCTCGTGGAGTCGAGCGGGTCGACGGCCGGATAAATGCCGAGCTCAGCGATCTGGCGCGAAAGGACGGTCGTCGCATCGAGATGCGTGAACGTGCCGGCCGGCGCCGGGTCGGTGAGGTCATCGGCCGGGACATAGACGGCCTGGACGGACGTGATCGAGCCTTCCTTCGTGGACGTGATGCGCTCCTGGAGCGCGCCGATGTCCGTGGAGAGCGTCGGCTGGTAGCCGACGGCCGACGGCATGCGGCCGAGGAGGGCCGAGACTTCCGAGCCTGCCTGGATGAAACGGAAGATGTTGTCGACGAACAGCAGGACGTCCTGATGCTGCTTGTCGCGGAAATACTCGGCCATCGTGAGGCCGGTCAGGGCGACGCGCATACGTGCTCCTGGCGGCTCGTTCATCTGGCCGTAGACGAGCGCCGTCTTGTCGATGACGCCGGATTCCTTCATTTCGCCCCAGAGGTCGTTGCCCTCACGGGTGCGCTCGCCGACGCCGGCGAAGACGGAGTAGCCGCCGTGCTCCGTGGCGATGTTGTGGATGAGCTCCATGATGAGGACCGTCTTGCCGACGCCTGCGCCGCCGAAGAGGCCCGTCTTGCCGCCTCTAGAATACGGGGCGATGAGGTCGACGACCTTGATGCCCGTTTCGAGGATGGACGTCGACGTCTCCTGATCCTCGAACTTCGGCGCGGGACGGTGGATCGGCCACATGTCCGCGCTCTCGACGGGCGTGTCATCGTGGTCGACCGTCTGGCCGAGCACGTTGAAGACGCGGCCGAGGCAGCCTTCGCCGACCGGCACTTTGATCGGTGCGCCGGTGTCGACGGCTTCCATGCCACGCGTGAGGCCGTCCGTCGAGGACATGGCGATGCAGCGCGTGACGCTGTCGCCGAGGTGCTGCATGACTTCGACAACGAGGTCGATCTTGATGTCGTCGCCGACCGTTCCCTTGATCGTGACGGCGTTCAGGATCGCCGGCAGCTCGCCTGCCGGGAATTCAATATCTACGACAGGTCCGATGACCTGTACGACTTTACCTTTTGCCAATGGGAAACCTCCTAACTACCTGAACACTACGATGGCTTCAGGCATTTGGCATTACTTCAGGCCTTCGGCGCCCGCGACGATCTCGTTGAGCTCCGTCGTGATGCCGGCCTGGCGTACCTTGTTGTAGTGCAGGTTCAGTGCGCCGATGAGCTCCGTGGCGTTGTCCGTCGCGTTGCTCATGGCGTTCATGCGCGAACTCAGCTCGCTCGCTGCGGACTGCAGCTGCGCGGCGTAAATCGTCGTGTAGAGATACTGCGGCAGCAAGAAGCCGAGCACCGTGGCCGCATCCGGCTCATAGATGTATTCGGCGTGCGTGCCGCCCTGCTCTTCTGCCTCGACGGCGAGCGGCAGGACGCGCTGCACCCGCGGCACACAGTTGATGGCCGAGATGAACTCCGTGTAGACCATCTGGACTTCGCGGTACGCGCCGGACTGATACAGGTCGATGAGCTCGAGCGCGATCGTGCGCGCGTGCTCGAACTGCGGCTTCTCGCTGATGCCCGTATGCGTCTTCACGATGTGGTAGCCGCGGTTCTTGAAATAGACGTTGCCCTTGCGGCCGACGATGAAGAAATCGGTGTCCTCTTTGTCTTCGGCCAGCGCTTGCGCCGCCTTGCAGGCATTCGAGGAATACGCGCCGGCGAGGCCCTTGTCCGCCGTGACGACGAAGACGAGGCGCTTGCCCTCCGGGTGCGTCTCAAGGAGCGGATGCGAGAAATCCTGTCCGGCGTTCGCCGCGACTTCCTGCACGACTTCGATGACCTTTTTCGCGTAAGGCGCGTTGGCGTTCGCCGCTTCTTTGGCGTGGCGCAGGCGGCTCGTCGCGACCATGTTCATGGCGCTCGTGATCTGCTTTGTGCTCGTCACGCTCTTGATGCGATGGCGGATGTCCTGTAAACTAGCCAAAAAGAATCACCTCGCTCATGCCATCTTGTAAGTAACGGTTTCCTTGAACTCCTTGATGGCCGCCGAGATCTTCTTTTCGAGCGCGTCGTCGAGCTTCTTCTTCTCGATGATCTCATCGAGGACGTCCGCATGCGCCGTGCGCATGAATTTCAGGAGGCTGTCCTGGAACTCGACGACTTTTTCCGTCGGGATGTCCGTGAGGAAGCCTTTCGTCGCCGCGTAGAGCGAGACGACCTGCTCCTGGACGAGGAGCGGGCTGTACTGCGCCTGCTTCAGCGTCTCCATCATGCGTTCGCCGCGGTCGAGCTGCGCTTTCGTCGCCTTGTCGAGGTCGGAGGCGAACTGCGAGAACGCCGCGAGCTCGCGGTACTGTGCGAGGTCGAGGCGGAGCGTGCCGGCGACCTGCTTCATGGCCTTGATCTGCGCCGAGCCGCCGACACGGGAGACGGAGAGGCCGACGTTGATGGCCGGGCGGACGCCGGAGTTGAAGAGGCCCGTCTCGAGCATGATCTGGCCGTCCGTGATGGAAATGACGTTCGTCGGGATGTAAGCCGAGAGGTCGCCGGCCTGCGTCTCGATGATCGGCAGCGCCGTGATGGAGCCGCCGCCGAGCTCGTCGTTCAGCTTCGCAGCGCGCTCGAGGAGACGGGAATGTAGATAGAAGACATCGCCAGGATACGCTTCGCGTCCGGGCGGGCGACGGAGCAGCAGCGACATCGCGCGATACGCGGCCGCGTGCTTCGTGAGGTCGTCATAGATGCAGAGGCAGGCTTTGCCCTGATACATGAAATGCTCTGCCATGGCGACACCGGCGTACGGTGCAAGGTACTGCAACGGCGCGCTCTCGGCGGCCGTCGCGGCCACGACGATGGAGTACTCCATCGCGCCGCGCTCTTCGAGCGTCTTGACGACGCGCGCGACCGTCGAGGCCTTCTGGCCGATGGCGACGTAGACGCAGATGCAGTCCTGCCCCTTCTGGTTCAGGATCGTGTCGACGGCGATGGCCGTCTTGCCGATGCCGCGGTCGCCGATGATGAGCTCGCGCTGGCCGCGGCCGATCGGCACGAGGGCGTCGATGGCCTTGAGGCCCGTCTGCAGCGGCTGCTTGACCGGCTGGCGGTCCGCGATGCCCGGCGCGCGGAACTCGACCGGGCGCGTGCCCTCGGCCTTGATGGCGCCTTTGCCGTCGATGGGGCGGCCGAGCGCGTCGACGACGCGGCCGATCATGGCCTCGCCAACCGGGACCTGCATGATGCGGCCCGTGCGCTTGACTTCCGCGCCTTCTTCGATTTTCGTGTCGCCGCCGAGGATAACGGCGCCGACGTTGTCCTGCTCGAGGTTCAGGACGAGACCATAAATATCATGACCGAAATCGAGCAGCTCGCCGGCCATGGCTTTTTCGAGGCCATGGATATGCGCGATGCCGTCGCCGATCTCGATGACGGTACCGACATCATCGACGTTCAGATCCACATCGTAGTTCTTGATCTGGTCCTTGATGATGGCGGTGATTTCTTCCGGATTCATTTTCATAACCTTGCAGTCACCCCTTATTTCGTTGCCATCAGCTCGCCCGCCAACGCGGAGAGTTTGCCGGTGACGCTTCCGTCGATGCGCTTGTCCCCGATGCGGACGATGACACCGCCGATGATCTTCGGATCTTCATGCAGGCGGACCTTCACGGTCTTGCCGGTCACGACTTCGAGCTTGTCTTCGAGCTTGTCCTTCTGCGCCGCAGACAGCGGGCGCGCCGTCGTCACGTCCGCGACGATGATGTGGCGCGCTTCGTTCGACAGCGCCTCGTACTGTTCCACGATCGCCGGCAGCAGCGTCATGCGGCGCTTGTCGACGAGGAGCAGCAGGAAATGGTACACGTCCGTCGAAAGCTCGCCGTCATACATCTTCTTGACGAGCGCTTTCTTGTCGTCGCGCGAGAGCTCCGGGTTGGAGAAATAGCCCCAGACGCCCGGCACGCCGTTGAGGTCGTTCAGCACGGACGCGAGCTCCTCGCCGTACGGGACGAGCTTCCCCTCGTCCTGCGCGAGCTCGAAAATTGCTCTGGAATATTTGCGTGCAAGCTGCAGGTTCAGCATGGCAGATCACCAATCTTGTCTTTGTCGAGCTTGTCGATGAAATCGCGCACTTCCGCTTCGTCCGTCGCAGCATCCATCTTCTTGCCGACGAGCTTTTCGGCGGCGAGGAGCGACATCGTGACGACCTGCGCCCGCAGCTCTTCCTGCGCGCGCTCCTGGTCGTGCTGGATCTCGAGACGCGCGGCCTCGCGCATCTTCTCGACTTCGCGCTTCGTCTCCTGCAGCTTGTCCTCGCGGTTCTGGGCGGCGATCTTTTCCGCCTTGGCCGTGATGGCCTCCGCCTGCTCGCGGGCCTCCGCGAGCTTCGCCTGATACTGCGCCTTCAGCTTTTCCGCTTCCGCGACGTCAGCATCGGCCTTCGCGAGGCTTTCCGCGATCTTGTCCTCACGCGCTTTGATCATGCGGGCGACCGGCTTGTAGCACAGCGCGCGCAGGAGGGCGACGAGGATGAGGAAGTTCAGGATCTGCGCGAAAAACGTCATGTTCAGATCGATCAATTCCGATACCCCCTTCAGATATCAAATAATTTCATCGAAATTATTTGATGAGCGGGTTCGCGAAGAGCATGATGAACGCGATGACGATGGCGATGATGCACATTGCCTCGATGAGGCCGACGGAGATCAGCGTGTTCGTGAACAGCGTGTTCTTCGCCTCCGGCTGGCGCGTGATGCCCTCGATGAAGCGGCTCGTGACGAGCGCATCGCCGAGCGCGGCGCCGATAGCAGCGAGACCAGCCGTAAGACCCGTACCGATGAGGGCAGCAGCGACCATGATTGCGTTTTCCATTGAAAAAATCCTCCTTAAGATTCCAAAAACTACTTCTTTTTTGATAGATGAGAACAAGCGACTACGCCGGCGAAATCATTCGCCGGTGTCTTCCTTGACGGCGTTGGCAAGATACGCCATCGAGAGCATCGTGAAGATGACGGCCTGGACGCCGCCGATGAAGATGCTGAACGCCAGCCAGCAGACGGCCGGGATCGGCATCCAGATCGGCATGAGCATCAAGAGGACGACGATGAGGATCTCGCCCGCCATGATGTTGCCGAAAAGACGGCAAGCCAGCGTGATCGGCTTTGCGATTTCTTCGACGATGTTGATGACGACGAAGATGAACACCGGCTGGAAGAAATGGGCGATGTAGTGGAAGCCCTTCTTGTAGACGCCGATGCCGTGCACCATCACAATGACGGTGACCGCAAGCGCGAGTGTGGTGTTCAGGTCGTTCGTCGGCGATGCCATCGTGGGGACGAGTCCGAGCCAGTTGCCTACCAGCAGGAACATGAAGAGGGCGACGATGAACGGCGCGAGGAATCTCCCGCTCTTGCCCATCATCGCATCCATCTGACCATGGAGCCAGTCGACGATGATCTCCACCACCATCTGCCACCCGCGCGGCACGATCGCAAGACTGCGCGTCGCGAGGAAAGCGATGAGGAGGACGATCGCCATCGTGATCCAGGTCATCTCCAGCGTCTCCCAGTTGAAGGTAAAGCCGGCGAGTTCGACGGTTTCGCGAACACCGATTTCATGCATATACCTCAACCTCCCTCCCAGAAAAATTCCTCTGGGCGATCATTTCTTTGCCTCCTGCAAGATGAGCAGCGCGAACGTCACGAGGTACGTCAGCACGAATCCGGCTGCCGCTGCGAAAAAAACTTCTGGAGAAGCCAGAACAGCAACGGCCAAGATTCCTGCGAATACAACGAGACGCACAATCATGCCCACGAGCATTTGTCCGCGCGCGGCGCGTGTGTCCGAGGAGAGCGTCCACAGACGGTGCGCCATGTTCGAGACAAATACGAGGGCCGCGAAGAGCCCGAGCACGAACGCCAACGTCAGCCGCCCTTCCCCTCTTGCCAGGAAAAAAGCCGCGCTGACGATCACGAGCACGCCAAGACTCACCGCGAGCCGCTTGCAGAAAGCGGTCAAAATGTCTTTCATAGATGATTATCCAATTATGTTTTATTCGATAGCGAAAGCGAAATTCCTTTTTCGTTTTCGCTATTTTTCACTATTTTTTCTTAATGATGGGATAAACGGGGGTTATCTACACAATCCCGCCCTTCTTCAACTGCCGGTACAGCGAATACATCGCGGACGGGAAGCCGAGGACGATGCCGACGAGGCGGCCGGTGTGTCCGAGGTCGAACGTAACATCGAATTCATACCCGATGAACACGAAAATCCCCACGAACACCAACATGTAAATCCCGACGCCGCCGAGCATCGAGAACGCTCGGAACGCCTGCTTCAAGCCGTCGCCTTTCGTCTCGTCCTTCCAGTCCATCGCGCCCGTGCCCCACGGGCTCTGGCGATACTTTTTCGGTGCGTCCTCGCTTTTCTTTTCGTCGCTCATTTCGCCGTGAAGCGATCCGGCCGCTCGTCGGCGAGGCCGTAGTGATAGAGGATGGCCTGGATGATGCGGCGCGAGGCTTCGCCGTCGCCGTACGGGTTGCAGGATTCTGCCATGCGCTGGTACTCTGCCGCGTCCGTCAGCAGGCGCTTTGCTTCTTCGTACACGCGGTCGCGATCCGTGCCGATGAGCTTCACCGTGCCGGCCTCGACGGCCTCGGGGCGCTCCGTCGTGTCGCGCAGCACGAGCACGGGCTTGCCGAGCGCCGGCGCCTCCTCCTGCACGCCGCCCGAATCCGTGAGGATGAGGTGCGCGCGGTGCATGAGGTTTGCGAACGGCTCGTAGTCCAAGGGCTCGATGAGGTGGACTTTCGCGAGGCCGCCGAGCTCCGCGTTCACGACTTCGCGGACTTTCGGGTTCTTGTGCACGGGGAAGACGATCTCGACGTCGTCGAACTCCTCCGTGAGCTGGCGCAGCGCCTTGTAGACGTGGCGCATCGGCTCGCCGAGGTTCTCGCGGCGGTGCGTCGTCACGAGGATGACGCGCTTGTGTTCGAAATCAATGCCCTGCAAGAGCTCATCGTCGAACGCGAAATCATCCTGCACCGTATGATGCAACGCGTCGATGACCGTGTTGCCCGTGACGAAGATGGAGTCTTTCGGCACGTTTTCCGAGAGGAGGTTCTGCTCGCTCGTCGCCGTCGGCGCGAAGTTCAGGTCGGCGATGCAGCCCGTGAGCTTGCGGTTCATTTCCTCCGGGAACGGCGAATACTTGTTGTGCGTGCGCAGGCCCGCCTCGACGTGGCCGACCGTCGTCTGATGGTAGTACGCCGCGAGTGCGCCCGCGAACGTCGTCGTCGTATCGCCATGGACGAGCACGATGTCGGGCTGCTCTTTCGTCAGCACCTTGTCGAGGCCGTTCATCGCCTTCGTCGTGATGTCGAACAGCGTCTGCCCCGCCGCCATGAGGTTCAGGTCGTAGTCCGGCGTGATGTGGAACAGCCCGAGCACCTGGTCGAGCATCTCGCGGTGCTGCGCCGTCACGGCCACGACCGGCGTGATCGTGTCCGGATGCTTCTGCAGCTCCAACACGATCGGCGCCATCTTGATGGCCTCCGGCCGCGTGCCGAAGACCGTCATGACTTTGATTTTCTTTGCCATATAGGATTCTCCTTATGAAAAAAGGGCAGACGATGTCTGCCCTAAAGAGTTAACTTTCGTGCGCCTGTTCCTTCAGGTGGAAGATGCCGATCTTTTTCGCGCCGAACAGCACGACGAACACGACCACGCAGACGATGAGGATCGCGAACTGGCTGCTGACCTCCGTGAGCGCGACGGCCGAGAGGCCGAGGAGCGCGCTGATGACATACATGAGCAACACGGCCTGCCGCTGCGTGAATCCGAGATCGAGGAGGCGGTGATGGAGATGCCCCTTGTCCGGCTTGAAGATCGGCACGCCGCCGCGATAGCGGCGGATGATGGCAATCGTCGTATCGAGGATGGGGAGGCCGAGCGCGAGGATCGGCACGATGAGCGCGATCGTCGCGGCCGACTTCACGGCGCCGATGACGCTGATGCCCGACAGCATATAGCCGAAGAACATGCTGCCCGAATCGCCCATAAAGATGCGCGCGGGATTGAAGTTGTAATACAGGAAGCCGATGGCCGCGCCCGCGATCGCCGCGCAGAACACGGCGACGAACATGATGCTCTGCTGCAACGCGACGAGGAAGATCGTCGTCGCCGCGATGCACGACACGCCGGCCGCGAGGCCGTCGAGGCCGTCGATGAGGTTCACCGTATTCGTCAGGCCGACGATCCAGAACACCGTCGCCGGAATCGCGAACCATTCGAGGAACAAATAATCGCCGAACGGATCCGTGATGAAGTCGATGCGCACGTCAAAACCGATGACGAGCACGCACGCCGCAACGATCTGGCCGACGAGCTTCACTTTCGCCGGCAGATTCTTGTAGTCATCAATGAGACCGAGCAGCACGATGAGCGAGCCGCCGACGACGAGCCCCTCGAGCTCGAACGCGACATCCGGCTCGACCGGCACCTCGTTCACGATCGTCAGCATCGCCGCCATGAACGCGAGGTAGATGCCGAGCCCGCCGATGCGCGGCACCGGCCGCTTGTGCACCTTGCGTGCGTCCGGCGCATCCATCGCGCCCGTCTTCTTCGCGAAAAAAATAACGCCTGGCGTCACGAAGAGAGCCACACCGGCAGCAATGATGAACGCCAAAACGTAATCAGGCATAAACTTGTCGCACCCCTTTGAGATTTTTTACGAGCAAACGAATCTGCCAGAGGACGCACGTTCCCCCAGAGCTTCTGAAACAGCTTCATTCTACAACAAGCCTTTTCGCGTGTCAATGAATGTTGAAACGCAAACAAAGAAAAGGAACGGGATTTTTCGTCTCCCGTTCCCTCATGCCATCAGTCATCGTAATGTCCCTTGCACTGGATGATTTCGATTGCCTGCTCCTTTATGCGATAAATCAGCCGATTCTTCTCGTCAATCCTTCGGCTCCACCAGCCGCCGTTCATGTAGCGCAGCGGCTCCGGCTTGCCGATGCCGCGATGGCCGTTGCGCTGGATGTCTTTGATCAGGTCATTGATGCGCTTGCGGATTTTCTTGTCTTCCGATTGCCATGCAACATAGTCCGCCCATGCTTCTTCGTCCCATGCAATCATCATTCCGCTTCGTCCTCGATCAAATCGTGATACGCGAAACGGCCTTCATCCATCCGTTTCGCCGCGGCTCGCAAGTGACGCAAGTTGTTCTCGTTGAAGTACGCATCGCCAGCTGTGACGGTGAAAGGGATGGCACGATCGCGGACGAGGCGCTTCGTGAAAATCGTAATGGCCGAAGACATCGTGAGCCCCATTTCCTCGCAGATATGCTCGGCTTCTCTTTTGAGATCCGCGTCCATGCGGATCGTGACGGTTGCGTTCGTTGCCATTTTATATCACCTCTGGTTTTATTTTATTACGTTGTCGGAACGTTGTAAATCATTTTTGAATATTTCCGAAAAAAAATACGCCCTACCAACAAAATGGCAGAGCGTGAATTTTCAGTCGTGAATTTCATCCGGCCGGCATTCGACGACGCTGCCGTCCGTTTCGTAGTAGACGACGTGGGCGAGCTTCGCGTTGCGCAGCATCCTGCGGCAGAGGAGGCACGGCTTGCCGGACGCGAGCGTGCCGTCGGCGTTGACGCCGACGATGTAGATCGTCGCGCCGTCCATGGCGGCGGGGTCGGCGTTGATGATGGCGTTCTGCTCGGCGTGGACGGCGACGCAGAGCTCGTAGTTCTTGCCTTTCGGCACGTGCAGCCGCTCGCGCTCGCAGAGGCCGGTGTCGATGCAGTTCGCCTCGCCGCGCGGCGCGCCGTTGTAGCCGGTGCTGATGATGATGTGGTCTTTGACGATGATCGCGCCGTAGCGGCGGCGCAGGCACGTCGCACGGCGGCCGACGGCGCGCGCGATGTCGAGGAAGTACGTGGTCCAGTCGGGACGCTGTTGTTTTTCTCTCATAGTGTTCTCCGTTCTTTTTCGCACCCGCGGAAGTTTCATCCTGCGAATTGTTTCGGCTTACAGGGGACCCTCTCCACCGCTAACGCGGTCCCCCTCTCCCGGAGGGAGAGGCTGCAGTACATAGATACCTCGTTGCAAGAATCACGGCGACGAAGTCGTCGACGGGGACGGGCGGGACTTGCATCGTGGTCGGGATGAGTTTCCGGAGCCCCGACGGCGGGTGGGCTTTCCAATAGTCGCGCTTCGCTTGCTCCGTCGTGCGGTATTCGTCGATGACTTCGATGGGGAGTTCCGGCAAGGCGCGCTGGATGCGTTCGCGCGCTTCTTTGCTCGTCGTGCCGTTGCCTTCGATGAGCCTCTCTGGAGAAAAAGCCGCCGCAGCTGCGGCGGCTTCTTGTTCGAGGTTCTTTGTTTCGATGACCTTTTGCATGAGGACGCGAATCGTGCCGTCCTCTGTTTTTTCGAGCGCGGCGAAGCCGCATTTGTCGCGGCCGGGATCGAGGCCGAGGACGACAATGCGGTCGGCGCCTTTCGCGCCGGTCATGGCTGCACCTCCGCCGTGCTCTCATCCGCGTGCTCGACTTTGACGTCGAGGCGCAGCGGGCCGAGGGCGTTCGTCGCTTCCCTTGCGTACGCCGAGAGGACGAAGCCGTCGCGGTACGGCGCGATGCGGTTCACGACGTCATAGAACTGCGCGGCCTCGATGACGCCGACGGTGCCGCGAATCGGATCGGGCAGGATGCCGCGCGACTGCGCCGTCTGGTTCACGCCGCCGAGGAAGTCCATGAGCGCTTCTTCCGCGACGCCTTTCTGGCTGCCGTCGATGCGATAGGCACGCGCGAGAATGAATTCGTGCGGCTGGAAGATGATGCTGTTCTTGTAGAGCTCGAGCGACGCGCGGATCTCTTCGCCGCGAATCTGGTTGCCGGACGCGACGACGCGCACGACCATGTCCTGCGGGCTCTTCGCGATGGTCTGGACAGCCGTCTCGAACTCGGGGCGATAGATCCAAATGTCCTGGTCGGTCTTGTTTTCGCCGACGCGCACGGAGACGTTGCGGCTCGCGACTTGCGCGAGCGTCGTGAGGTCGGCACGCACGGCTTCTTCGTCGCGATTGCCGCGGATGACGCCGCTCGCAATGACTTCGCCGGCGCGGTAGACGATGTCGCCTTCGCGGATGGTGATGAGGCCGTCGGCGAGCGCCTGCGTCTGCTTCTCGAGGAGCTTCTTTTCATCGCCGAGCTTGATGTTCGTCTGCGCAAGGCTGTCGTTCTCGCCCTGGAGCGCTTCGTTCCGGCCCATGAGGCTTTCGTTTTCGCCGAGCAGGCTGTCGTTTTTCGCTGCGAGCTCGTCGTTGCGCGCCGTGAGCGCGGCCTTCGCCGCTTCGAGCAGGCGGTTGCCTTCGACGAGGCGCTGCTGTTCTTTTTCGAGCGCGGACTGCTGTGACTGGAGCTTTTCGACCTCGGCCTGCGAGGCCGTGAGCGCCCGGTCCGCTTCGTCTTTCTGCTGCTGTGCGGACGCAAGCCCGGCCTGCGCTTCCGTGAGGCTCGCTTTCGTCTCGAGCATCGTGCGGTTGAGCTGTTCCATGCCGAAGAGCGCCGTGCGCACGTCCTTCGAGACGAGCGTCATGACGCCGAGCGTCGTCGTCGTGATGAGGATGCCCGTGACGATCGTGACGATGATGGACGTGTGGCGCGGGCGCAGGCCGAAGAGCGAGAGGCGCTTCTTGCCGACTTTCGAACCGAGGCGGTCGCCGATGAACGCGATGGCTCCGCCGGTGATGACGAGGACGAGAATGAGCAGAACGCCGTACATAGGCTGACCTCCTTCTTTGTCGCACCCGCGGAAGGTGCGACGTGCGAATTGTTTTGACGTACAGGGGACCCTTAGCCGCAAGCGGCATAAGCGACCACTAAGCCGCTAAAGCGGCAAGTGTCTGCTTATCCACCGCTATCGCGGTCCCCCTCTACCTAAAGGATAAAGCGACCGCATCGGCGCTAAAGCGCCGTGCGTCTGCTTTTCCCTGAGGGAGAGGCTGCCCAAAAAGTTATCTCGACGCTTTCCGAACCAAGTAAAGCCCTGCGATCAATCCGACGAGGTTCGGGATCCAGACGGCGAGGGCCGGGGCGAGGGCGCCGCTGCGGCCGAGAGCGTTCGCCATCGTCATGAGCGCGTAGTAGATGAAGATGATGACGATGCTGATCGCAAAGCCCGCGGACGAGCTGTTGCGCGTCGGCTGCAGGCCGAGCGGCACGCCGACGAGCGCGAAGATGAGGCTCGCGAGCGGCACGGTGATGCGCTGGTAGAGCTCCGTCTCGAGCTTGTTCGTGTTGACGTACTGCGTCTTCATGATTTCGATCTGCGCCTTGAGCTCTTTCATCGTGAGCTCCTCGGGGTCTTTCTGCTCGCGGACGATCTGCTTCGGGCTGGCGTTGATGGGGAGCACCTGCGTATTGAATCGCATGGAGTGCTCGCTTTCGCCCTCCGCGATGTCATAGATCATGCCGTTGTGCATCGTCCACTGCTTTTCGCCATACTCGGCGTAGTCGGCGTTCTCGACGTGCTTGACCTTGCCGTCGTCGCCGAACTCCTGGAGCGTCAGCCCTTGCAGCGTCTCGGTGTCGGCGTCGTAGCGCCGCGCGTAGAGGAGGCGCTGGATCTTGCCGTCCTGGATATCCTTGAGGATGACGTGGTCTTGCGACTCGAGGCCGTTGCGTCCTTGGATCTCGTAGAACACGACGTTGCGGTAGGCGGAGTTGCCCCACGGCACGACGTATTCGTTGAACCAGATGGCGCCGATGCTGACGAAAAAGCCGAGGAGGATGGCCGGCGCAGCGATGCGGAAAAAGCCGATGCCGCACGATTTCATGGCCGTGATCTCCGACGAGCTCGAGAGGCGGCCGAACGTCAGGAGCGATGCGAGGAGCATCGACATCGGGAACGTCCACATGACGACGCCCGGCAGGCTGTAGACGAAGACCTTGATGACGGACGTGATGGACGCGCCGTAGTCCGTGATGTATTTCGCGATGCGGAACAACGTGCCGGAACCGATGAAGACGGTCGAGAACGCGAAGATGCCGAAGATAAACGTCAAGACGACTTCTCGGAAGATGTATTTGTCGAGGATCCGGATATGCATATGAATCTCCTATTCGGGTTCGATATATGGTAAAGCCACGCGGGCGTTCGAATCAAAGCGTGAAGTTGTCGCCGAGGTAGAATTTGCGTGCGACCGGGCTGTTCGCAATCGTCTGGCTGTCGCCTTCGAGCAGGATCTTGCCCTCGCTCAGGATGTAGGCGCGGTCGACGATGTGCAGCGTCTCGCGGACGTTGTGATCCGTGATGAGGATGCCCATACCACGCTGGCGGAGGTACTGGATGATCTCCTGGATGTCGGCGACGGCGAGCGGGTCGACGCCGGCGAACGGCTCATCGAGCAGGATGAACTGCGGCTCGAGCGCAAGGCAGCGCGCGATCTCGACGCGACGGCGCTCGCCGCCCGAGAGCTCCGTGCCCTTGCGGTCCTCAACGTGCTTGATGTGGAACTCGTCGAGGAGCTCCTCGTACTTGATTTTCTGCTCGGCCTTCGAGAGCGTCGTCGTCTCGAGGATGGCCATGATGTTCTCCTTGACCGTGAGCTTGCGGAAAATCGACGCTTCCTGCGTGAGGTAGCTGATGCCGAGCGCCGCGCGCTTGTGCATCGGGAGCTGCGCGATGTTGACGCCGTTCAGGAACACGTCGCCGGATGTCGGATGTTCGAGGCCGACGATCATGTAGAACGTCGTCGTCTTGCCGGCGCCGTTCGGGCCGAGGAGACCGACGATTTCGCCCTTCTCGACGCGGAGCGACACGCGGTCGACGACCGTGCGCTGCTTGAATTTCTTGACGAGTTTTTTTGCTTCGATGTTCAAGGTGTTCCCTCGCTCACTGTCACTGATGATGTGTTACTGGACCTGGGCCTGGCCGTTCTGGTCGAGGCGCACGGTGAGTTTGTTCGCGCGCATCGTGTTGTTCTCCTGCACGGCCCAGGCGTTGCCCGTCGCGACGACGACGCCCTTCGTATAATCCATCTGATCGCCGCCGACCTCGGCATTCTTCGTCGGGCTCACGAGGTGCGCGGCGCCTGTGCCGATGTAGTGCTCGTCCTTCAGCCAGCCCTCGATGCGCGCGGCCGTGAATGTGCCGTCGGCGTTCGAGAGCACGCCGCCCGCCTCCATGAGCAGGTAGTCATTCTGCTGCGGGAAATAATCGACCTGATCGCCCGAGAACGCTTTGTCCTGCTGCGTGCCGTGGACGTTGCCTGTTGCGCGCATATGCTCTTGCCCGTCAGAGACGAGCTCGCTGCACGTCATGCGCATATCTTCGCGCACGGCGATGACGTTGCCCTTGACGTAACCTTCCTGCGTCTTGGAATTATATTGCGCCGTGGCGCCTGCGACACGCGCGACACCGCGCTTCATGAGGACGTTGCCCTCGGCCGTGATGATGCCTGTGCCCATATCGTACTCGACGGTATCGGCGTCGAGCGAGGCCGGCTCGCCATTCGCCGCGGCAAACGCGACGGCGCTCCCTGCGAGCAAGCTCGCGGACAGTGCAGCCGCCAACCATTTTTTCATTGATGTCTTCATTTTTGCTCCGCTCCTTGTCCTGCGCCTTTCACGATATGTGCATGGCCGATGGCCTTGAAATGATGAAAGAGGTTCGTCGACTCGATCTTGTCGGCGCGCGCCTCCATGTCTTCGTGCTTGATGTAGGCGCTGCCATCCGCCGTGAGCTTGCCTTCCGTGTCGTTCCACGTCAGCTTGTCGCACGTGAGTGCTGCGCCGTCCGTCGTCGTGACGTTCACGTCCGTGTCGATCGTGATGTCCTTCGCGCCGTCTTTGTACGCGCCGTGCTTCGCCGTGAGCGTCGCGACGCGGCCGTCATCGCCGTAGAACTTGCCCGTGAGGTTTTCCATCTCGACGTCTTTCGTGTCGACGTCCATCGTCATCGTCTCGGACGTGAGTTCCCAGACGATCTTGCCGTTCTTCTCGGACTTGATGGTGTTGTCGTCATACGTCATCGTCTTCGATTCCGTCTCGAGAGACTGCCGCTCCGGAGCTTGCGGCTCCGTGCGGACCGCCCAGATGATGACGCAGGCGAACAGGAGGACGCCGAGGCCGATGAAAATCTTCTGCTGTTTGCTCATTTCTCCGCCGGTTCCTCCTTTGTGTCATCGTTTTCCGGTTGCGGCGCCGCGTCAGCTGTTTTCGCGTGGCGGCGGCGCGCGCGCGGTTCGTTTGCCGTGTGATGCTTGTTCTTTTTCGCTTCTTCCGGCGGCGTGTTCCAGCGCTTCTGGAACCAGAGCCACTGCGTCGGGTTTTCGCGGATGATGCGATCGACGATCTTCGTCATTTTGACGGTGAACGCCTCGAGGTCCTTGTCGGGGTCACCGTGATCCTCATAATGCATCACTTCGCCGATGACAACTTTGTGCTTGCCATTCGGCTGGCGCAGGATGAATGCGGGGAGCACCGGCGCATGAAACTTGCTCGCAAAGACCGCAGGCCCCATCGGCGTCGAAGCCGTGCGGCCGAGGAAATCCGTGAAGCATCCGCCCGGGCCTGCGTCCTGGTCAGCGAGGAAGCCGAGAATCTTGCCGCTTTTCAGTGCGCGCGCCGCTGCGAGCAGTTCGCTCGTGCCGCGCGAGAAGATCTCGACATGGATCGTCGCGCGCAGGTCGTCGAGCACGCGCGTGTACTGGATGTTCGGCTGCGGCTTCGCGATGGCCGTGACGGGCAGGCCGTTGAGCGTGAACG
>NZ_JALFCU010000084.1 GCF_022771645.1 Selenomonas sp.
TCTTTCGTCACGCGGCGCTTGTAGATTTTCTCGAAATCCGCGACGAGCTCCTCGACGGAATTGATCTCCGGGTTCTGGTGGCCGAGGTCTGCCGACGTCAACGTGCCCATCGTCTTGACGCGCACCTTGTCGATGAACGCCGTGTAGAGCTTGTGCTTCGGCTCGCCCCTCACGCCCGACGTGATCCAGACGATGGAATCCTCGGGGAATTTGTCGCTCTCGTCGCCGAGACGGACCGTGCAGTTCTTCGTGCGCTCCATGAGCATCTTCTTGTGCTTCGGCGCCTGGAAATTGAGTGCCATCATGGTTACAAACATCTCCTTATCGAACACGCGTCATTTATAAAAATGGATACGTTGCCCTCTTGGCAAACGGTTATCTTATATTTTATCACAAGCGGCGCATTCCGCAAAGTTTTTCTTTTCTCGTCATCAGCCCTTGCATTTCACGCGCAGCTCGACGATGAAGCGCGTGCCTTCGCCCGGCCGGCTCTTGACCGTGATCGTTCCTTGATGGAGGTTCACGATTTCCTGCGCGATGGAAAGGCCGAGGCCGTTGCCGCCCATCTCGCGCGAACGCGCCTTGTCGACGCGGTAGAAGCGGTCGAAGATGCGCTGCTGGTCTTCCTCTGCAATGCCGATGCCCGTGTCCTGCACATAGAAGCGCACGCGGCCTTGCGGCGCCTTTTCGAAGCCGACCGTCACGCGGCCGCCTTCCGGCGTGTACTTCACAGCGTTGTCGACGAGGATCAGCATGAGCTGCTTGATCTTCTGCTCGTCGGCCTGGATCTCGTGCTTCGTCATGTCGCCGTCTTTGCCATCGTCCGCCGCCGTGGCGATCGTGATGTGCTTCTTTTCCGCGAGCGGCTGCATGACACGCGCTGTCTGGCCGAGGAGCTCGGCCGCATCGAATTTTGTAGGTTTCAGCTTCAGCGCCTTGTTGTCGCTGCGCGCGACGAGCAAGAGGTCGCTGACGAGCTTCGTCATCTTCTTGACCTCGTCACGCACGTCTTCGATGACTTGCTTGAGGAACGGCGACGTGATGGACGGATCGTTTTCGAGAAGGTCTGCCGAAGCCATGACGACGGCGAGCGGCGTGCGGAGCTCATGCGAGGCGTCGGCCGCGAACTGTCGTTGCTTTTCATACGCTTCCTTCAGCGGCACCATGGCGCGGCCCGAGAGGATGTGGCCGAACACCGTCGCGAAAATCAACGCGACGACGCCGAGCACGCCCATCGCATACGTCGATTTCTGCATGCCGTTGTACATGGCCGTGACGTCCTTGCCGACATAGACCGTCTGCAGCGAGCCGTCCTCGTCGCGGATCGTCTTCGCCGTCATCATGACGCGCGTCATGATCTGCCCGCCCTCGCCCTTGCGGCCGAAGACGGAGACCTCGCCTTCCTGCCCGTCCCATTTGCTGACGAGGTCGAGGACGAACGGCTCAAGGCGGAACGACGCGCGCGCGAAATTCAGCAGCCGCCCGTGCTGGTCGAACACGTAGAAAAACAAGCGGTCATTCGTGCTCTTGTACGTCGCATCATCGAGCGAGATGTCCGGGTGCTGGTTCAGATAAATCTGCCCTTCGGCGACATTGCTCGCCGTATCCATGAGCTCGCGCGCCTGCTCGGACGTGATGGACCACTCCATCGTCTTGTGCACGACGAAGATGAGCAGCACGAGGAACACGGCCATGATGGCCGAGTAGAACAGCGTGAGGCGGCGGCGCCCCTGGCCAAAAATGTTCGTGAAATTCGCGGCCATCAGTCGTCGGCCTCAAGCTTGTAGCCGACGCCGCGCACCGTCTTGATGAGGTTCTTGCCGTCGCCCGTGTCGAGCTTCTTGCGCAGGATCTTCATGTACGAATCAATGTTGTTCGAACTCACGTCGGACTCGAGGCCCCAGATGCGGTCGAGGATGATGTCGCGCGGCACGACGATGCCGAGGTTCTGCGCGAGCAGGTCAAAAATCTGGAACTCGCGCGGCGAGAGCTGGATGACCTGGTCGTCCTTCTTCAGCACTTTCGCCGTGCGGTTCAGCGTGTAACCTCCGACCTCGATGATGTCCTGCTGGATCTTCTGCGTGCTGCGGCGGCCGAGCGCGCGCAGGCGCGCGAGGAGCTCCGCGAACTCGAACGGCTTCACGAGGTAGTCGTCCGCGCCGGCGTCGAGCCCCGTCACGCGGTCCTCGACGGAATCGCGCGCCGTCAGCATAAGGATCGCGCGCTCGTATCCGTCCTTTCGCAGGCGGCGACAGGCGTCGACGCCGCTTTCGCCCGGCATCATCCAGTCGAGCACGAGGATGTCGTAGTCCGTGAACTTCGCATAATCGTAGATATCGCTGCCGTCCGTGACCCATTCGACCTGGATCTGGTTCTGTTCGAGCATATATTTGATGAGTTTCCCGAGGCGCTTGTCGTCCTCAGCCAGCAAAACGCGCATAAAAATCCCTCCGATGGTTTTTGTTCATTGTATTTCGTATGCGTGAAAATTTTGTGAATCAAAAAGGCCACCACATGAATGTCATGTAGTGGCCTCCCGTAAAACTGTTATGCCTGATTAAATTTGTTGCGCAAAATGACGTCGTGCGAGCCGCCTTCGACGATGGATGTCGCCGAGACGAGCGTGATGCGGGCTTTGTCGCGGAGCTCTTCGAGATTGAGCGCACCGCAGTTGCACATCGTCGAGCGGACTTTTGCGAGCGTGATGTTCACGTTGTCCTTCAGCGCGCCGGCGTACGGCACGTAGGAGTCGACGCCTTCCTCGAACGACAGCTTCTTCGCGCCGCCGAGGTCGTAGCGCTGCCAGTTGCGCGCGCGGTTCGAGCCTTCGCCCCAATACTCTTTGTAATACGTGCCGTTGATCTTGACCTTGTCCGTCGGGCTCTCGTCGAAGCGCGAGAAGTAGCGGCCGAGCATCAGGAAGTCCGCGCCCATGGCGAGCGCGAGCGTCATGTGGTAATCGTGCACGAGGCCGCCGTCGGAGCAGACCGGCACGTAGACGCCCGTCTCCTTGAAATATTCGTCGCGCGCGCGGCAGACGTCGATGAGCGCCGTTGCCTGGCCGCGGCCGATACCTTTCGTCTCGCGCGTGATGCAGATCGAGCCGCCGCCGATGCCGACCTTGACGAAGTCCGCGCCGGCCTCGGCGAGGAAGCGGAAGCCGTCCGCGTCAACGACGTTGCCCGCGCCGACCTTGACGTCCTCGCCGAAATGCTCATGGATGTAGCGGAGCGTGATGCGCTGCCACTCGGAGAAGCCTTCCGACGAATCGATGCAGAGCACGTCCGCGCCGGCCTTCAGGAGCGCCGGCACGCGCTCGGCGTAGTCGCGCGTGTTGATGCCGGCGCCGACGATGTAGCGCTTGTTGCTGTCGATGAGCTCGTTCGCGTTGTCCTTGTTGTCCGTGTAGTCCTTGCGGAAGACCATGTAGCGCAGGCGCTGGTTCTTGTCGACGAGCGGCAGCATGTTGAGCTTCTTGTCCCAGATGATGTCGTTCGCCATCGAGAGCGTCGTCGTGTCCGCATCGGCGTAGACGAGCTTTTCGAACGGCGTCATGAACGTGCCGGCCTTTTCATCAAGGCTCATGCGCGACAGGCGGTAGTCGCGGCTCGTGACAATGCCGACGAGCTTGCCGGTCGGCGTGCCGTCCTCGGTCACGGCCATCGTCGAGTGGCCCGTCTTTTTGAGGAGGTCGAGGATCTCGCCGAGCGTCGTCTCCGGCGTGATGTTCGAATCGCTCGTGACGAAGCCGGACTTGTAATTCTTGACGCGCGCGACCATGGCCGCTTCTTCTTCAATCGTCTGCGAACCATAGATGAAAGACACGCCGCCCTCTTTCGCGAGCGCGATGGCCATCGTGTCATTCGAGACGGCCTGCATGATGGCCGAGACCATCGGGATGTTCATCGTGATCTTCGGCTGTTCGCCTTTTTTGTACTTCACGAGCGGCGTCTTCAGGGAGACGTTCGTCGGAATGCATTTGTCAGAGGAATACCCCGGGACGAGAAGATACTCGCCAAACGTATGCGATGGTTCAGGATAGAAGTAAGCCAATGCAGACCCTCTCTTTCTCTCGTTGAAAAAAAATATTTTTACTAGTTTATCGAAAAGCGTGTACGCTGTCAATCCATTGTTGAAAAGATATGTTACACTCTTACAACCGCATTCATGCGAAGTCCACGAAATTGCCGTGGCGGAACACGGGGACGTCGCGGCCGTCGGCGCGGCGCGTGCCGGTGATGTCGAGCTCACGGCTGCCGACCATGAAATCTTCGTGCAGCAACGAATCGTTGACCCCATGTTGCAGGAGCTCGACGCTCTGCATCGTTTCGCCGCCCCGGAGGCACGTCGGATATGCCTTGCCGAGCGCGAGATGACACGCGGCATTCTCGTCGAACAGCGTGTTGTAGAACAAAAGACCGCTCTGCGAAATCGGCGAATCATACGGCACGAGCGCGACCTCGCCGAGGCGCGATGAGCCCTCGTCCGTCGAGAGGAGCTCGCGCAACACATCCTCGCCACGTTCCGCATGATATTCGACGACGCGGCCAGCTTCGAAACGCAAGCGGAAATGCTCGATCAAGCTACCCTGATAGACGAGCGGCTTCGTCGCGACGACCGTGCCCGTCACGCCGTCGCGCTTCGGCAGCGTGTAGACTTCTTCCGTCGGCAGGTTCGCGACGAACGGCACGCGCGTCGCCGAGAGCTCCGAGCCGCCAGCCCAGACGTGGCCTTCCGGCAGCTCGATCGTGAGATCCGTGCCGCACTCGTTCGTGTAATGGAGGCGCGCGAAATCATTCGCGTTGAGGAATTCTGCCGCCCGATGCAGGAACGCGATGTGCTCGTTCCAGGATGCGACGGCATCGCCTGCGCCGATGCGCACGGTCTGGAGGATCGCTTTCCAGAGTTTTTCCTGCGCCTCCGCCTCGCCCGCCTCGGGAAAGACTTTTTTCGCCCACGCCGCCGTCGGCACAGACACGACACACCACGTGTTCTCGTTGCTCATGAGGCGCTGGCGGTATTCGAGGAGCGCGGCGCCCGCCGCCTGCTGCGTGCGCGTCAAGCGCTCGGGCGCGACGCCTGCGAAGATTTCCGGATTGCGCGCCGCAATCGAAACAAAGGCGGCGCCCTGTTCCGCATAATCCATGTAGAACGTGCGCCGCCAGTCGGGAAATTCCGAGAAGACAGCCATCGGCGCCATATCGTATTTGATGCGAGCGCTCTCTTCGTCGCTCCAGCTCAGCACGACATCGTGCGCGCCGGCCGTGTACGCTTCTTTGGCAAGAAGGCGTGCGAACGGTGCACACTCGATGGGCGTATTGATGACGAGTATTTGGTTTTTTTGCAAGTTCACGCCGATGCGCACGACGAGGCGCGCGTATTCGGCAAGTTCGTTTTCGTTTGGCATGACGATGCCCCCTTCGGCATCATTATACCGATTTGGCGGCCACCATGCAATCATCTCCGGCCTCTTCTTCCTCAGCCTGCCGTCCTGCCGCTTTCATAAAGACGTAGAAATCTTCCATCGGCATCGGCCGCGCATAGTGGAAGCCTTGCAGGTACGTCGTGTCCATTTCATCGAGCGCGAGCGCCATGGCCGATGTTTCCACACCTTCGGCCGTGATGCTGAAACCGAGCTCGCGGAACGCGCGGATCGTGTCGGGGAGCAGCGTGTTCGGGTCCTCGAAATGCGCGCGCACGAACGTCATGTCGAGCTTGATGTTGATGAACGGGATGTTGCGCACCATCATGAGGTTCGAATAGCCGCTGCCATAATCATCGAGCACGAAACGGAATCCTTCCTTCCGCATGCGCGCAATCTGGTTCTGCAGCGTCGTGAGGTTGATGATCGACTCTTCCGTGATTTCGATGTGGATCTTCGCCGCCGGCACGCCGTATTTCCGCTGGATCGCGATGAATTCTTCGGCGAGGTGCGGGTTCATGCACTGCACGGGCGAGAGGTTCACGTTGACCCAATCGAGCCCGAGCGCCTGCGTTTCCGGCCAGCTCATGAACTTGCAAACCTTTTCGAACACCTGCTTGCCGAGCGCCGTGATGCTGCCGTCCTTCTCCGCGATGGGGATGAAGACGCCCGGCGAAATGTAGCCGAGCTCCTTGTCATAGAGACGCGCGAGCGCCTCCGCGCCGACGATGCGCTGCGTGCGCGCATCGACAATGGGTTGCAAGAACACACAGACGCCATCGTTTTCCACGGCGCGCTCGAGCGCGCGCTTGACGGCGACTTCCTTATGCAGATCCTCGACGTACGCGCCATCAACCTGCACGGGCCGCTTGTCCGGCAACACGGTATGATCCTGGCGATGATGCGCCATCGCGAGGCAGTTCATGATGTCATGCACGGACGCGGCGCGCACCGAGCTGTCGAGCAGCGCGCAGCTCACGTCAAAGAAGCGGTCGACATCGCCAACGTGCCAGTTCTCTGCAAACCGCGCCTGAATGCGTTCGGCCGCCTTTGCCTGGTCGAACGGCGCAAACGATTGCACGACGAAGTTGCCATTGCGCAGGTAAAACGTATTCTGCGCGGGGAACGCCTCGTGCATCCAGCGGCCGATGTGCGTGAGGCAGCGATCCATCTGGCGCTCGCCATAAAGCTCGCGCATATCAAGATAATTGCGGATGCACAGCGAGACGATGGAGTAGCGCCGGCTCGCGTTCTCGCGCATGAGGCATTCGAACGCGCGGCGGTTGAACAGCCCCGTGCGGTTCTCGAAGAACTGCTCGGGGTTCTGCTTGCCAAAATAATTCCACAAACTGATGAGCAAGCAGGCATAGCTCGCCGCATAAAAGACGGGCTGCTGCGTCACGAGGCAGAGCGGCAGCAACAAGATCCCCGCGCTGACGACGAACGCAAACGCGCGGTCGCGCCGGAGCGGCGGATACTTCCGCTGCCGGTAAAACATCAGGAGCATTGCCTGAATCGGAACGAAGGCCAAGACTATCCCGTTGTAACCTTCCGTCAACCAGTCCATTGACTTCTCTCCCTTGCCGCTTGGTTTTCCCAAGGCCAAACGAATATGTTATATTGTTTTGGAACGAGTTCATTGTAACACACTTCATCAAGATTTTGAAGAACTTTCGCGAAAACTGGGTAGTTGTTTCAGCTTTTGAAAGAGTTTTCCGAAAACGCACAAAAAAGAAGCCCTGATCGTGAAAATCCGTTCCAACATTTTCTACGATGCAGGGTTTCTTGTCATGCGCGAAATGTCATTTGTTCTGGCGTTCGAGTGCGCGGTGCGCGATGTCTTTGCGGTACATCTTGTCCGTGAAGTCGATGGCGTCGACGCCTGCGTACGCCTTCTTCACAGCCGCACGGACATCCTCCGCTTCGGCGACGACGCCGAGCACGCGCCCGCCAGCCGTGACGATCTTGCCGTCCTTCTCTGCCGTGCCGGCGTGGAAGACGTGACAGCCCTCCGCCTCAGCATCGGCAAGGCCCGTGATTTCATAGCCTTTCTTGTACGCTTTCGGATAGCCGCCCGACGCGAGCACGACGCAGACGGCTGCGCCATCGCTCCACTGGATGTCCATATCTTTCAGCGAGCCGTCGCCTTTCGCGCACGCGACCATGATTTGGACGAGATCACTCTTCAGGAGCGGCAATACGACTTGCGTCTCGGGATCGCCGAAGCGCGCGTTGAACTCGACGACTTTCGGGCCTTCGCTCGTGATCATGAGGCCCGCGTAGAGGCAGCCTTGATATGTGCGGCCTTCTTTCTTCATCGCGGCAATGACGGGCTCGAGAATCTTCTTCTTCGTCTCCTCGACCATCGCCGGCGTCATGACCGGCGCGGGCGCGTATGTGCCCATGCCGCCCGTGTTCGGGCCTTTGTCGCCGTCGTAGGCGCGCTTGTGATCCTGCGACGAAATCATCGGCACGATGGTCTCGCCGTCCGTGAAGCAGAGGAGCGACGCTTCTTCGCCTTCCATGAACTCCTCGATGACGACGCGGCTGCCGGCTGCGCCGAATTCCTGATCTTCCATGATGTCGGAGACAGCCGCGAGCGCTTCCTCCTCCGTCATGGCGACGATGACGCCCTTGCCTGCCGCGAGGCCGTCGGCCTTGACGACGATGGGCGCGCCCTCTTTTTTGACGTAAGCCTTCGCCGCCTCCGCGTCCGTGAACACTTCGTATTTCGCCGTCGGGATGTTGTATTTCTTCATGAGGTTCTTCGAAAACGACTTCGAGCCCTCGAGCTCGGCCGCAGCCTTGCGCGGGCCGAACGCGAGGATGCCCGCCGCCTCGAACGCATCGACGAGGCCGTTCGTCAGCGGCACTTCCGGGCCGATGACGGCGAGATCGATGGCGTGCTCCTTTGCGAACGCGACGACGGCATCATTGTCCTCGATGCTGACGCCGCTGACGCACTCGGCCACGGCCGCCATGCCGGGATTGCCGGGAATGGCGTAGAGCTTCGTCGCTTTCGGCGACTGCGCGAGCTTCCATGCGAGCGTGTGCTCGCGGCCGCCGCCGCCAATGACAAGAATATTCATGGATGGCCTCACTTTTCGAGCTGCTGCTGGAGATACTTCTGGATCATGTCGTCATACGCCGCCGTGTGCGCAAACGCTTCCTGTGCGAGCACCATGCGCGTATGGTCGTCGACTTCGCCCGTCTCTTTGACTTGCTTTGCGATGTCGGCGTAGCGGTCCGGGTTCGTGACGATTGTGACGAACTTGAAGTTTTTCGCCGCTGCGCGCACCATGGCCGGGCCGCCGATGTCGATGTTCTCGATGGCCTCAGCGAGCGTGACGCCCGGCTTCGCGATCGTCTCTTTGAACGGATAGAGGTTCACGGCAACGAGGTCGATGCCCGTGATCTTGTGCTCCTGCATCTCGCGGACGTGCTCTGGGTTGTCGCGCACGGCGAGGATGCCGCCGTGGATGTACGGGTTCAGCGTCTTGACGCGGCCGTCCATGATCTCAGGGAAGCCCGTGACATCGCTGACGTACGTGACGGGGATGCCCGCGTCCTTGATGGCCTTCATCGTGCCGCCCGTCGAGACGATCTCGACACCGGCCTCGTGCAGCGCACGAGCGAACTCGACAACACCGGCTTTGTTCGATACGCTCACGAGAGCGCGTTTGATTTTCATGGAATGCGTTCCTCCTAAATTATTTGTCAATGCGGACATGGCGGCCTTCGATGTGCAGCCGCCCTTCGCAATACCATTCGATGACCTGCGGGTACAGTTTGTGTTCCTGCTCGAGCACACGAGCGCCGAGCGTGTCCTCCGTGTCGTCATCGAGCACGGGCACGGCGGCCTGTGCAATGATGGGGCCGCTGTCCGTGCCTTCGTCGACGAAATGAATCGTACAGCCGCTGACCTTCACGCCGTACGCGAGCACGTCGCGATGCGCATGCGCGCCGGGGAAGCTCGGCAGCAGCGCCGGATGGATGTTGAGGATCCTGCCCTTGTAATGGCGCACGAAGAGCGGCGTCAGGATGCGCATGAAGCCGGCGAGCACGACGAGCGTCACGCCTTTCGCTTCGAGCTCTTTGATGAGCGCCTGCTCGAACGGCTCACGGCCGTCGTACTCCTTGCGGTTCACGCAGATGGCCGGGATGCCCGCGTTTTTCGCGCGCATGAGTGCAAACGCATCGGGATTGTCCGACAGCACGACGCCGATCGTCGCGTGGAGTTCGCCACGCTCCACGGCATCAATGATGGACTGGAGGTCTGTGCCGCGCCCCGACGCGAGCACGCCGAGGACTTGCTGTTTCGCCTCAGCCATGGAACACGCCGCCTTTGATCGTCACGTCATGGTTGCCGCGCACGACGCGGCCGATCTCGTAGACCGTCTCGCCGTCCGCTTCGAGCTTCGCCTTCATCTTCACGGCCTCGTCCTTCGACGCGATGAGGATCATGCCGATGCCCATGTTGAACGTGCGGTACATTTCCTTCCACTCGACGTTGCCCCATTTCTGCAGCAGCGCGAAAATCGGCGGCATCGCCCATGCGTCGTCGTTGATCTCGACGGCGAGATCGTCGGGCAGCGCGCGCGGGATGTTGTCGTAGAAGCCGCCGCCCGTCACGTGCACCATGCCATGGATATCATAGCTTTCGATCAGCGGCAGGCAGACTTTCGGATAGAGGCGCGTCGGCGTCAGCAGTGCTTCGCCGATCGTCGTGCCGAGCTCGTCAATATATTCGTCGCCCTTCATGCCCTGGCGCTCGAGGACGATCTTGCGCACGAGCGAGAAGCCGTTCGAGTGGACGCCCGTCGACGGCAGGCCGAGCAGGACGTCGCCCTCCTGCACTTTTTCCGCCGTGATGATTTTCGATTTTTCCACGACGCCGACGGAAAAGCCTGCGATGTCGTATTCGCCATCGGGATAGAAGCCCGCCATCTCGGCCGTCTCGCCGCCGATGAGTGCGCATCCCGATTCCTTGCAGGCGTTCGCGACGCCTTTGACGACGGCCGCGACCTGCTCGGGGTCGAGCTTCCCGACGGCGAGGTAATCGAGGAAGAACAGCGGCTCCGCGCCCTGCACGAGGATATCGTTGACGCACATGGCGACGGCATCCTGGCCGACCGTATCATGCTTGCCAAGGAGGAACGCGATCTTGAGCTTCGTGCCGACGCCGTCCGTGCCGGAGACGAGCACCGGCTCTTTGTATTTGCCGGCGTTCAGCGCGAACAGGCCGCCGAAGCCGCCGAGGTCGCCGAGCACTTCCGGGCGGTACGTCGCGCGCACGCTGTCCTTGATGAGCTTGACGGAGTAGTTGCCCGCGTCGATGTTGACGCCCGCATCCTTATAGGTGAGTTTTTCTGCCATTTGTTCTGTGATTCCTCCCATAGCGCCGCAAGCGGCATAAGGCTAAAGCGCCAAGTGTCTGCTATCAGCACTTGCGCTGCTCGAACACGTATTTGCTGTCGCCCTGCGGCCGTTCGCCCTGCGCGACGGGGTATGCCTGGTTGAAGCACGCATAACACATCTCGTCGGCCGGCACCTTGCTCACGGATTTCATGAGGCCTTCGAGGCTCAGGAAATGCAGTCCGTCCGCGCCGATGTACTCACGGATCTCCTCGACCGTCTTCGTCGCGGCGATGAGCTCCTTGCGCACGCTCGTGTCGATGCCGTAGTAGCACGGATAACCGATGGGGGGAGAGCTCACGCACATGTAGACAGCCTTCGCGCCGGCGTTCCTGAGCATCTTCACGATCTTGCCGCTCGTCGTGCCGCGCACGATGGAGTCGTCGACCATGATGACGCGCTTGCCCTCGACGACGGAGCGGATCGGGTTGAGCTTCAGCTTGACGGCCGTGTCGCGCGCCTTCTGCGTCGGCTGGATGAACGTGCGGCCGATGTAGCGGTTCTTGATGAGCCCTTCGACGAACGGCAGTCCCGCCTCGTACGCGTAGCCCGTCGCCGCCGTCGTGCCGGAGTCCGGCACGGAGATGACGATGTCGCCTTCGAACTGCGCCTCGCGCGCGAGGATGCGCCCCATCTCGAAGCGCGCCTCGTGCACGCTCTGCCCGTCGATGACGGAATCGGGACGCGCGAAGTAAATGTACTCGAAAATGCAGGACGCGAGCTTTTCGCTCTTCCCGAACGTGTACGAATGCAGCCCGCCGTCGTCGATGACGACCATCTCGCCTGGCTTCACATCGCGCACAAATTCGGCGCCGTTGACGTCGAGGCCGCACGTCTCGGACGAAAGGATCCACGTGCCGTCGTCGAGCTTGCCGATGCAGAGCGGGCGGAAGCCGTGCGGATCGCGCGCGCCGATGAGCTTGTCCTCCGTCATGATGGTCAGGCAGTACGCGCCCCGGATTTTCTGGAGGCTCTCGATGATTTTTTCCTCGATCGTCTCCTTGCGCGACCGCGCGATGAGATTCACGAAAACCTCGGAATCAATCGACGTCTGGAAAATCGTGCCCGCCTGCTCGAGCTCGTGGCGGATGTCCGCCGCGTTCGTCAGGTTGCCGTTGTGCGCGAGCGCGATCTTGCCGCCCGCGTAATTCACCATGAGCGGCTGCGTGTTCGCGAGCAGGCTCGAACCCGTCGTCGAATAGCGCACATGGCCGATGGCGATGTACTGGTTTTCCATGTGCGGCAGCTGGTGGCGGAAGACTTCGTTCACGAGGCCCATGCCGCGCGTCACGTCCATCCAAGCGCCGTCCGTCAGCGCGATGCCCGCGCTCTCCTGGCCGCGGTGCTGCAAAGCGTACAGGCCGAAATACGTCATTTCGGAGACGTTTTCATTCTCCGACCGCGAGTATACGCCGTAGACGCCGCACTCCTCTTTCCATTTGCTTTCGATTTCACTCATCACTGATGTTTTGCTCCTGTGCTCCTTTGTCTCAAAAAAGTTGACAGCCTCACAGCTGCGCCTTGACGCGCGCTGCCTTCTTGTCGACGCCCTGGATCATCTCCGCGCGGTAGTCGACGAGCTTCTTCGCGAGCTCCTTGTCCGACACGGCGAACACCTGCACGGCGAAGAGCGCGGCGTTCTTCGCTCCGTTGATCGCCATCGTCGCGACCGGCACGCCCGACGGCATCTGCACCGTCGACAGCAGCGAGTCCATGCCGTTCAGCGACGTCGAGCTGATCGGCACGCCGATGACCGGCAGCGTCGTGTAGCTCGCGACGACGCCCGCGAGATGCGCCGCGCCGCCAGCGCCGACGATGAATGCGCCGACGCCCTTGCCCGGCGCCTCCATGACGAAATCGCGCACTTTCGCCGGCGTGCGATGCGCCGACGCGACCTCGACCTCGGACTCGATGCCGAACGACTTCAGCGTCTCGACCGCCGGGCGCATGAGATTCCAATCGGAGTCGCTTCCCATGAGCACTGCTACTTTCATGAACGATCATCCTCCCCGTACACAAATACAACGTGTCGAAAAAATCACAGTTCCATCATAGCGGCAAACGCTTTGCGTGTCAATAAAAAGAGACACGTGTCCTTGCCAAAAGACACGTGCCTCGTTCCTTGCTCCGAATAAAATTTCAACGCTCGCAAAAAATCGCGTCACACCTGCACGACCTCGATGCCGAGCCGTGCGGCCTTCTTCAAAAATTCTGCGTCCGCGAGCTTGTCCGTCACGATGCCGTCGACGTCCTTCAGGTCGCAGACGTGGAGGAACGACGAGCCGCCGATCTTCGTGTGGTCGAGCGCGAGGATCGTCTTGCGTGCGCGCTCGATGAGCGCTTTCTTCAGCGCCTGCTCGTAAAACACGGCGCTCATGACGCCGTCCTCCGCGTCGACGGCCGTCACGCCGAGGAACGCGATATCGATGCGGAATTCGGAAATCTCTCGTTGCGCAAGGTCGCCGAAAAAACCTTTCGCGCTCGGCTCGTAAATGCCGGAAATCGAAATGAGCTGGATGTTCTTCGCATGCGCGAGGATGTTGAGCACCGGCAGAGAATGCGACAGCACGGCGATGTTCTGCTTTTTCAGCAGCGCGTCCGCGATCTCGACCGTCGTCGAACCGTTGTCGAGATAGACAGCGCTGCCTTCCGGGATGCGGCTCGCACAATATTCCGCGATCGCGCTCTTCTCCTTGCGCATCTGCTTCTCGCGCGCCGCGAGCGATGGGATGTAGGCACTCCCCTCGTTGTACACCGCGCCGCCCTGCACGAGCGTCACGATATCGTCATCCGCCAGCCGCCTGAGGTCGCGGCGGATCGTCATCGTCGACGCGCCCGTCTCCGCCGCGAGCCCCTCGATCGTCACGCGCCGCTTTTGCGTGAGCTCTTGCAATACCCGGTTCCTGCGATCCTTCGTCTTCAAAATCTTACCCCCATCCAAAAGTCCCCGTGTTAAGGATGTGTAAAGTTGTTATCCCTGCGTGTGAATTTCACAATTTCATCGATACTATTTCACAAAAATCGCGAAAAACCTTCTTTTCGCCGAAAAAAGTCCCAGAAAATGCTTGATGAAGGTGGCTGCCGTCGCTAAAATAGGACTCGTCAAAGGGAAATCATGACACGCCACGACAGCACGCGATGCTGGCCCCCTCCTCATCGCGCGCGTGGTGTTGTCGATCCTCCAACCCCCTGAAACTTTTGATTCTATTGTGTGTGAGAATCTAATCCGCCTTCAGCATAGCAAAATCAAGCGCTTAACGCAATGGCAAATCCCCTTTGCCGCCATTTTGCCGCCGCGAATGGTTTTGTCGCTGAAGGTCACGAAAAGCCCGACCGTTTTTGGCCGGGCTTTTCGCGTACAGAAAACACAGCAACATCGTTATAAATATCGGCAAACACTACCAAACGTCACGCTGTCTACGCGACCGTCTTCTCGAGCACGGTCTTCACGACGTACACCGCGCCCTGCCCTTCTCATGAATTTCTTCCATAATCCTGCACATTATCCTCACCTTATGTTCGTCTGACTTCGCTCTCCGTGATGAAAATCACGACGGTCGGCGGCAGCTGCCACCATTTCTTGCCCTACTCCACATTCATCGTATCGAGGAGCGACGCATGGAAGCGCGCCCGCCGCGGGTCTGCACCGTTGTCTTTCCGCTGGACTTCGATGTTATACTCCGTGCCGTCCGCATCCACCGCGAAGTCGGGGCAAGTGCAGATGACCTTGCCCGTTCCAACGCCTTTCAGATCCTTGCAGTACAACGCACCAGCAGAAGCCTCGAAGGCTTTCATGAGCCCGCGCGAGAGTTTCATCGTCGCCGGTTTCGCGTTCGGCTGCGCGAGATTCCGCGTGCTGCTCCAGAGCCCGCCGAGCATGATCGTTCCCATGAGCGCGCCGCACACGCCGACCATCGTCCCCTGGCTCGCGCCATATTCTTCGTTCGCCGCAAAGAGCACGTCCACCGGTACCTCCGTCTTGTCCGCACATGCGCATGCCACGGACTGTGCGCAGTTGTATCCGCGCTCATGCAGTTCTCTTGCCTTATCGAGACGTTCTTCTTTTGTCATCATGACCGCCTCCATTAAAGCAACATCTTCACGATGCCGACGAGGCTTCCGTCCTCTTCCACGACGGGAACGCCCGAGAGCTTGTGGCTCACGAGGATTTCCGCCACCTCGCGCACCGTCGTCTCCGGCCGGACAGTCAGCACCTTTTTCGTCATGATGTCCTGTACCTGCATGATGAAGCGTCTCCTATCACTTGCATTGTTTTTTGAAATGACTCAATCATTCGCCAACTGTTCCGCAAAAGACTTGCACATCTCCAATATCCATTCTTTTTTGAGCAATGCATCTCTCCATTCCTGCGGAATCGCTCATCTTTCTCATACCGTTCATGTGCTTCAGAAAGCCCGCCTTTGATTGCATCCTTCAATGTGTCACCATCCAGCAACCTCACGGCAATCAACATGTAGATGACACATGCCATCTGGCTGCGCGGATGCGCGTGCGTCATCGCGGAAACATCATGAACGATTTTGATGGCTTCCTCTGGAAGTTCCTTCCCGTATCATGCATAAAGGTATGGAGCCAGTGGTGCGATGCGCATGAGCGAGCCGTTCCCGTTATCCGTCTCGCTGCTTCCTCCGCATTCTACGGGAGCAAATCCGCGCTTGAAGTTGGTGATGGCGAGGCCGCAGGTGCGGCCCGCCCGTCAGCGTGAACGCAGCCTCGTCCATCCACCTGCAGAAATTCTCCATGACGTCAGCGAAATCCAGATGTCCGACGCGCACGAGACTTTCCAGCAATGCGATCGTCATGCTCGTATCATCCGACCATGAACCAGCAGGAACGGGAT